>NZTV01000083.1 GCA_002703245.1 Microbacterium sp.
GAGGTGCCATGCGCCGAGAGCGGTGGCGGCGCGGGTGTCACCCGGGTCACGCCGGAGCGCCTCGCGCAGGTAGGGGAGGGCATCGCGCGTCGGGTGCCGGGACTGCTGCAGGTGCGTCGCGGTGACCAGGAGCTCATCGGCCGAGGCGATATCGGTCGGCGCCGAGGGCTCGGTCGCGACCCACGGCTCCCCGTGGGTCGAATCACGCGCACGCCACTCGACCAGCACGACGTCGCCGTGGCGCAGTGTCACACGATCGACGTCGGTGGCGTCACCCGACCCGGCATCGATCACCTGCACCAGCGGCGCGGCGGGGGAGAGTTCACCGGTCCATTGCCACACGTCGTCTTCGCCCACGGCAGCCGACACCGCGAGCCCGTCGAAAGCCCGGGTGACCGCGACCCCGATCCGCGTGCCGCCCGGAGTCGCATCCACCGCGATCGCGGCATCCGTCGTCGCCTGTCGCACCGGACCCGTTCGGTGGATCGGGTACCAGTACTGACGGAAGCGCTTGGTCTCCCCGGGCAGCAGCCACGCGAAGTCGGGCTGATTGTCGGTGTAGACGCCCGCCATCAGCTCGACGTAAGGGCCGTCGCTGTCGGTCAGCTGCGCGTCCCAGGCGCGGCCGATCTCACCGTCTCCCCACGTCCATTGCTTCTTGCCGGGAGAGATCGCCGGGTCGGCCCAGTGTACGAATCCGGCGTCTTCGGCGTGATCGTATCCGCCGAAGAACGCGTCGTCAGTGTCGGTGATCATGTACGACGTGGGCACGGGGATGTTGCTGTACACGTCGAGGAGGTCGGCGTCGGCGCGCTCCGCGGCCAGGGCGGGATAGTCGACGCCGTAGTACGGCCGATCCGCACGCGGGAACGCCGAGACCGCGCGTCGCGCGTGATCTGCGACGTAGGCCACGTCGTCGGGGAAGAAGGACTGGTAGTGCTCGTGCGAGGCCGCGGCGACATTCGCCCACCACAGAAAGGTCTGCGTCGCATCGGTTCGGTTGTGCAGGTGCACGTCGGCTTCGATGAGGGACGAGCCCGGCCGCAGGCGGATGCCGTGCGTTCCGCGCATCCGCTGCAGGGGGTCGATGTCGCTGTGCCAGACCACGACCGCGCCGTCATCTTCTCGCTCAACGCGTGCGTCCACCGGCAGGAACGTCCCCGGGCGGTGATGTTGCGGCCAGTTGAACTCCACGCCGCCCGAAATCCACGGGCCGGCGAGCCCCACCAGGGCCGGTTTGATGACGTTGTTGCGGTAGAAGAAGTCGTAGCCGGCGACCTTGTCGAACCCGATGTGGATGCGCCCGCCGATCTCGGGGAGGAGCATCAGCCGCACGAAGGCGTTCTCGAGGTGTATTGCGTGCCACTGTCGCGGCCTCTTCTCCGCCGAGACCGCGTCGATCATCGGCAGCGGATACACGCGCCCGCTCGATCCCTGGTAGACCCTCCGGTCCAGGAACAGCGGGTAGGGGTCGGGGTCGCCCGGGTCGTAGGTGTCGATCCACACCGGCTCGCTCCAGCAGGCCACGCCGCCGTCGGCGAGGATCGCCGCCTGCTCGGCGGGCGGCTCGGGCAGGAGGATGCGGCTCAGGGCGTCGTCTTTGCGTGTCACCCGTGAACGCTAACCCGCACGCGGACGGACTCACCATGGTCGAAGGGCGCCCCGACCTGGACGATCCGCTGGCGAGGGACCTGGTTCGACGGCGACCCGTCCCGAGCTCGTGGGGGTGGTGCGACAATGGCGCGGTGGACGGCGCACACCTCGAACGGCCCGACGGGTTTGAGCACCAGCTCCTCAGCGTCGTGCCCCGCCCGCAGGTCGAGACGGCGCTCGCGCGCGGGGTCACCCGCCGCATGACGGTCACCGACGCCGGGTACTTTCCCCGCGCGGAGCATCACGGCCGGCATCGCCCGAGCGGTGTTCCCGAGACGATCGTCATCGTGTGTGTCGCCGGCGCGGGATGGGTCGACGTCGCGGGCGTCCGCACGCGGGTGGGGAGTTCGACGGCGATCGTCATCCCCGCGGGCACTCCGCACGCCTACGGCGCGGCGCCCGAGGATCCCTGGACCATCTGGTGGTGCCATGTGCGTGGAACCGATGTCGCCGAGCTCGTCGAGGCGTGCGGCGTCGACGGCGGCCACGTCACCCTGTCGCTGCGGAGCGTGGAGAAGGCGACCGCCCTGCTGGATGAGATCTCTCGGGCTCTCTCTCGCGACACCACACCCGCGCGACTCGTGGCGACATCCGGCATGGCCTGGCGCCTGTTCACGCAGCTCGCCGTCGACCGACGCCTGGCCGTCGACGGTACGCCGCTCGAACGTGCGATGCGCTACCTCGAGGAGCGGATCGACGGGCGCGTGTCAGTTCCGGAGCTCGCCGCGATGGTGGGACTGTCGCCCTCACACCTGGCCGCCCTGTTCCGCGACGCCACCGGCGGGGGAGTGCTCGCCCATCACAACGCGCTGAAGATGGCGCGGGCACGCGTGCTGCTCGACACCACTGACATGACCGTCGCCGACGTCGGTCGTGCGACAGGGTTCGACGACGCGTTCTACTTCTCCCGGCAGTTCCGCCGCATGCACGGCGTGAGCCCCCGCGCCTACCGCGAGCACCGCAAGGGCTGAGGGCAAGTCAGCCCTTCGTGGCGCCGGCGGTGAGGTCGGCGCGCCAGAACCTCTGCATCGCGACCATGAGCACCACCAGGAGCACCGCCGACACCGCAGAACCGGTGACGACCAGCTGATAGAACATCGGATCCCGCTGTGTCTGCGAGTTCCAGAGGGTCAAGCCCAGGGTGACGGGGAACGTCTTCGTGTCGTTGAGCATCACGAGAGGCAGGAGGTAGTTGTTCCAGATCGTGACGAACTGGAACAGGAAGATCGTCACCAGGGCCGGGCTCATCATCCGCACCGCCATCGTCGCGAAGATGCGCAGGTCTCCGGCGCCGTCGATGCGGGCGGCCTCGATGATCTCGTCAGGGACGCTGGCGTTCGCGTGGATACGGGCGAGGTAGACCCCGAACGGGCTCACCATGCTCGGCAGCAGCACCGCCCAGTACGTGCCCGTCAGACCCACCGTGTTCAGCAGGAAGTACAGGGGAAGCGCGATCACCGTCGCCGGCACGAGCACACCGCCGAGAATGGTCGAGAACAGGGCCTCGCGACCCCAGAACGAATACTTCGCGATCGCATACCCGCACGCGGCCGACAACACCATCGCCACGAGCGCCCCGGCGCCCGAGTACAGGATGCTGTTGAGCACCCAGCGTGTGAAGATCCCGCCGTCCTGCGTGAAAAGGGTCGCCAGGTTCTCCCACGCCTGCGGACTGTCGGAGAACCATAGGCCGAACGAGCTGAACAGGTCGCCGGGAGACTTCGTCGCCGCGACCATCACCCACACCAGCGGCAGCAGGAAGTAGATCGCCGCGACGATCAACACGACGTTGACGGCGGCGGCACCGCCGACCGTGCCCTCGCGACCGCCTCGCCGGCGACGGTGCGCCTGCGGGGCGACACCCGGGACGTTCGTGGTGGCGGGAGCGCTCTGCGTGGTCACCATGCGCGGTTCCCCTTCCGGTTGACCAGGCGGAGGAATCCGAACGAGAACACGAACCCGATGAGGGCGACGATGACGGCCATCGCCGCCGCGAGGTTCGGGTTGCCCTGTGCGAACGCCTGATTGTAGGCCGCCATGTTGGGGGTGAATGTGGAGTTGATCGCCGTCGTCAACGGCGCCAGCACGAGAGGTTCGACGAACAGCTGCAAGGTGCCGATGATCGTGAACACCGTCACGAGGATGATCGACGGGCGCACCAGCGGCAGCTTGATGTTCCACATGATCGACCAGGCCGACGCGCCGTCCATCCGCGCCGCCTCATACAGCTCCGACGGGATCGCATCCAGCGCCGCCAGAAGAATGACCATGTTGTACCCGGCGAAGCCCCACAGGGCGATGTTCGCGATCGCGAACAGCACATTGCCGCTCGACAGCGGATCCACCTCGACTCCGACACTCGCCAGCACCTGCAGCACGGGGCTGGTCGCGGGAACGTAGAGGAAGCCCCACAGCAGGGTCGCGATCACGCCGGGTACTCCGTACGGGGCGAAGTACAGCACGCGGAAGAACCGCGGCGCCCGCGCCCGCCCACTGTCGATCAGCAGCGCCAACGACAGGGCGGTGAACACCATCAGCGGCACCTCGATGAGCGAGAACACCAGCAGGCGCCCGAGGCTCGCCACAAACGCCGGGTCACCGAACGCGCGGGCGTAGTTCTCGAGGAAGACGAACACCGTCTCCGGAGCGCCCAGGCCCAGCCCGGAACTGCGCGTGGCGAACATGCTCTGCACGAGCGCGAACACGATCGGCGCGACGAAGAACAGCACGAACATCACAACGAACGGGAAGACGAGAACCCACAATGCCGGACGCGGCCGCGTGCGCCGCCGGATGGGGGCGGGGGTGGAGCCGGGGCTGTGGGCAGAGACAGATGCCGTGGTCACAGGAGGCCTTCGATCGAAACGGAAAGGAAAGCGAGAGGTGGGGGTGCGCCGTGCGGCACACCCCCACCCAGGGTCAGTCGACCGAGATGCCGCGCTCCTCGAGTGCATCTACCATGTCGGTCTGCGTCTGCTCGTACGCCTCGGGCAGGGGCGTGCCGGAATCGACCGCCGCCTTGACGTTGTCGGTCAGCGACGCGAACAGCGTCGACGACAGCGGCGGCCACACCCACGAGGTGTCCACGTTCGCATCCGACTCGGCGAAGACATCCCAGATGTCCTGTCCGCCGTAGAACTCGAACACCTCGGGGTCGTCCTGCAGCGCCTCGATCTGGCTCGTGTCGGCGATCGCCGGCCAGCCGGCACCCACATTGGTGAGGATGTTCACGCTCTCCGGGTCGGAATTCAGCCACACCGCGAACTCCGCGGCGGCCTCGGGGTTGCTCGACCCCTTCAGCACGGCGCTCGCCGAACCGCCGGCCCAGGTCGCCGACACGTTCTCCCCGGCCTCCCACTGCGGCATCGCGCCCACGCGCCAGTCGCCCGCGGTATCGGGGGCGGTGCCGCGCAGGATCGCGTCGGCCCACGAGCCCGAGATCCAGGTGAGGATGTTGCCGTTCTGCAGGTCGGCGTTCCACTCGTTCGAGAAGTCCGCCTCGATCTTCACGAGATCCTCGTCGATCAGCTTCTGCCAGAACTCTGCGACGTTCATCGTGTCTTCGCCATCGATGTCGACCGTCCACGCATCACCGTCGATGCCGAACCACGTCGCGCCGCCCTGCTGAGCCAGCCCGATCATCCACGGGGCCTGATTGAACGCGAACGCCGTGATGTAGCGGTCGGGGTCGGATGCGCGAATGACCTTCGCCGCCTCGTAGTACTCGTCCCAGGTCTCGGGGTAGGCGATACCGAGCTCGTCGAAGATGTCGGCGCGGTAGAACTGCCCGAGCGGGCCCGAGGCCTGCGGCACCGCGTATACGCGGTCGTCAAACACGCCCGTCTGCCACTGCCACGGCACGAACAGGCCTTCGGAGTCGCCGACGTAGTCGGTGATGTCTTCGAGAGCATCGTTGATGAGGAAGTCGGGGATCGCGTCGTAGCCGAGCTGCACGACATCGGCCGGGTCGCCGGCCTGCACCGCCGACAGCATCGTGGCGTATCCGCCGTCGGGGCCGGCGGTGATCGTCTCGAGCGTCACCTGGATGTCGTCGTGCGAAGCGTTGAAGGCATCGACGGCGCGGTCGATGTTCGGCACCCACGACTGGAAGGTGATCTCGACCGGATCCTCAGCGGTCCCACCGCCCCCGTCGCTGGAATCCGAGCAGCCGGCGACGGCCAGAGTGAGCGCCGCGGCACCCGCGACGACACCCAGGGTGCGGCGGCGGCGGTGAGAAGAAATGGACATACATGCTCCCTTGCGATGCGGACGAGACAACCTCGTCTGTTCTGGTGCGCACCGAGACTAAGCGTCGGCAACCGGTGCATCACATGGGTGAAGCTGTGTCAGACATGGACGATCCTGCGGAGCCGGTGGGGATATGCGGTGAGCTTCGCGATACCGTCGAGGGGTGAGCGAGCGGAGCGAGTGGGTCGTCAAGGCCATCCATCTGCTGGAGGCCGACGCGAACCGGACCTCCGACACCCACCTGCACGTCTTCCCGCTGCCCGCCGAGTGGGGGATCGACCTCTACCTCAAAGACGAATCGGTCCACCCCACCGGGTCGCTCAAGCACCGGCTCGCACGCTCGCTGATCCTCTATGGACTGGTCAACGGAGAAGTTGGCCCCGAAACGGTGCTCGTCGAAGCATCCAGCGGGTCGACCGCCGTGTCAGAGGCGTACTTCGCCCGCATGCTCGGCTTGCGGTTCGTGACCGTCGTGCCCCGCACGACCAGCCAGGAGAAGATCGAACTCATCGAGTTCTACGGCGGCGAATGCCACTACGTCGACGAACCCATGGCGGTGTACGCCGAAGCCGAGCGCATCGCCGAAGGCTGCTGCGGGCACTACCTGAACCAGTTCGCCTACGCCGAACGCGCCACCGACTGGCGCGGCAACAACAACATCGCCGAAAGCGTCTTCAACCAGATGTCGCTGGAACGGCATCCGATCCCCACCTGGATCGTCGTCAGCGCCGGCACCGGCGGCACCTCCGCCACCTTCGGACGCTACGTGCGCTACCGGTGCCACGACACCCGCGTCGCCGTCGTCGACCCCGAAGGATCCGTGTTCTACGACGCCTGGCGGCTCGGCGACCGCACGGTCGTGAGGGGGGAGCGCTCGCGCATCGAGGGGATCGGGCGTCCCCGGGTGGAACCCTCGTTCGTGCCGAGCGTCATCGACGAGATGCTGCAGGTGCCCGACGCCGCGTCCATCGCCGCGATCCGGCTGCTGCGCGACAAGACCCAGCACTGGGCCGGCGGATCGACCGGCACCAACCTCGTCGGAGCGTTCGAGCTGATCGCGCGCATGTTGGAGGCGGGGCAGACCGGGTCGGTGGTCACCCTCATCTGCGACGGCGGCATGCGCTACGCACACACCTACTACGACGACGCCTGGGTCGCCGCGCAAGGGATGGACCTTGCGCCGTGGACGGCACGGATGGAACGGTTCCTCACCGACGGGGTGTGGGAGTAGGGGCCCTGTTCGGGGAGTAGTCGTGGAGCGGGCGCGCGGCGCGGCCGCAAGGCACGCCGCGCGCCCGGGGCGTCAGCCCGCCGACCCCGGCGCGTGCGCCGCGGCCAGCATCTGCTTCTCCATCTCCAGAGTGAGGAAGTTCAGCTTCCCGGCGTCGACGAACTTGTCGCTGACCTCGCCGGCGATGCCGTGCTGCACCGCAAGCTCATCCACGAGGTCAAGTTTGCATTCGGGTGCGCCGGCGCTCAGATCCACCTTGGCCAGGTCCACCCACACCGTGTTGGGGCGCGTCGTCGACTCGAACACATACTGCTTGTTCGTGAGGTCGGCGACGACCTGCCACAGCGTCTGCGACGCGTCCGGCTTGCCCGGGTCCGGCTCGCGGAACGGCTGCGCCGCGTTGCGGATGACCGAGAACATGCCCGCGATCGCTTGAAGCTCGCTCCGGGGCTGTTCCAGCCGCGAAACGTAGTACGACGCGCGTGCAAAGCGATCGCTGGCAAGAGTCGACCCGGGGAGCGGGGCGGCACCCCCGAGCCCGGTCACCGTCTTCACGAGTTCCAGCTGATGGTCGTACGTCGGCGAGTTCGTCATCACCGTGTAGTCGGCGCTGTGGTAGACCTTCGGCTTGCCGTCGGCATACTCGATGATCGCCGAATCACCGGTCGAATCGTCGAGTGCGAGGTGGATCGCCGGCGGCTTGCCGCCGGTCGGGTCGATCATCTGCACGACCTGCACGTCCGTCGACTCGGTCCACTCGACCGCCTCGGCCACGGTGGCGAAGTTGTCGAGGTAGTACTGCAGCCAGGTCGCCTGGCTCAGCTGGGTCCGCGTCGAATCCGGAGTGCCGTAGTCGGACTCCGCAAGCCACAACACGTGTCCGGCGAGGCCGACGTCGTTGAGGCCATCGACGGAGATCATGTCGAATGCCGTCGCGACGACACTGCCGTACGTCGATGTCCAGGTGAGCTTCCCCTCCACGCCGTCATCTCGAAAGATGCCCTTGGGCTGAGTCCACAGGTTAGTCTGCAGATCTTCGTGGAAGTCCATGTTCCGACCCACGAGGACGCCGTCGGCGTGGTGCCAAACAACTCGAGTACACATATCCGGTCCTTTCCTCAGGAGTTCGACGGCACCGTGCCGGTGCCGAAATCGACGGTGTCGAGCGTGTAGTCACGCGTGATGTTCAGCTCGGACAAGACCGTCTCGTACACCGGCCGCCCGCCGCTGGTGTTGATGTGCAGGGAGCCGACCGTGTCGTGATCTCCGTGGTGCAGAAGGCCGGCGTCGCTGAGGTGCAACCGGATCGCACGGGCCTGCGCCTTCGCGGGGTTGATGAACGCGACATGCGGCGCCTTGCGCTGGAACACGTCCTCGACGATCGGGTAGTGCGTGCAGCCGAGCACGATGTCCTTCACGTCCGGGTGCGCACCCATCAAGTTGTCGAGGTGAGTTTGCACCTCCTGATCGATGGCCGGGCTCGCCAGATCGCCCTGTTCGATGAGGGCGGCGAGCTTCTCGCTCGGTTCCCCATACACCTGCATGTCGCCCTCGAGCTCGTCGATCAGGCGCGGGTAGCACTGCGACGCGATGGTGAAAGCCGTCGCGATGACACCGACCCGGGTGTACTGCAGTTTCACGACATCCTCGGCTGCGGCGCGGATGATCGACAGCACCGGGAACCCGAATCGATTCTCGTACCCGGCCAGGCCCGGGGTGTCGAAGGTCGCCGAGATGGTGTTGCACGCGACCGCGACCATCTTCACCTCGCGTTCGGCGAGAAACTCCAGCATCCGGGTCGTGAGGTGGGCGATGTCCTCACCCGTGCGGTTGCCGTAAGGAGCGTTGCCGTTGTCACCGCAGTAGATGATGTTCTCGCCCGGGAGAAGCTTGGAGAGCTGCGCGACAGTCGTCAGCCCACCGACCCCCGAATCGATCACTCCGATCGGAGAGGTTGCATCGACCATTGATCTTCCTTTCGTTCGTTGTCTTACAGTGGCTCGTGCAGGACCGCCCCGTGCCGTTGCGGGAGAACCCGTCCCCCGCCAAAGGCCCGGGATCCCGCGATCCAGACATCGGCCACGCCCGTGGCCAGGCGCTTCGGCTCGGCGAAGTCCGCACGGTCGGTGATCTGTTGCGGATCGAAACGCACCAGATCGGCCACATTCCCCGGCGCGATCACCCCGCGCGCGGAAAGACCGATGCGCGACTCCGGCAGCGAGGTCATCTTGCGGACCGCATCTTCGAGGGTGAGCACGCCCCGCTCGCGGACATACTCGCCCAACACGCGGGCGAAAGTCCCGAACGACCGCGGATGCGGCCTGCCCGACCCGTTGATACCCAGCGTCCACCCGTCGCTCGCGACCGACACGAGCGGGTGTCGGAGCACCGCGGTGACATCGGACTCGGCCATCGCGTGATTGACGATCGCGACTGCGCCTCGGTGAGCCTCGAGAACCCGCAACGCCGCCTCCGCAGGGGAACATTCGAGCCGTTCGCCGAGATCGACCAGCGACGATCCCGTGCTCCACGTGAAATCGTCGCCGGCGGCGGGCCCGAGCGCGGCGATGACGACCCCGCCCGGGTCGACGTCGCGTCCGAACCGCGAGGCGAGCCCGGCCGCCACACGCCTCCGCTCCGCGGGATCCGCCAGGCGTGCCATGAGGGCCGGTGCGCCACCATCCATGGCGAACGCCGGAAGACGCGAGGTCAACGTGGTACTCGACGCCGTGTACGGGTAGACATCCGCCGCCACATCGAAACCGGCGGCGTTCGCCGCATCGATCCGTTCCAGGGCGCGCAGAGGGAGACCGTGATTGGCGGGGCCCATTGCTTTCAGGTGTGAGATCTCCACCGACGCCCCACCGACCCGAGCGGCAAGGAGAGCCTCGTCGACGGCCTCAAGGAGGTCACCGGACTCATTGCGCATATGCGTCGAATAGAGAAGCCCGGCATCCGCCGCGGCCTTCGCCAGCACCACAAGCTCGTATCCGCTCGCAAACGACCCCGGCGCGTACACCAGGCCGGTGCTGAAACCACGGACGCCCTGGTCGGCCGCGCGGCGGATCTCTTCCGCCATGGTCGCGAGCTCGTCATCGGTGGCGGCACGATTCGTCATTCCCAGCACGTGGGCACGCAACGTCGTATGCCCCAGTTGCAGCACCACGTTCACCCCGGGCCGGCGGGCATCGGTCGCGGAAGCGTATCCATGGGTGTCAGCCCAGTCTCCGGTGAAGACCGCGTCGAACTGCGCACCGGCCTGACGGAGGAGGTCCAGGTTGCGCACCGGGAACGTGGAGGCCCCGCAGTTCCCGGTGACGACGGTCGTGACCCCCTGCGCGAGCTGGCTCTCGGCCGCAGGCGACCCCTGGATGGTGAAGTCCGCGTGCGAGTGCACGTCGATGAAGCCGGGTGCGACGACATCGCCGCCGGCGTCGACGACCTCGCCCGCTTCCGCGTGCGCGAGCCGCGGATCAGCGTCCACGGCGGCGACGCGGCCGTCGCTCACCGCGACCGTGCCCTTCCACGCGGGAGCGCCGGTGCCATCGACGATGCGCGCATTCGTGATCAACAGATCGAACATCTCTACCTCGTCTCGAAGAACAGCATCGCGACGTACATGAGGGCCACGGGAACCAGCAGGACCCAACCGGTGAGCAGCATCGTCCGGAGATTCGTCGAATGTGCCAGACCCATCGTGGAGACCATGTTCGGATTGGGGAACGGGCCGTACGTGTCGGCCTTGCTCGCGAACAGGAGGACGACCACCCACGAGTTCGCCCCCACCCCGATCTGTGTCGCGAGCGGGCCGAACACCTTGTCGATCAACACCACCTGAGCCGCCGTCGCCCCCGGGACCCCCACCCAGCCGATGAGCGCGATGATCAGGGAGAAGACGAACGGCGAGCTCGACTCCAGCTGCGGGCCGAGCAACGCGAGAACGGTATCGAAAGGCTGGAGCCGATCGATGATGAGGAACAGCACCGCCAGCAGCCAGAACAACAGGAACACGCCGGCCATGCTCCACATGCCTCCCCCGATCGCCGACAGCCACCGCCGCAACGGCATCCGGCTGGAAAATCCCACGCCGATCGCCAACAGCGGGAGGGCCAGGAGCGGGAAGATCAGCCCGATCGCCGTGACGACCGCGAAGATGACCGAAGCGACCAGCAACACGACGAACACGAGGGTGGCGACACGGGTGGACCGCGTCATGACACGGTTCCCCTCCGCCGCCTCGGTCGCGGAGTACCAATCCTCGTTCTTGGCGCTACGCCGCTGCACGACCGGAACCCACAGCATTCCGACCAACAGCGTCACCACCGCCAGCGGCCCCGCGCCGTACAGCACATACTCGCCGTACCCGACGCCCGCCGCCTGCATGATCGCGACGTTGCTGCCCGCGAACGGCGCGAGGGCGAGTCCCGCACACCCGCCGATGAACATCAGAGCCGCCGTCGCGGTCCGGGTGTATCCCAGACGCGCGGCGACGGGGATCAGCAGCGGGGCGGCAATCGCGAGGGCTCCGGCGAGTGTGCCCAGCGAGACGACCAGCACCAGGCAGGAGAGCATGATCCCGATGGCGACCGTCCGCGGTCCGCGCGCACCGACCAGGCGGAGCACCCCCGTCACGATCATCTGAGCGACACCGGATTCGCGAAGAACACCGCCGAGGCCGGCGCCGAGCACGATGACCAGGCCGATGATGGTCACCTGGTTGGTCACCGAGCCGACGAGAATCGCCGCGGCCTCCGGCGCCGTCGGCAGGCTGAGGAACAGCGCAGCGGCCAACGCCACCAGCGTCGCACTCAGGATCCCCATCCCGGAGATGGCCAGAACGGCGTAGAGGGCGATCGGGAGCAGCCCCCACAACCCTGCGGGGTCGGAGCCGTCGCCCTGGATCGCGGCGCCCACCGCGGGGGAGACCGCGACCGCGGTCACGAGACCGGCGCACGCCACCACCCAGCGGGCGATGTTCGTCGGCCGCAACCGCGGCTTCTTGCCGGGCTGTTTGGTGATCGGTGCCGTGTCAACGCGCATCAGGAATGCGTCCGTCGAGCGTGTCGGTGCTTTCTGACGTGATCTCGACAAGATCCACCTCGCCCGATTCAGCGACGACGTCGGCGATCGTCTGCCCGCGACGCACGAGCGAGAACGATCGTCGGCCGTCGACTGTCGCCCTCGCATAGATCGCGGGCCGGGGCAGAGAGTTGTAGGCGAAGTGATTCGTCACGTAGTACCCGCCGGTGTCGGGAACGGCGATGATGTCCCCGGGCTGTATCACCGGGAGTGTTCGAGCCGTCGCGATGAGGTCGCCCGCGAAGCAGGCCGGACCGGCGACGTCGTAGACCTCGGAGGGACCCTCGCGACGGGTCCCCTCCGGTGTGAACACCTCGACCCGCAACGGCCACGACTGGGGCATGAACACCGAGCGGGCGGCGACGTGTACCCCGATGTGCGTCACCGCCACCGAACGCGGCCCCGCCTGCTTGACATACTCCACCCGGCCCAGCAGCGTCCCCGCCTTCGCCGTCAACGACCGCCCGAACTCGGTGGCGATCTCATACTTGCCGCTGAAGAGGTCCGGCGCCGTCTGACGGAGGGCGTCGGCGTGGTCGGAGAACGACGGCGTCGTCTCATCCGACGCGAAGTTGACGCTGAGCCCACCGCCGACATCGATCGTGTCCACCTGCTGCGCACCGGTGGCGGCCTCGATCGCGTCGGCGAGATCGACCACACGGGCCACGTCCGTGGCGGTGTGCTCAAGAGCCACTCCCTGCGACCCGGAATGCACGTGCAGCTGCCGAAGCCACGGGCGCTCGGTGAAAGCCCGCACGATCTCCTCCCGGTAGTCGGCCAGTCCGATCCCGAACTTCGACGTCGTGGTCGCGGTGCTCATCGCCTCGATCGAGCCCGCGCCGGACTGCGGATTGATGCGTAATCCGATCGACGGGATCTCTCCGCGGTGCTCGGCGATCAGACGATCGACGCGCGCGAGTTCCCCGAAATTGTCGATGTTGAAGCGCACACCCAAGGCCAATGCCTGGGCGATGTCCTGGTTGCTCTTGGCCGGGGAATCGTAGATGACCCGGTCGGGTTCGAAACCGGCGGCCAACGCCAGTTCGAGTTCACCGGGGCTGGCCACCTCACAGCCCAGGCCCATCTTCTGGAAGTGCTTCAGGACGCCGACGAGGGGAATCGCCTTCGCCGCAATCGTGTGGAGAACCGTCACCTCCGCGGGGTACGCAGCGCGCAACGATGACGCGAGCTCGTCGATCGTGTCGAGGTCGAGCACAGCACACACCGGTTCGGTGTCGGTCAGCAGACTGCGGCGTGCGACCTCACGGACGACCTGCTCGCGGCGCGAGGCGACGCTTTCGGTTGAAGGTCGATGATCAAGGACGGGCGCGGGGCGGCTGGGGGCATCGACGGGCACGATTCCACGCTAGGTTCGCGCTCGTCCCCCCGCCGTCTCAGTACCGGAGGACTATCCGTCTCGGCACAGTGCACATGTGAGGCGCCCGCAACGAGGCCTGGCGGGCCGACGTGTCGGCTCTATCGCGAGCGTCGAGCGGTGTTGTGCGCGTCAGGGAAAGCGAGAAAGGCGACGGTCGCGCGCAGGGTGCTGACCGGCTCGTCCAGATCGACCCCGGAGATCTCTCTCACCCTCTTCAAACGAGCGCGAAGCGAGTTCGCGTGGATGCCCAACCGGCCCGCGGCCGCGGTCACGTTGCCACGATGCTCCAGTGAGACGAGCACGGACGGCAGGAGATCGCTCCCGTGCACTCGGTCATACTCGGCGATCCGCATGAGCGGTGCGGCAAGGTTCGGGCCCTGTGAGCGCAGCGCGTCCGCCGCCCGGATCAGTGCGAGAGCATCCGGGACATCGTCGGCGCCGGCGACGCGCGCGCCGCCGTCCGCGGACAGTGGGGGTGCACCGAGTTTGATACGCATCGCCCGGACGATCTCGCGAGCCGCGGCGGCGGATTCGTGGAGGGTGAAGACTCCACTCACGACCGGACCGACGCCCACCGGCAGGTCTCGTGTCGTCCGGATCGCCCGTCCCAGCCGTGCGCGCAGCTGCTCCGCGACGCGGACCGAGGAGTCGGCCCCGTCGGCGCGCAAAACCGAGAACAGCATCCGATCGCTCAGGACGCTCCGCTCGTCGGGGAACTCGGCCGCGAGAGCGAGTCGGTACTGCTCGGAGGGCACGTCTCCGAGGTCCGCGGCGATGACCAGGTGGTCGAGGTCTGGCCGAAGTCCGACGATCGCGGCAGGTGTCGCGGCATCCGCGGTGCCGCCCAGCAGCGCCAGCAGGGCACTCTCCAGTCGATGCACCGCGAGCGCAGTATCCCGCTCCAGCGCCGTTCCCGCGCCGCCTGTCGGTGCCCCTGCGTCACGCGTCAGCTCGACCAGCGCGCGAATCAGAGCGCTCGCCGCGGCCCATGACGACCGCACGAGAATCGGCGGAGCCCCCTCGTGCTGTGCCACCGAGGTCTCGGGGGGAAAGATGAGCGCCGCCGCGTCACGGCACTCCCGGACGGCAGACTCGATACGCGCCGGTTGGTCGACGGTGTCCACGACCACCACGAGCTTGCCGACATAGGATGCGCCGGATCCCCGCTCGTACACCTCTACCCCGGTCACCGGACGATCAAGCGCCAACGGGTCGACCGGCCCCTCAGGGCGGCGCAGGAGCCCCTCCGTCGAGGAAAGGACCGACCGCACATCCGGCACACGCATGGCGGCATATTATCCGGAGGCACCCGGGTGTCTCCGACGCGGAGGATCGGCGATCGGGAACGGTCCGTGGTGGCGTCGCCGTGCCACAGCAGGTGCCGGACCCGCCCTTCAGTGCTGTGTGAGGAACCCGTAGTGTGCAGCGCTGTACTCGGCCGATGACGGCTTCGGATGGTGCTTTTCGGCTGCAACGACCGCACGGTCGAGGCGCTCCACGTGTTCATCTTCGGCGTGATCGCTGACGGGACCTGAGCTGATCTGCGGTGACGGCGAAGGCGGGCTCCTCCGTCGCATGGGCGAGGGGAAGAGGCTGTTCGTCGATGTCATGAGTCGATGCCATGATCTGGGTGACGGGCGTCGACCGAGCCACCCTGACGCGGAATGGGGAAGGTGAAGGGCCCCGACGGTCAGAGCGCGGACGCGATATCGGTCTGCGCGAAGTCGTTGCCCTTGAACAGCAGCGGGGCGCCCAGATGGCGGGCGAGTGCGTACGCGTAACAGTCGCCCAGGTTCAGGGCTGCCGCGTGTCGTCCCTTGCCGAAGCGGCGCCACGCGGCCGAGGCGATCGTCGCCTGCGTGGCGTCGAGAGCAACGATGCGGATATCCGCCTCCCGCAGGACGGCTGCAAGGTCTTGCGCGGCGGCAGCACCCTGGCGAGCTTCGGCGACGATCGTCGCCTCGACCACCGTGGCGGCGCTGACGCACATGTCACCGCTGTTCGCGGCGATCGCGCGAGCGAACAGCGGCGCATCGTCCTCGCCGAGCACGATCGCCATGAGCGCCGAGGTGTCGACCGCGATGGTCACGTGGGCAATCCGGCATCGTCGTATCCCAGAATCTCGTCTGCGGAACGGCCGTCGAGAGCTTCGCGCTGCCGGGCTCGCGCGATGATGCTCTCGAGTTCGGCGAGGACGTCGGGAGCGGCATCCCGCGCCTGCACGCGTGCCAGGCGCTCAGCGAACGCGGCGCGCGCGGCGACGGTGATGCTCTCTCCGGTGGCGGCGGCGAGAGCGCGGGCGAGGCGGTCGGCCTCGGGGTCCTTGATGTTCAGCGCCATAGCGTCATTCTACGTTCACAGGAAGAAAAGTGGCTCTGTTGGAAGAACGGCTCAGGCTGTGCTTCGGGGGTGCGTGCGCGGTGCAGAAATGGGGTTTCTCGGCGGCAAAGGGGCGGCTCGAGAAAAGCCCATCGATTTCCCCCGCAATCGGCTCTTTGGGAGGGCGGAATGTCGGTGGCCCTCCCTAGTCTCGAAGGAGATCGAACGAACGAATCGGGGCGTGATGGGTGACGACGAGCAGCGCGAGGCGGACGCCCTCCGCACGCGCGAACTCGTGGCCGAAGCCCACCGGCTTCGTCAGGTGATCGCGGCGGCAGAAGCCGATCTCGCGCGGACCCACGCGGACGCGTTTGCTCTCGCGGAGGAGCAGACGGGCCGGTTGCGTGATGCCTCGACGCGAGAGCGCGAGATGCCGTTGCGGTCGATGGCGGCGGAACTCGCCGTCGACGCGCGGATGAGCGACCGGACGATGCAGACGCACCTGTTCGACGCGCACCGGACGGTGACGCAGTTCCCGGTCACCTGGGAGGCATGGCACGACGGGCGGGTGTCACGGGCACACGTTCGAGTGATCGTGGAGGCCGGGGCTGAGCTCGATGATGAGCACGCGCGGGTGGTGTTCGAGCAAGACGTGCTGGGCTACGCGGAGACGACGTCGCCGAGCCGGGTGCGGTCGTATGCCGAGCAGGTCGCGGAGAAGCTGAACCCGCGGAGTATGCAGGAGCGGCATGACAAGGCCGTGTTGGATCGGCGGGTGTGGGTCGAAGACCTCCGCGACGGCATGTCGATGCTCGGCGCGATCGGACCCTCCGTCGAGATTCACGGGGTCTACGACCGGCTCACCCGGCAGGGGAAGGCGGTCAAGGCCGCTGATCGGGCCGCGCGGCGCGAGGTCGCGGAGGGTGACGGTGGGCCAGTGGCCGCGGAGGGTGACGGCGAGCGTTTGACCTCGGAGCACAATGCGGGACCCGACGGGGTGGATGAAGGCGTCAATGGTGAGGTGTGGTTCGACGTGCGGACCCTCGACCAGATCCGCACGGACCTGCTGCTGGACATGATGCTCACCTCCACCCCCTCGGTCGACGGGACCGACGGCGTGGTCGAGGGCGGACTGGGCGCGATCCGCGCGCACGTGCAGGTCACCGTGCCGGCGACGACCCTCGCCGGTACCACGACCGGGGGTGCGGAGCTCGACGGCAGGTGCGCGGTGGATCCGGAGACGGCGAGGATCCTCGCCGGGAACGCTCCCGGGTTCGATCGGGTGCTCCTCGACCCCATTGGAGGCGCCGTTCTGGCTGTGGATCGGCGGCACGCGACGGCGGCGCAGAAGCGGTATCTGATGGCACGGGATGTGCGATGCCGGTTCCCCGGCTGCCGGAGACCCGCCAGGGATTGCGAATGGGATCACCGGGAGGACTATGCCCTCGGTGGGAAAACCGACGTCGAGAACCTCGGAGCGTTTCTGCAAGAGACACCACACGGTGAAACATGCAGCCGGATGGAGCGTCGTTCAGCACCCGGGTGGGAGGCTGCACTTCACCGCGCCCTCCGGGCTTGAGTACACCGAAGATCCGCCACCCCGGGTGATGTTCATCCCCGACCCCTCGGGCGACACCGAACCGAGCGCGACACCGCAGCCGGTCGCACCGTTCTGACGCGCGTGTGCGCGAGGCGCGCGTCACCCGGCGATGCGCTCCCAGGTGAGGTCGACCGGGTCGCCGGTGGTCTCGTAGGGGACCACCATCGTCTCCTCGCTGCAGGTCACCGCGCCCGCGGAACTGTCCAGCGGCGTGTGTTCGAGGAACTGGTTCGTCAGGTCACCCAGATCCATGGGCTGCCCGCCGACGGTCACATCGACCTCGAGGGAGCTGTCGTCGGTCTCCAGCAGGATCCGATCGTCATCGGAGACACTCCACGCCCCGCTGATGGTCCCCGTGACCACCACGCTCGGTTCCATCGAGGTCGCCCCCGCCTCGATGAGCAGGTCGAACCCGTAATCGGAGGCGTACGACGACGCACCGTCACCCGACAGGGTCAGCTCGACGGTGCCGTACGGGGCGATCTCCACCTCGTCGATCTGGCCGGAGAGCGTGCCGTAGAACCGCACCAACTCCGCCTCCGGGATCAGCCACGTGCCCACCACGCACTCTTCCAGCGACACCGCGACCGCCTCGGGGGTCTCCACCGCACCCGGCGTCGTTGTGGCCTCCGCCACCGGTGTCGCCGCGTCGTCATCGGCCCCGCCCGTACACCCGGTCATCACCAAGGCCGCCGTGGCGGCGACCGCGGCCAGTGTCAACGGTGACGTGCGCTTGCGCATGGATCCTCCCCCGATCGTGACGGGCCCGCCCCGTCCCGCGTCCTACTCTGGCCGGTCGGCGCCATCGATCCAAGAGGGGGCGACGACTCGAATCACCCGCGGGTGACGCCGCGGGCGATTCTTCGCCGTCGCCGACGCCTTCGGACGAGCCCGCGTGCGATCGTGATGGGGGCTTCAGCGCCGAGACGCCGCCACCCGATCGTGGCCGCGCGCTGTGGCGCCCGGCCCCGTGGGGAGGAGCGGGCCACGACGCCCCAGCAGCTGCTCTTCTCCTCCCCGCCGTGAATCCGCGTCGGTCGCCGCCCGGCCCCGCCCGCACGCCCGAGCTTCCTGCCCGACGAGATCCGAGAGCTGCTCCGCCGCGACCCGGAGTGAGGAGACCATGCCCGACACCATCGAGACACTGACCTTCGCGGCCACGGTGTCACGATCCATCGCCGACGTGGCGATGCTCGTCGCCGTCCCTGGTGCGATCGTCTTGGCGATCCTGCTCGCGCTCGACAACGTCGACCTGCTGCTCGTGCCCTTCGCGGGGCTCACCGTCAGTGTGCTCCTGGCCGCCGTCGGACTCGGCGCGCAGTACGTGCAGCCGCTCATCGACGTCCTCATCGTCACCGCCTGCGCCGCGGCAATAGGCACCGGCGTGCGCGTCCTCCGCGAGCGACGTGCGCACCTCGCCCGAAGGGCCCGCTGAAGCTCGAAGGGCGGTGCGGGGGCGATGATGGCCGCCGACTCCCCGGTACGCAAGCCCCATGGTGGTGCATCCACGCGGGGTCTACGGTCGGAACACATCAGCGAACGGTCGTACATCCGCGACCGTTCCGCGCCCGCAAGCCCTGGAGGTATCCGTGTCCTCGCCGACGAAGACCCACCGTGACCACAGCACCCGCACGCAGGCGATCACCCGGCAGGTGATCATCCTGGTGAGCTCCGTACTCGCCATCATCGCCGCCTTCATCGGATCCGGCGCGTTCTTCGGAACCCCCATCCAAGAGGCCGCAGGGGGGTTCCTCAACTCCGACTCGACACTCGTCGCACCCGGCACCGGCGCATTCCGCATCTGGAGCGTCATCTACACCGGCATGCTCGCCTACGCCATCTGGCAGGTGCTCCCCGCGCAACGTCACGACGCGCGGCAGGAGCGGATCGGCTGGTGGGTCGCCGCGTCACTGATCCTCAACGCCGTGTGGATCGGCGTCGTCCAAGCCGACCTGCTGTGGTTGAGTCTGCCGGTGATCGCCGTGCTGTTGTTCGTCCTGTGCCGCATCTTCGTCATCCTGCGCCGCACCGCGCCGAAGAACATCGTCGAGACCATCGTCGCCGACGGTGCCATCGGCCTGTACCTGGGATGGGTGATCATCGCGACCGTCGCCAACGCCACCGCGATCTTCTACGCCACCGGCTTCGAAGGATTCGGCATCGCTCCGGCGGTGTGGTCCTCGATCGTGCTCGCCGCCGCGGCCGCCATCGGAATCGCCCTGGCGTTCTGGGGCGGCGGACGACTCGCACCGGCCGCATCGCTCAGCTGGGGGGTCGCCTGGGTCGCCGTCGCCCGGTTCACCGACGAGCCCTACTCGCCCGAGACCGGCACCGCGGCGATCGTCGCGGTCGTGCTGATCGTCGCGGCGACCGTCATCGCGCGGGTCCGCCACGACATGCGCGCGCGCCGCTGACGCACAGGCTGACCCGCGGGCTGAGACAGAGAGACTGACACAAGAGAGGCAGATCGGGGGACATTCGCTAGTCTGGGGCCGAACCGCTTGGAAGGTCACCCGAATGCCTCATCCCGAGCCTGTCTTCGCGCGCGCCCGTGTCGGCGTCGAGAAGTCGGCTCGGCGTGCCCGGAACATCGCCGCGCGAGGCACCGCCATCTGGTGGGAGGCCGTCTCGGGCGGCGCGTTCTACAACAAATGGAGCACCGGGCTGTCGTTCGTCCTCGCAACATTCATCAGCGTCCCGACCTTCAGCCACGGATCCCCCGAGGGGTACGCGAAGGCCGTCGTCGTCGCCGCGATCGGCTGGGTCGTCCTCGCGATCCTGGTCACCCCGGCCGCGTTCGCCGAACGACGCGTGCGCAGCCCGGGGGTGCGCGCGGTGACCGTGCTCGTCGCCCTCGTCGTTGCCGCATCCATCCGGACCCCCCTGAACGACCTGCTCGGGGTCCTGCTGTGGGACACCCGCAGCGAGGGGGACTTCGGGCCGCGCGTGGCCACCAACATCACGTGGGCGCTCATGCTGTTCTCGCTCGTCGCGATCACCCACACCCAATACGCGCAGCGACGCGTCACCACCGAGCGACTCGAGAACGCGCTCGCGACGATGCGTACCCGCCTCGCCCGCGCGCAGACACAGTCCGAGGCGACCCGTACCCGCCTCGCCGACACCGCGCACCGCCTCCGGGATGCCCGGGAGCAGATGCTCTCCGGTGACATCGACTTCGACACGGTCCGCGCCTACGCCGACCAGGTGCGCGCCGAGAGTCACCGGATCGAGCGCCGTGCCGACGAGGTCGCCGAGGAGGTCTCCACTCCGGAGGTCTCCGAGCGGCTCACGCGCCCGCGACGATCGCTTTCCGAACGGCTCGTCGCCACGCCCTGGCTCCTCGTGGCGCTGCTCTACGTCGTGGGCACCGTCCCGTTCTCCTTCGCCGCGGGTGGGCCCCACGTCGTGTTGGTGGGAGCGGCGGGGATCTCCGCGATCGACCTGGCCGCGGGGGCGCTCGTGCGCTGGGTGATCCCACCCCGGGGATCCCGCCTTCGCGCGCCCCTCTACCTCGCCGTGTGGCTCGTCGCCGGCGCCGGCGCGTGCGTGTTGACCTTCGCCGTGGTCCCCGGAATCGGGATGCTCGGGCTCACCGGGATGGTCCTGGTCCCGGGCATGGTCATCGTGCTCGCCCTGTGCATCGACGCCGTGCAAGAAGCCCGCGACGTCGCGCGCCGCTCGGAAGAACTCCTCCCACAGGTCGCCCGAGACGTCGCCGAACAGACCGCACGGGCGATCGACCCGCTCCGCGCCGCCGTCGACCTCCTGCACGGCGGCGTCCAGGGGCGGTGCGTCGTCTTCGCCGCACACGTCGACGAGGGGGCCGCCACCGACAAACACATCGCCGATTTCCGGCGGCTCACCGACGACATCTTCGATCGACTCCTCGACGAGCAAGCGTGCGACGTCGCGGAACAGGAGACCGGGATCGTGCTGCGTGAGGCCGAACCCGGCGCCGGACCGATCGAGCGGATCCTGGGAGCGTGGGGCGCGATCATGGAGATCACCGTGCGAACCTCCGACCGGGCCGCGCTCGCGCTCACCGACGCCGAGACGGCCGATCAGGTCGTCGACGTCGTCAACGAGGCGCTGGTGAACGCCGTGAAGCACTCCGGAGCGCGCGCGGCCCTCGTCCGCCTCACGATCGCCGCAGACGGCCGGCTCCGCGTCCGTGCGATCTCACGCGGAACGTTGTCCGACCCCGACGGCCAGCGGGCCGGCATCGGAACGAGCAGCCTCGACGCCACGGTCACCCAATCCGGCGATGACGTCGTCTTCGATGCCCGGCTGCCCTGGCGGGACCCGGCCGCGATGATCTTCTGAGCGCGCCCTCAGGCGGCCTGCGCGGCACGCTGGTGGTGGATGATCAGCACATCCATCGCCTCACGCAGCCCCACCCCGCTGCCCACGCGGGTCGACCGGCCGTCGAACACGAGCCACGTGCCGTCGGCTTCACGGTCCAGGTACCCGAGGAAGACGCCGTCGCGGTTGGCGACGTGGAAGCCGTCTTCGACCCGGGCCCACGCGATGCCCGACGCACGCCGGGCCGCGACGATATCGCCGGTCGGGCGGCTGTCGTGAGGGGCGAGAGAGGATGTCGCAACGGAAGGCACGCCACCACCCTGCCGTGTCGTCGCCGGATCCAGAGGCCCTTGCATCGGAGGCCGGTTTTATGACAGGCGGCGGGGGAAGCACGCGTCGCAGGCCCGAACAGACCGGACCTGCGACGCGATTCCCCCGGGCATCTCTGCCCCTCCCACCTGAAGAGATGCGGTCGGGCCGAATCCGTTACGCGGATGCGTGGAAAAAGTTCGAGATCACCCGGTGAGGAGAGCGCGCAACCGCGTCGAGGCCGCGTTCGCACCGCTGTCGTCACCGGGGTAGTCGACGACGACGGTCGCATTCCGGAGGAGATCCAGCACGGTCGGGCGGAACACCAGGATGCCGGCGCCCTGATCGTCCACCGTCGCGGTGCTGCGTGTCACGCCGTCCACGACCAGAGCGACCGCTTCGCCCGGCGTGCCGTGCACGACGAGGTCGACGTGGAGGGCGGTCGACCCCGGCGGGAAGTACACCTTCGACGAGGCGATGTGAAGCGGCGTGTACGCGACCGGGGCGGGCTCCGGCTCCGGAGTGGGGTCTGGTGTCGGTGTGGGGTCTGGTGTCGGAGTGGGTTCGGGTGTCGGTGTGGGGTCTGGTGTCGGTGTGGGTGTCGGAGTGGGTTCGGGTGTCGGGGTCGGGGTGGGTTCTGGCGTCGGTTCCGGCGTGGGCTCGGGCTCTGGTGTCGGCTCTGGTGTCGGCTCGGGCTCCGGTGTGGGTGTGGGTGTGGGTGTCGGGGTGGACTCGGCTCTCGGCTCGGGAGCGACGGGCGGCGCCGGCTGTGGCGCCGCATCCGTCGTCGAACCGGAGTCGGCGGAGGGCTCCGGCGCGGTGCTCTCGGCTGTCGCGGACGGTGACGGGCTCGGCGTGGGCCACACGGGAGTCGCCGACGGGCTCGGGTCCGAGACCGTCGTGTCGGTCTCCTCCTCGGTGGTCGTCGCGACCACGACCTCCTCCGATGATGCGGCCCCGGGCATCCACGTCGAGGTGGTGGCCGCGGCGATCCCGCCCACGCCCACCACCGCGGCGGCCACCGCCGCGACGATCATCACCGGCGCCGAGGCCAGGACACCACCGGCGCCCGCCGCTCCCGCCGCGCCCGCCGCTCCCGCCGCTCCCGCCGCTGCCGCGGCGCCCGACGCGCCCGCACCACCGGCTCCGGCCGAGCCGCCCGCGGAACCCGCACTGCCGGCCGCGGCGCCGGAAGCACCACCTGGATCCGGCACCACCGGAACGCCCTCGAAGCCCGTCGCCGACATCGCCAGCGGCGTCGACGCCGGCAGCCCTTGCAGCGACGCCAGATAGCCGCCCGCGGCCGTCGAACCCAGAATCAGCGGGAGCACCACGATCGCCAGGCGTGAGCCGACCTGCCGGGCCTCCTCGGCCACGATGATGCACTGTGCGCACGTGCTCAGGTGCGCGTCGATTCGCATCGTGTCGCGCTTGCCCGCCGTCGCGCGGGTGTAGGCACCGAGACGTTCGACCGTCCACCGGCACACCGAATCGGCCGACAACGTGCGCAGATGCGCCTGGATCCATGCGTCGCGCAGACCCTCGCGGGCGCGGAATGCCAGCTGCGACACCGCGTTCGCCTTCATCCCCACCAACGCCGCCACCGCCGCCGGCTTCAACTTCTCGATCTCGGTGTACCAGAGCACCTCCTGCCAGCGGGTCGGGAGGCTGCGGAACGCCTGCACCGTGGTGGACCGGTCCAAAGCGGCGTCGGTCTCATCCCACTCGGTGCGCGGGTCGACGACCTCGTCGAGCTGATCGTCCGCGAACTCCCGCTGACCGCGTCCCCACGCGGCGGCCGTATTGCGCACCGTCGTGAACAGATACGCCCGGAACCCCGTCGTCGGCCCGCCGCCGCGCATGATGCTGCGATACACCAGCGCGAAGGACTCCGACACCAGATCGTCCGCGTCGAACCCGGACTGCATCGACGCGGCCACCGTGAGGGCGGCCTGCTGGTGGCGTTGCCACAACTGGGCGAACGCGCCGCGGTCACCGTCGCGGGTGGCAGCCACCAGATCGAGGTCCGAAGCCCTCGACGCATCCTCCAACATCCCGCCCCCAGTCGTCGTCGCCCGCACGGTGCGGACGATGGAGTGATGCACAGACGCCCGCGGGCATTACGCGCGTACGGCGAACTCGCAGGATCGCCGCCCCGGCGCGGGCGGTGCCCGAAAACGCTATCGCATGCGTGCTGCGAGAGCCCTGGATCCTCAGCCGGCTCGGCGCTCGGTCAGAGCCGATCGTGCCGCGGCGAGGAACTGGCCGGCGAAGATCGCGACACCGGTGCCTGCGGCGATGATCGCCAACGGGTACCAGTGCCCGGCGGCGATGCCCACGGCCGCCATCAGCATGCTCACGATCACGACGCCCAACGGCAGCAACAGCAGGTCGGCACGGTTGGTGGCCAGCAACGCGATCATCGCGACCAACGCGGGGACGGCCAGGATCAGGGCCGTGTCGGCCAGCGCCGTCGACGCGGTGGCTGTGAACGTCAGGAACTCGATGGTCCCGGGCATGGTGGTCCTCTCGGGGTGGGGGTGGTGATGTGTTCCGCAGGCGGACACAAGAGAGATGCAGGGGCGGGCGATTCTTTATGCGGTTCGCGCCGAATCCGTGGCCCGCGGCGGCGCACGCGACAGACGAGGGGCCCCGCCGAAGCGGAGCCCCTCGCGTGCGGCAGCCGGTCAGTGGATGGGCACTCCGCCGGTCACGGCGATCGTCTCGCCGACCACGTAGCTCGACTCCTGCGACGCGAGGAAGACGAACGCCGGTGCCAGCTCGACCGGTTGCCCGGCCCGACCCATCGGGGTCTGCTCACCGAAGTGTTCGATCTTCTCGTTCGGCACGAACGCCGGCTGCAGTGGGGTCCAGATCGGGCCCGGGGCGACACCGTTCACGCGGATGCCGCGACCGATGAGCTGCTGGGCGAGGGCGCGCGTCCAGTTGGCGATCCCCGCCTTCGACACGGCGTACTCGGCCAGCGACGGGGAGGGCGTGAAGCCCTGCTCGCTCGTGGTCGTGATCACCGCCGCGCCCGGGGGAAGATGCGGCGAGGCCGCCTTGGTCAACCAGAACAACGGGTAGATGTTGGCCTTCATGACGTGATCGAGCGTGTCGGTCTCGAACTCGTCGATGCTGTCCACCGTCGGCATCGTGCCGGCGTTGATCACGAGGATGTCGATGCCGCCGAGCTCCTCGACCGTCTTCGCGACCACATCGATGTCGGTCTGCTCGTCCTGCAGATCACCGGGCAGCAGCACCGCCGTGCGGCCCTCCGCCTCGATGAGCGACGCGACCTCCTCGGCCTGCTCCTGCTCCTGGGGAAGGTAGCTGAGGGCGACGTCGGCGCCCTCACGGGCGTACGCGATCGCCACGGCGCGACCGATGCCGGAGTCGGCGCCGGTGACCAGCGCCTTCCGGCCGGGAAGCCGACCGGTGCCGATGTAGGTCGACTCGCCGTGGTCGGGTGCCGGATCCATCTTATGGATCGTGCCCGGCGCGTCCTGCTGCTGCGGCGGGAACGGCGGCCGGGGGAACTGGGTCGTGGGATCTTGCATCGTGTACATGCTCGTCATCGCGTTTCCTCCTCGTGGGATGTGCGGATGGGGGTCGGAAGGGGCGGTGCGGTCAGCGCTTGGTGGGCACGCGGTTCTCGGCGCTGACCATCCAGGTCAGCTGCTCGAGCCGCACGAGCACCTCGTGGAGAAGGTCGGCGCTGGTGGGGTCCTCCTCGTCGATGCCGTCGTGCACCTCGCGCACGGTGCCGGTCACGGCCTCGAGACGCTCGGTCATCAGGTCGACGACCTCGGCGGTGTCGATCTCGCCCTGCGGGAACTCCGGCAGCGTCGTGGTCTCGGCGATGATGTCGCTGCGACCGTCGGGGAGGGCGTGGAGGGCGCGCATGCGCTCGGCGATCGTGTCGGTGAACTCGCGCGCGGCGTCGATGATCTCGTCCAGCTGCAGATGGGTGTCGCGGAAGTTCTTGCCGACGACGTTCCAATGCGCCTGCTTGCCCTGCAACGACAGCTCGATGAGGTCGACCATCACCTTCTGCATGCTCTCGCTGAGCTGCTGCGACGCGGTGAAGCCGTTCTCGGCGTTCTGCTCGTCGGTCAGGCCGGCGCCCGAGCCGCCGCGCGCGGGGCGACGCTTGTTCTTCGTGGGGGTGGAATCGGCCATGGGAGACCTCCCTTTCGTGAGGAGTGGACGGATGCGACGCTAGGCCCGCCGCGGGCCTGCGGACACGGGCTTGCAGGACAGGCGCTTCGTTGCTAGTTTCCGCCGCGGGGGTCCGCCACCGGGCCCGACACGCGCGGCGTCTAGCCCCCGGCGGGCGAGCGCGCAACCCTCCGGGCCGCATCCCGGTGGGGTTCTTACCGTGGTGCCATGCACGACATCTCCTCGGCGCACCCCGCCCCGGCATCGGGCGCCGACCTGCGCACCTACGCGCCCATCGGCGACGGTCGCACCGTGGCGCTGATCGGCCGCAACGGCCGCGTCGACTGGATGCCGCTGCCCAACCTCGACTCCACGCCGGTGTTCGCGCGTCTCCTCGACGACGCAACCGGGGGATGCATCGACCTCGAACCGGTCGAGCCGTACACCGTCACCCGACGCTACGTGGCCGACACCAACGTGCTGACCACCACCTACGAGACCGCCTCCGGTCGTGCCCGGGTCACCGACACGATGGTCACCGGTGTCGCCGGGCGTCTGCCCTGGGCCGAGCTCGCGCGGCGCGTGGAGGGGATCTCCGGTGCCGTCGAGTTCGCGTGGGCGGTGACCCCCGGCACCCGCCTGCAGACCGCCGGACCCTGGCTCGAACGGGTGCACGGGCGTCGCATCCTGCGCGTCGGGACGACATCCCTCGCCGTCGACGGGGAGGATCACGGCGAGTCCGACGCCGACGACGTCGACGGGCGCCCCGCCATTTCAGGCCGATTCGGCACCGACGAAGGATCACGCCATCTGATCGTCATCTCCGCCACCGACGGCGAGCCGTTGCACTTCCCGGTCCCCGCGAACGTGCAACGGGGTATCGACCGCACGGTCGACCAATGGCGGCTGTGGTCGCGGGAATTCGGCTACGACGGACCGTGGGCGCCGCACGTGCAACGCAGCGCCCTCGCGCTCAAGCTGCTCGTCTACGCGCCCACCGGCGCCATCGCGGCGGCGGCGACCACCTCCCTCCCCGAGAACCCGCGCGGCGGGAAGAACTGGGAGTACCGTCTCGCATGGGTGCGCGACTTGGCCTACACCGCGCGTGCCCTGGTGCGTTTCGGACTGCGGGAGGAGACGCACGCGTCGATCTCGTGGCTGGTGCGCACCATCCGCGAACAGGGCCCGGACCTGCACGTCATGTACGACCTGGGCGGCGGCACGATCGACGGCACGCGCGAGTTCGACGTCGACGGTTGGCGCGGGATCGGACCCGTCGTGGCCGGCAACCCCGCGAACGACCAACTGCAGCTCGGCGTCTACGGTGATCTGTTCTCGATCTGCCGCACCTACGTTGACGCCGGCAACGTGCTGGACACCGAGACCGGGAGGCTCCTGGCCATCATGGCCGACCGCACGTGTGACCTGTGGCGCAACCCCGACTCGGGCATGTGGGAGCTGTCCGAGGTACAGCACTACACGTCCTCCAAGATGGGGTGCTGGCAGGCCCTCCGCGACGCCGTGTACCTGGGCGAGCTCGGCGTCATCCCCGGGCCGGTCGAGCGTTGGCGCGACGAGATGACGCGGGTCGAGGCGTGGGTGCACGAGCACGGCTGGTCGGAAGAGGCGGGCGCGTACGTGATGCATCCGGGCACCACCGACCTCGACGCGTCGGTGCTGCTGCACGCCGAGAGCGGATTCGACCGGGGGGAGCGGATGTCCCGCACCATCGACCGGCTGACCGCCGAACTCGGGGCCGGCCCGCTGCTGTATCGCTACACCGGCATGGACCGCGAGGAACACACCTTCGTGGCCTGCGCGTTCTGGCGCGCGGGTGCCCTCGCGTGCGTCGGACGCCACGACGAAGCCGTCGCCGCGATGGATGATCTGGTCGCCCGCGGCAACGACGTCGGGATCTTCGCCGAGATGATCTCCGAGCACGACGGCGCGTTCTGGGGCAACCTGCCGCAGGCCCTCAGCCATCTCGCCCTCGTCAACGCCGCCCTCACGATGGAGCGGCTGGTCCCCGAGGAGGTGCTCGGTGACCGCTGAGATCCACAGCGACGTCGACGTGTTCCGCGACACGACGTCGGTGCTGGTCGAGAGCATCTTCTGGGATGAGCGCACCGCCGAGGTGGTGTGGGTCGACATCACCGCCGGAACACTGCACCGCGGTCGACTGGACGGTGCGGCCGACGGATCCGACGACATCGTCGTCGACCTCCCGGCCCCCGTATCCGCCGTCCAGCCCGCCGTGGACGGCGGATACGTCGCGGCCCTCAAAGACCGGGTGGTGCTCCTCGACGAGCGGGGTGGCATCCGCAGAGTCCTCGCACACGTGACACATGCCCACAGCGGCATCCGTTTCAACGAGGGCAAGGTCGATCCCTACGGAAGGTTCGTCGTAGGCGCCATGGACCTCACCCGCGGCGACCCCGACGCGGCCCTCTACACCGTCGACGCCGACGGCGCCCTCGCCCTCGTGCGCGGCGGATTCGGCGTCGCCAACGGGTTCGAGTGGTCCAGCGACGGCCGCACCATGTACGTCACCGACACCGCGACATCGACCGTCTACCGCGCACCGTACCGCGACGGGGGAGAACCGCTCGGAGAACTCGAGCCCTTCCTCGTCGGGCACGCATCCGACGGTCTCGCCCTCGACACCGAAGGGCGCTTCTGGAACGGCGTGTACGGCGGCGGTGAGGTGCTCTGCTGGTCGCCGGAGGGTCGGGTGCTCGCGTCGGTACCGATGCCCGCGCCGAACATCACCTCCGTCGCCTTCGTCGGCCCCGACCGCGACCTGCTCCTGGTGGGCACCGCGCGGGAGAACCTCACCGAAGACGACCTGCGCGCCTCGCCCGCCAGCGGTTCGATCCTGCGTGTACGCACCGGCGCGACCGGCCGCCGTGTCCCGACCTTCGGGGAGCGCGCCGTCCTCCCCGAACCCTCCGCACACCACCACTGAAGGGACCTGTCATGGATCTCGAGATCACCGGCAAGAAGGCACTCATCACCGGGGGTGACTCCGGCATCGGGTGGGAGACCGCGCGACTCCTGCTCGCCGAAGGCGCGACCGTCGTCATCAGCGACAAGGACCAGGAGGCCCTCGACGAGGCGGCCGCGGCCCTCGACGCCCCCGACGGTGCGCTGTTCGCCTTCGCCGCCGACATCACCGACACCACAGACCTCGCCGAACTGCACCGCAAGACCTCCGCCGCGGTCGGCGCCATCGACATCCTCGTGCAATCCGCCGGCATCACCGGCGCACAGGGACTGTTCCACGAGATCGACGACGAAGGGTGGACCCGCACCCTCGACGTCGATCTGCTCGGGCCGGTCCGACTCATCCGCGAATTCCTGCCCGACCTGCGCACCGGGGGGTGGGGGCGCCTCATCCTGCTCGCCTCCGAAGACGCCGTCCAGCCGTACGACGACGAGCTGCCCTACTGTGCGGCCAAGGCCGGCATCCTCGCGCTGACCAAGGGCCTGTCGCGCTCGTACGCACGCGAGGGGCTGCTCGTGAACGCGGTGTCACCCGCGTTCATCCGCACCCCCATGACCGACGCGATGATGGACAAGCGCTCCGCCGAGCTCGGCGTCACCTTCGGCGAAGCGATCAGCTCTTTCCTCGACCAGGAGCGGCCCTTCATGGAACTGAAGCGCCGCGGCGAAGCCACCGAGGTCGCCGCCGTCATCGCCTTCCTGTGCTCCGCGCAGGCATCGTTCGTCAACGGCTCGAACTACCGGGTCGACTCCGGCTCGGTGGCCACGATCTGAGGAGGGAACCCATGAGCGAGGACACCCCCACGTACGACTACCTGATCGTCGGCGGCGGATGGTCGCCGACGCCGCCGCACGCGGCATCCGCGAGCGCGACGAGACCGGCAGGATCGGCATCCTCAGCGCCGACGGCGATGAGCCGTACACGCGACCGGCGCTGACGAAGAAGCTGTGGACCGACCCCGACTTCACGTGGGAGCAGGTGCCGCTGAACACCGTCGCCGACACCGGCGCCGACCTGCGCTTGAACACCCTCGTCACCCGCATCGACCGGTTCGGCCGGGCGGTGGAGACAGCCGACGGGGAGACCGTCGGCTACCGCCGGCTGCTGTTGGCGACCGGCTCGAGACCCCGCACCATCCCGGCACCGGAGGGGGACGACCGCGTCGTGGCGTTCCGCTCGGCACACGACTACCGCCGGTTGCGGGACCTGGCCACGCGAGGGGGACGCATCATCGTCGTCGGCGGCGGCTACATCGGCACCGAGATCGCCGCCGCGCTCGTGCAGAACGGGGTCGAGACCGAGCTGGTCTTCCCCGACGAGACCCTGGGGGCCTCGCAGTTCCCGCCCGCGCTCGCCGAGCGCCACCAGGCACTGTTCGTCGACGGCGGCGTACGACTCGTGCCCGGGCGGCGGGTCGAGGAGATCCGCGCCGAGGGGAACATCCTTCACGCCGTGCTCGACGACGGTGGTGTGCGCGCCGGCGACGCTGTCGTGATCGGACTCGGCGCCGATCCCGTCGTCGACCTCGCGGCGGAGGCCGAGCTCGCCGTCGACGACGGCGTGCTCGTCGACGAGCACCTCACCACCAGCGACGACTCGATCTGGGCCGCCGGCGACATCGCCGTCTACCCCGACCCGATCCTCGGGCGCAGCCGGGTCGAGCACGTCGACAACGCCACCGAGATGGGTGAGGCGGCCGGACGCGCCATGGCGGGGGAGGAGGCCCCGTACCGGCACACGCCGTACTTCTACTCGCAGGTGTTCGGCACCCGGTGGGAGGCCGTGGGCACCGTCGACGCCTCGCGCGACCCGCTGACGGTCGATCTCGACGATGGACGGGCCGTCGTGTACTACCGCGACGAGACGGGAGCGCCGATCGGCGTGCTGCTGTGGAACGTCTCCGACGCCCGCGATTCGGCCCGCGCCGTACTCGTGGACCGGGAAAGGTCCGAACCGGCGCTGCGCGCCCGCATCCGCTAGGACAGCCGCACCGGCGGCCCGCTACGCCTCGCGCCGTCGACAACACAGGAGAATCTCCACCCGTGGGGCACCGGCGGGCCGGACACCGGTCGAGACGGGGTGGATCTCCTGTCATTTTCACCGATGTTCTGCGCGTCACGTGGCAGATATTGTCCAAGCCCGTTGTTTCACGACAGAGTTGTCTCTATGACGCGGGCGCACCAGGGACGTGATGTCCGCTGGCGCGTCCGGACGGCCATACGCGCTCAGTTGCCTTTCCTGCTCGGGGTGCTCTATCTCGTCGCCGCGATCGCGCTGTCGACGCCGGAGCTGTTCGCCCCCGCCCTCGTGAGATGGGGGTTCGCGCTCGTCGCGTTCGCGACCGTGGTCGCGCTCGCTCTGCCGTGGGAACACGCGGCTCCCGGTTGGCTCACTGTCATCCCCGCGATCGACCTGCTCGCGATCGCGTTCCTCCGCAACGACCTCGCCGCGACCTTCGGCTGGGTCGGTGGGTTGGCGCTGTTCCCGATCCTGTGGCTCGCCTACGGGTTCGCCTGGTACGCCATCTTCGGCGCCGTGCTCGGGTCGGCGTTCATCACCTCGTTTCCCTACCTGCTCGATCAGGCGCTGCCGTCGACGGCATTGCAATGGTTCAACCTGCTGGGGCTGCCGGTGCTCAGCGTCGGGATCGGCCTCGTGGCGATGCTCGCCTCGCAGCGCCTCCGACGCAGCGCCGCCGCGACGCACGACGCGTTGCAGGCCTCACGCGACGGGGAGATCCTGCTCGCAGACGTGTTGAACACCGTCAACGCGGGTATCGTCCACTTCGACGCCGACGGGCGGCTGGCCGGCGCGAACGCGCACGCGGTCCGCCTCGCCGAACTCGGCGGCATCGACATGACCGAGCCACCCTTCGTCGGTGACGCGATCCTCGGTCCCGACCGCGCCACCCCGGTGCCGGGGGATCAGCAGATCGTCGAGCGTGCGCTGCGCGGCGAAGAACTCGACGACGGCATCGCATGGCTGGGCCGGCCGGGGAGCCAGGTCGCGGTCGTCGCCTCCGCCCGACGCGTGCGGCGCGACGACGGGGAGCTGCTGGGCACCGTGCTCGTCGTCTACGACGTCACCGAACTGGCCCACGCGGCGGAACTGCGTGAGCAGTTCCTCGAAACGGTCTCCCACGAACTGAGGACGCCGATGACGGGCATCCTCGGGTTCCTCGACCTCCTGGAGGAGGAGACCGACGACTCCGCGGTGAAGCAACGCCAGTACCTCGATGTGGTGCGCCGGCGCAGTGCGGATCTGATGGACCGCATCCGGGAGATGCTCGCCGCTGCCGAGTCGGACACCCCGCTGCACCCGGGGCCGGTGGATGTCGCGGCGCTCCTCGACCGCGCGATCGGCGCCGTGACCGCGAAGGTCGCGGACACCGCGGCCCGCACCGTGGTGAGCGCGCCCGACCAGGCGCTGGCCACCCTGGACGGCGCCCGGCTGAGTCAGGCCGTGCGCGAGCTGCTCCTGAACGCCCTCAAATTCAGCGACCCCGGCACGCCCATCGCCGTGGTGCTCTCGGTCGACGACGAGCGGGTGCGGCTGTCGGTCGAGAACCTCGGTCCCGACATCGCCCCCGAGGAGCAGCCGCGCGTATACGACCGGTTCTACCGCACACCGTCGGCGATCTCCCGTGCCGTGCAGGGATTCGGCCTCGGACTCACCGTCGTCGCCGCGACCGCCGCCGCGCACGGTGGCCACGTGCACCTCGACAGCGGCGGCGGGCACACGAGGTTCACGCTCGACCTGCCGCGCGCCGTCGCGCCCGCCTGAGCCTGAAGCGACGCCCCGGAGGGTAGGGGCATTCCCCACGGCGATACGGGAATCCTCCAATGGTCGGGCCCCGCGTCCGACGCTTGACTGAGGGGACCACAACGGGTCGCGATGAGGCGACAGAGAGGGAGCCCCATGCCTGGCACGATGCGCATCGCCTTCGGTTCGGATCCGAACGCGACAGACCTCAAGGAAGCCCTCATGGCCGTCGCCGAGGCACGCGGCCACACCGCCGCCGACCTCGGCGCCACGGACCCCGTCTACGCACACGTCGCCACCGACGTCGCCACCGCTGTCGCCGCGGGCGACTACGACCGCGGCGTACTTCTGTGCGGAACCGGTATCGGCGTCTCGATCGCGGCCAACAAGGTACCCGGTGCCTACTGTGCGCTCGTTTCGGACGTGTACTCCGCGGAACGCGCCCAGCTCAGCAACAACGCGAACCTGATCTCCATGGGCGCGCAGACGTTGGGTGTGGAAGTCGCGAAGGCCCTCTTGGCGCGGTACCTCGAGTGCGACTTCGATCCCGAGAGTCGGAGCGGTCCGAAGGTCGCGGCCATCACGGCGTTCGAACGACGGTCGGCATCGGCGTGAACACGATCGACGTGACCGCCGCGGAGGACATCGAGCTGAGGATCCTTGCGACGCGCGCGCGTCGGAACGTGCTGCGGATGCTCGATGCCGGCGGCTCCGGACATCTCGGCGGCGCATACTCGTGCATCGACATCGTCACGGCGCTGTATGCGAGGGTGCTTCGTCATGACCCGGCCAATCCGGGGTGGACCGGTCGGGATCGTTTCCTCCTGTCGGCCGGTCACAAGGCGCTCGCCCAGTACGCTGTCCTGGCCCTGTTCGACTACTTCCCGGCAGAGGTGCTCGATACCTACGGGGCGTTCGGCACGGTCTTGCCGGGCCATCCCGACATGAAGAAGCTGCCGGGGGTCGAAGCGAACACCGGGGCGCTCGGACACGGCACGGCCATCGCCGCGGGGATGGCGATGGCGGCCCGGACATCGGTCGAGTCCTGGCGCACATTCGTGCTGCTCGGCGACGGCGAGCTGGCCGAAGGGTCGAACTGGGAAGCCTTCGCGATGGCCGCGCATCATCGGCTCGGCAACCTCACGGCGATCATCGACGTCAACGGACTCCAGATCAGCGGAGAGGCCGAACAGATCATGGGGATGGAACCCATCGCCGAGAAGATGCGGGCATTCGGGTGGGTGGTGCAGGAGATCGACGGCCACGACTATCGACAGATCCTCGACGCGCTCGGTCGCGCCCGTGTCGACACCTCCGCCCCGACGGCCATCGTCGCGCACACCGTCAAAGGTGAGGGCCTGGGCCGGCTGGCGGGCACGGTGGGCTCGCACTATTGGACCCCGAGCCGGGAGGAGCTGGGGGAGGCGTTCATCGAACTCGACCGACGCCTCGTCTCGCTCGGACGTGAGCGTGTCGCATGACCGGCCGTGACCCGCGCAAGGCCTTCGGAGCCGCCGTCCATCGCGTCGCCCGGGAGAACGACGATGTCGTGGCGATCTCGGTCGACTCCGGTCTGAGCTCCGGGTTGGGGGGCATGAAGGACGAGTTCCCCGAACGGTACATCGAAGTCGGAATCATGGAGCAGGCCGCGACGGGCCTCGCGGCCGGCCTCGCCACAGCCGGCAGGATTCCGGTTCTCTGCGCGATCGCACCGTTCGTCACCGCGCGGAACTTCGAGATGTTCCGGAACGACGTCGGATACATGCGTCAGAACGTGAAGATCGTCGGCCGCAACGCGGGACTGAGCTATTCGCCGCTCGGACCGACCCACCACTCCCTGGAGGACTGCGCGCTCGCGCGCCTGATCCCTGGGATCGCGGTCATCACTCCCGCCGATTGCGGGGAGATCGAGGATGCCGTCGCGGCGATGATCGCTCACGAAGGCCCGGTCTATCTGCGGTTGGGTGCCGGGACCGTCCCCGATCTCTACGAGACGGGCAGCTTCCGGTGGGGGCGGGGGCGGACGCTCTCGCGGGGGGACGACCTCACCGTGATCAGTTCCGGGCACATCACCGCCGAGGTGATCGACGCCGTCCTCGCCTTGCAGAAGCAGGGCATCGACGTGGAGCACCTCGCACTGTCCATGGTGGAACCTCTCGACCATGACCTCGTCGTCGAGGCGGCGCGCCGCACCCGACGGGTCGTAACCGTCGAGGAGCACTATGTGCGTGGGGGGTTGGGTGGCGCGGTCGCCGAACTGCTCGCGGAACGGTGTCCCGTGCCGCTGCAGGTCATGGGCGCACCGCACCGTTTCATCTCGAGCGGTCCGTACCGCGACGTCATCGAGGGGTGTGGCCTGGATGCGCAGTCGATCGCCGACCGCGCGGCGGAGTTCGTCCGGGCGACCGCGCCGGTCACGACACACGGATGACGGTCTTCCCGATCCCGTGGCCGGCGCCGACTCGGGTCAGTGCGGCCGCGAGGGTTTCCGCCGACAGGCGCGGATAGACCTGTCGGGTGGGTGAACGCAGCGCACCGGTGTCCGCGAGTGCGGCCACTCTCGCGAGGATCTCGGCGTGCGGCGTGCCGGGGCCGGCCCACTCCGGGACCGCCTTGATGAACATGAAGACCCAATGCCACGTCCCGCTCAAGGGTTTCAGGGGCGTCACGTCGATCGGGCCCCGGTCGACGCCGACGACGTGGCCGAACGGCGCGAGGCACGCGGCGAGGTCGTCGATGCGTCCGCGGGAGGCCGTCGAGATGACAGCGTCCACCCCTCCCGGGGCGATGCGGCGAACCTGCGGGGCCAGCGCAGACGCATGGTCGACGATGTCGTGTGCGCCGAAGCGTCTGGCCCAGGCGGACGACTCGGGTCGTGCGGCGGTCGCGATCATCCGCACGTGGGGGAGTGTCGCGCGCGCGAGCTGGATCACAGCCGTGCCGACGCCTCCCGCGCCGCCGACCATCAGCAGTGTGGCGCGCGTGGATGATCCCCACCGGAGCTGGTCGTGCAGTGCTTCCCATGCCGTGATCATCGTCAAAGGCAGCCCCGCGGTGTCGACGGCCGACCACTCTCGGGGTGCGCGCGCGCAAAGGCGCTCATCGACGAGGTGGTGAGGTTGAGCGGCGCCGTCACGGTCGAGGGTGCCGGCATAGAACACGCGTTCACCGAGATCGAAGGCACCCGCGTGCGGACCCCGGCCGATGACCTCCCCGGTCGCATCGAACCCGGGTACCACGCCGGCCGGTTCCGCCGCTGCGCGCTTGAGATCGACAGGATTGACGCCCATCGCATCGACCCGCACCACGAGATCGTGCCCGGTGGGCACCGGAACGGGACGTTCACGAGGAACGACCGTCAGGTGCCCGCCGGGCACGATTCGCGCGATCAGCGCCATGCCGACGCTCTCACGCGTCGAATGGTTCGGGCAGGCGGATCACTGCTTGGTCTCGTCGACCTTCGCCGGGTGGAACAGTCGTGTCGTCCCGGCCGCCTTCGCCTCATCGTCCACGACGGTGCCGTTCGGCGCCGAGACCACCTCGAGTTGCATCCCCCACGGGGCCATGAAGTAGCACCAGGTCAGGCCCAGGTTGGGACCCTCGGTGTAGCTGGTCGGTTCCCCGAGGACTTCGACACCCTGCTCGCGCAGGTAGGCGATCGCCTCGTCGATGTCGTCGACATAGAAGGCGAGGTGGTGTCCGCCGATGTCGCTGTTCTTCGGCGGTGTCGCGGCCTGGTCCGGCGCGTCGTACTGGAAGATCTCCAGGTTGCTGCCGTTGCCGAGGCGCAGATAGCGGAACTCCTTGATGACCGAACGCGGATGCACCCGCAGGTGCTCGGTCATCCAATCGGTGTCGTCGTTTCGGAAGTCGGTGGCGGCGACGAACAGCTCTTCTGCGCCGAGCACGTTGATGAAGAAGTCGCACGCTTCATCGATGTCGGGAACGGTGAAGCCGATGTGCTCCATTCCGCGGATTCCGGGGATTGCCATGGTGTCTTCCTCCTTGCGAGCGAAAGCTCAGACGGTCTGTTCGGTACGGGATGCCTGCACGACGCCGGCCATGGTCTTCGCCGCCAAGGCGAAGGACACGGCGCCGGGGTCGGGGTGGCCGACGGAGCGATCCGACAGCACCCGTGCGCGACCGAGGCGCGGCGACAGGTCAGCCGTGGCGGTGGCGGCGGCTTCCGCGACGTCGGCCGCCGTCTTCCATGCCTCGGCGGTGGATGCGCCGTCGGCGACGGCCGCGGCGAACGCGTCGGCGAACGGGACCATCGCGTCGAGCATCGTCTTGTCTCCGACGCTTCCGCCGCCGAGGCGCGCGATCGCCTCCACGAGCGCCGCGAGAGCCTGGGCCTGACGGTCGCGGTCGACCGGTGCGGTGTCGCCGAGCACATTGCCGGCCGCGGTGAGTGCGGCACCCCACAGTGCGCCGGACGCGCCGCCGGCGTTCTCCGACCAGCGGTCGCCGGCGCCGACCAGCACGGTCTGGGCCCCCGCTCCCTGCTCGAAGAGTTCGCGCGCGGCTTTGGCGGCCGCAGCGGAACCGCGCGTCATGCCGATGCCGTGGTCGCCGTCGCCGGCGATCGCGTCGAGATCACCCAGAGCGGTCGCGTTCGCTTCGATCGCTTCACTGATCAGGGTCAGCCCCTCGGTGACGATCCCCGCCGTCACGCGTGACTTCTCGCTCGCGACACGGGTGACGACCAGCTGCTCCGCCTCGGTGTTGAACACCACATCGCTCGGGAGCGGCTCGGCCATCGGTGTACGTCGCTTGTACGCGGGTGTGTCGCACTCGGCGAAGTAGTAGGGCTCCAGCGTCTCATCGAGCCAGACCAGCGTGAGCGAGACCCCACCCATGTCCAGGGAGGTCATGAACTCGCCCACTTCGCCTTCGGCGATGTCGACACCGGCATCGCGCAGTCGGTTCGCGACGGCGGTGTAGGTGACGAACAGCTCCTCGTACTTCGCCGAGCCGAGCCCGTTGAGCATCGCGATCACGCGGGAGCCGTCGGCGGGGCGTTCCTCGAGGAGCCGATCGACCAGGAGCGCCGCGACATCGTCCGCCGTGCCGAGCTCGGTCTCGTAGATGCCCGGCTCGCCGTGCACGCCCAAGCCCACGCCGATGTGGCCCTTCGGCACCTCGAACAGAGGGTGGTCCGCGCCCGGCAGGGTGCATCCCGAGAAGGCGACGCCGAAGGTCATCACGCGGTTGTTCGCATGATGGAACACCTCGACGACCTCGTCGAGGGACAGGCCCGCTTCGGCCGCTGCACTGGTGATCTTGAACACCGGCAGGCCCCCGGCGATCCCGCGGCGCATCTGCGGAGTGGCCGCCGGCGCCGACGCGACGTCGTCGGTGACGACCGCGGTCGCGACCTCGACGTCTTCCGCGCGGAGACGTTCGGCCGCCTGGCCGAAGTGGAGGACGTCGCCGGCGTAGTTCAGGTGCGCGATGAACACGCCCCCGCCTTGATCGGCGGCACGTGCGACGCTGACCGCCTGTGACGCGCTCGGAGACGAGAAGATGTTTCCGGTCACCACGCCGTCCAGCAGGCCCTGTCCGACCCACCCGGTGAATGCGGGATAGTGACCCGTGCCCCCTCCGGAGATCACGGCGACCTTGCCCGGTCGCGATCGGGTGGCGCGGACCACGCCGCCGAAGACCGCGCGCACGTACTGCGGGTTGGCCTCGACGAATCCCTCCGCGAGTTGACGCGGGAAGTCCTTCGGGTCGTTCAGCAGTGTTGTCATTGTCGATTCAACTCCTTCGTTGAAAGGTCGGGTGCCGGTGGCTCGAGGGGTGTCGGAGCCGGCGGCGCTCAGGGTTGGGTGGGGTGGGTCAATACACGTTCGAGGGTGTGCAGGTCGACTCGATCACCGTCGAGGACTCCGAAAGGGTCGTCGATCACGTGCGTCGGGGTGCGGTCGGAGCCGAGCGAGTCGACGACGAGCGACGCGCCGGAGAAGTCGTCGCCCGCGGTGAAACCGCTGATGGTGACGATCGTCCGGAGCCCGGCCGCGCGGGCCGCGCGCAACCCGATGCCGCTGTCTTCGACGACCACGGCGTCGTCCGGGTCGACGGCGAGTTCGCGCACCGCCAGCTGGTAGATGTCCGGCGCGGGCTTCTTTTTCGGGACGACATCCCCCGCGAAGACACGGAATCTCCGGGCCATCTCGTCGCCGACGGCGTGTCGGAGCACCGCCTCCACCGAGGGCTGCGCCGACGTCGAGGCGACCGCGAGTTTCCACCCCGCCTCATGGGCTTCGCGGACGAGACGTGCGACACCGGGGCGGGCCGGAATGGCACCGCTGTCGATCAGGCGCGTGTACCGTGTGGTCTTCTCGCGATGCCAGTCGGCGAGCATCGTCGACTGCGCGGGCTCGTCGGACGGAAGCCCCGCGGCGGCGACGAACTCCGGGGTGAGCACCGACCTCATGCGTTCCTTGCCGCCGCCGATCTTCACCTTCTCGGCGTACGTGGGGACATCCCACTCCAGGGGGACCCCGAAGTGCGCGAAGGTGGCGTTGAAAGCGGGGAGGTGTCCGTCGCGTTCGGTGTCGGCGAGGACACCGTCGCAGTCGAAGATGAGGGCGGGCATCTCAGGAGGCCTTCCCGGCGGAGCCGAAGTCCTCGGCCAGGCCGACGACCAGACCGATGACATCCTCGCGGGTGGCGGAGAACAGCGAGGGGGGATCCCACTTGTCGCGATCACGGGCATCCTCGAGGAAGGCTAGCGACGACTTCATGTACGTCTCCTTCAGCGCTGTCGAGATGTTCACCTTGGCGCACCCGCGGGCGATGAGGGCGTGGAACTGTTCCAGACTCAATCCGCTGCCGCCGTGGAGGGCGATGGGGATGGATCGCGCGGTGACGATGTCCTCGACGCGCTGATAGTCCAACACGGGCGCCGCCTTGTACGAGCCGTGTGCGTTGCCGATCGAGGGCGCGAACACGTCGACGCCGGATCGGTCGATGAAGTCGAGACAGACCTCCAGCGCCTGCCGCGCCGCCTCCTCGTCGGAGCCGTGTCCGTCTTCGACGCCGGTGATCGATTCGATCTCGCCCTCGACATGCGCCCCGTACTCGCGGGCTTCCGCGACCACCTCGATCGTCTGGCGCAGGTTCTCGGCGACCGGCATCTCGGAGGCGTCGAACAGCACCGAGTTCCAGCCGTTGCGCAGGCATTCCGTGACGACCTCCCGGTCGGGGCAGTGGTCCAGGTGCAGACACACCGGGACCTCGATCCCCTCGGTCATCGAGCGCCACATCGCCGCGAGCACCGGCGCACCGATGCTGCGCACCGTCTTGACCGATGTCTGCACGATGATGGGCGATCGTGCCTGGACGGCACCGGCCAGAACGCCCTCCATCGTGAGGTCGTTGAAGATGTTCACCGCCGGTACGCCGTACCGCTCGGTGAATGCCGTTCCGAGGATCTTCTCGAGAGAAACCACGCCCATGTATTCGCTCCCATCAGGTTGCTTTCACGCTATTCGGGGCGCGGAAAAGCGGCCATGAGGGGTGTCCCCCCTGGGGAGTAGGGGAATCACGTAGGGCAGATCAGAAGGCCGGTGCGGTCTCGCCCATGCCGGCGAGCATGGTGCGGTTGTGTGCCCCGCATTTGCGCAGCAGCGAGCCGACGTGCTTCTCGACCGTCTTGACGGAGATCCCCAGTTCGGTCGCGATCTGCTTGTCGGCCATGCCCTTGGCCACAAGGCCGCGGACCTCGACCTCTCGGGCGGTGAGTCGCTCGCCCGGAGACGCGGCGGTACCGCCGTTGTCGAGCAGATGCTCGTACAGCCCCGCGTCGATCATCGCGACGCCCTCTCCGGCGGCGACGATACTGCGGGCGATCGCATCGGGCGAAGAACGCTTGGTGAGGTACCCGCGTACCCCCACGTCACGCGTCAGGCGGATCTGGTCGACGTTGGGCGACTCCATGTACGCGACGATCGACGCTCTGCCGTTGACCGCCTTCAGGCGTTCCGCGATCTGCGGCAGTGCGCGCTCATGGGTGTCGAGATCGACGACGACGACGTCGGGCGCCACCTGGTCGATGCTCGCCAGCAGGTCATCGGAATCCTGGCCCTCCGTGATGATCTGCATCGAAGGTTCGTGCAACTGCAACACCCGGACCAAGCCGGCCGAGACCAGAGGCTGGGTGCTGGAGATCAGGACCTTCCACGGTGCCGTCGCCGGCGTCGCATCCGCATCCGGCATCTCCGGGAGGACCACGCGGACCTTCGTGCCCCACCCCTCGATCGATTCGATGTCGAACTCACCGCCGAGATGGGTCACCCGGGACGAGATGCCGTGCAGCCCGAGGCCGCCCTCCGGGGACCGGGGGCCGGTGTAGCCGTGGGATGAGGGAACGAAGCCTCTCCCGTCGTCTTCGATGAGGAGGGTCACCGAATGTGAGCTGTAGAGAAGACCGACCCGCACCGTGGCGGCACGCGCATGGTTGACCACGTTGGTCAGCGCCTCCTGCGCGATCCGCAACAGCTGGTGGGAGACCTCGGATGACACCTCGCGCCGCGTACCCGACACCGACAGGGCGGTCTGCAGCGGCGCGACCGACGAGACCCAGTCGAGCTCGTCCGACAGCGCCTGCTCCAGGGTTCCGCCCTCGAGGGCGGTCGGACCGATGCCCGCGGCCGTCCGCCGGGCCTCCATGAGTGCGGCCTCGGCGCGCTCCCGGGCCTCCTCGATGTGCGCCCGAGACGGGTGTGAGGGGGAGAGCAGCTCGGAGGCGTGGCGGAGTTCGATCACCATCGACCGCAGCGCGTGACCGACCGTGGAGTGCACATCGCGCACGACGCCTTCCCGTTCGTGCGCCACGGCGATCTCCCGATCGCGTTTGGACAGTCGCGTGTGCATCTCGGCATTGGCCAGCGCGATCGCGGCGTGGCTGGCGAACAGTTCGGCCAGCTCGGCGTCGGTCGTGGTGAACAGCCGGTCGGGTTCGTCGCCGAAGATCACGCAACTGCCGATGATGCGATCCCCCCAGCGGATGGGGACGCCGAGGACGGCGCAGCTCCAGCGCGGGTCCTCGGCGGAGATGTGCCCGGCGGTGATGGCCGAATAGGAGTGCAACACCACGGCGCTGCGTGTGCGGACGATTTCTCCGGTGACGCCCTGATCCAGGGAGAACGTCTGCCCCTCGGAGCACCCCACCCCCACATCGACGCGTTTGGTGTAGGTGCCCGCGACTTCGTCGACGAGGCTGATCGAACCCGAGTGGCATCCGAGCAACCGGGTGGCACTTCTCAGAATGCGCTCCAGCAGAGGCTGAAGCTCGAACTGACCCGCCAGCTCAGCAGCTGACTCGGTGATCGCACGAAGGTGCCCGGAGGGGGTCAAGACCTCGGGGGCGGTCTCTACGTACGCGAATTCCTGTGACATGAGCGGTCCTCCTCGACCGTCATCGGAGTGCGACGACTGGTCGGGAGTGTACACCTCGTGCGTCTGCGCGCCACCGGCCGCGGATCGTGGGGGAGGGGGTGTATTCCCTACGCGGCATCGGGGGAATCCCGTATGGGGACGCGCGCCGCGGGGGACTAACGTCTTCCCGTGGGCACCGCACGACGCCGATTCGGCGTTCTCGCGGGCGGCGATGACTATCCCGGACTCAACGGCGTGATCCGGGCTGCCGTCCTGCGGGGAGCGCAAGGCCATGAGGCCGACTTCGTGGGTTTCGTGGACGGATGGCGCGGCGTGCTCGACGCGCAGACCATCGAACTCGGGTGGCGGGCCGTCCGAGGGGCGGCGGCCGCTCCGGGAACCGTCCTCGGCGCCTCACCGCACGACGATGCGGTGGGCTCGCCCGACCTCGACGCCGTCGTCGCGGGCGTGCGCATGTCGAACCTCGACGGGCTGCTGATGGTGGGCGGGGAGCAGACCATGGCCGTGGCCGAATCGCTCTCGCGCACGGGTGTCTGCGTGCTCGCCGTGCCGACGTCGGTCGAGAACGCACTCGGATGCACCGAACGGGCGCTCGGGTTCGACACCGTGGTGGGAGTCGGTGCGGAGGCGATGAGCCGACTCCGCGCCGTCGGAGACGCCCAGCAGCGGTGCGTGGTCGCGGAGGTGATCGGGCGCGACGTCGGGTGGATCGCCCTGCACGCGGGGCTCGCCGCTGCCGCCGACGTCGTGCTGGTCCCGGAGTGGCCTCAGACGCGAGAGCAGATCCGGGAGCGTCTCCGGGTCACCGCTCGACGAGGCCACCTCGTGGTCGTGGCCGAGGGGTTCGCGCTGGCCGCCGACGAGGCGGGGGCCGGAGGGGCCGGAACCCGGCTCCGCCAGATCATCGAATCGCACACCGGCGTCGAGCCCCTCGTCAGCGGGCTCGCTCCGGTGCAGCGCGGGGCCGCGCCCAGTGCGGCGGACCGGGTGCTGGCCGCGCAGCTCGGGTATGCCGCGGCGGATGCGCTCGTGCGTGGTCGGCATGGCGTGATGGTCACCGTCGCCGACCACGACGTGAGGCTGTCGCCGCTGGGCGAACGCGGGCGATCCCGCACGGTCTCTCGCGAGCAATACCGCCGATTCCAGTCCCTGCTCGGGTGACGGGGTGCGCGTCGGTGGGGTCATCCCTACCGCGACGGCGGGAAAGCCCGCATACCGTCGCCGCTGCGCCCTCCCTAGCATCGGGACGAGAGTTGCATCGCCGCGGATGCCGGCTCAGAGATCGAGGATGACCTAGATGACGACGAAGAAGAAGCTTGCCCCCGCTTCCCCGTGGGTGGAACTTCGCACCACCATGAAGGACTGGGACGCCGCAGACCCGGCGTTGCTGACCACGATGGCCACCCAACTCCACCTGATCCGGGCGTTCGAGGAGAGCGTGCTCGATCTGGCGGGGCAGAAGCTCATCAACGGCCCGGCTCACTCCAGCATCGGACAGGAGGGCGGCGCGGTCGGATCGATCCTGCCGTTGACGGTCGCCGACCAGATAAACGGCTCGCACCGAGGACACCACCAGTTCCTCGCCAAGGCGCTCACCGCCGTGCAGCCCGACGGGTTCGGCATGACCGGAGACTTCTCGGGTGAGGTCCGCGAGGTGCTCTCCCGCAGCCTGTCGGAGATCTGCGGCCTGGCCGCCGGGTACTGCGGTGGCCGTGGCGGCTCGATGCACCTGCAGTGGAAGGAGATCGGGGCGATGGGCACGAACGCCATCGTCGGCGGTGCGGTCCCGTTCGCGACCGGCTTCGCCTGGTCCGATCGGCATGCGGGCACGGATGCGGTCTCGGTGACCTACTTCGGCGACGGAGCGATGAACATCGGATCCGTTCTGGAGAGTCTGAACCTCGCCTCGGCGTGGTCGTTGCCGGTGTGCTTCTTCGTGGAGAACAACCAGTACGCGGTCTCGACCACGGTCGAGGAGGCGACGGGAGAACCGCGTCTGTCCGCCCGGGCACTCGGATTCAACATCCCGAGCTGGCGCGTGGACGGTATGGACCCCCTCGCGGTGCACCTGGCGATGGAGGAGGCGCTCGAGCACATGCGGGCGGGCAAGGGCCCGACCATGATCGAGGCTGACGTCTACCGCTACTTCCACCAGAACGGACCTTTCCCGGGCAGTGCGTTCGGCTATCGCGACCGAGACGAAGAGACGGCGTGGCGTGGCCGCGACCCGCTCGAGGCCATCGGCGGTCACCTGATCCGGCGCGGCATCGTCGGCCCGGACGAGATCGCCGACCTGCGTGCGCGGTGCAAGGCGATCATGTCCTCGGTGTGCGACGAGCTGCTCGAGCCCGATCCCGACCGCAAGGGCCAGCAGCGCTTCCGGCTGGACCTGTGGCCGGACCCGAGCGCGATCGACGAGGGGATCCGGGGTGACCTGTCCGAGCTCGACGGCGCGCGCTACCTCGAAGCCGGCGACGTCACCGGCGCCACGACCACCGTGCGTTTCGTCGACGCCGTCGCGGAGGTGATGTCGCGACGCATGGCGCGGGACGAGCGCATCGTCGTGCTCGGCGAGGACGTGCACAAGCTCAGCGGAGGGCCGCGCGGGGCGACCAAGGGCCTGAAAGAGGCCTATCCCGATCGTGTGCTGGGAACGCCCATCAGCGAAGCGGCCTTCAGCGGTCTGGCCGGCGGCATGGCCCTGGACGGCCGCTACCGCCCGGTCATCGAGCTCATGTACGCCGACTTCGTGTGGGTGGCCGCCGATCAGCTGTTCAATCAGATCGGCAAGGCCCGCCACATGTTCGGCGGCCAGCACAGCATGCCGTTGGTGATGCGCATCAAGGTGGGTACCCGCACCGGCTACGGGTCCCAGCACTCGATGGACCCCGCCGGAGTCATGGCCTCATCCGCCGGGTGGCGCATCGTGGCCCCGTCGACACCCCACGACTACATCGGCGCCATGAATGCGGCGTTGCAGTGTGAGGACCCGGTCGCGGTGCTCGAGCACGATGCGGACCTGTATCGCGCCGAGGGCGCGGTGCCCGACGGTGACCTGGACTACCTCCTTCCCGTCGGATCTGCCGCCGTGCGCCGGACCGGCGAGGCCGTGACGGTGCTGACCTACCTGTCGATGGTCGCGCCCAGCGTGGAAGCTGCGGAGCTCAGCGGCGTGGACGCTGAGGTCATCGATCTGCGCTGGCTCGACATGGCCAGTATCGACTGGGACACGATCGAGCGGAGCATCACGAAGACCAATCGCGTGATGATCGTCGAGCAGGGATCCCGGCAGACCTCCTACGGGGCGCTCTTGGCCGATGAGATCCAGCGCCGGTACTTCGATTGGCTGGACGCCCCTGTCGCGCGGGTCTGCGGAAGCGAGTCGTCGCCGAGTATCAGCAAGGTCCTCGAAGAGGCGGCTCTCGCGAACGCGGACGACGTCGCGGCGGGTCTGACCAGACTCGCCTTCGACACGGAAGGGGCCGACTGATGGCCAGTGCGCTGCGGATGCCCGGTGTCTCGGCCGACTCCGAGGAGGCGGTGCTCGTCGAATGGTCCGTCTCGACAGGAGCGAGCATCGGTGAAGGCGACGCCGTCGCGGTCGTCGAGACCGAGAAGGCCAATGTCGATATCGTCGCGGACGCCGCCGGAACCGTATGGCGACTGCTCGCCGAACCCGGCGAATCGGTGGTGGTGGGAAACCCCATCGCCGTCGTCCTGGCCGCCGGGGAGGGTGACGACGCGGGAGAAGCGCTGCTGACGAGCCTCGGACTGGGTGAGGACGAGAAAACGGCATCCGATCCCGATGCCCCCGACTCCGCACCCGCCCCCGATACCGCACCCGCCGGCGAGCCGGTCGCGGCCCCGGCGTCGAGCGCTAGCGCGCCGAGCCCCGCGGGAGAAGGGCGACGACTGTTCGCCTCACCCCTGGTGCGCCGGTTGGCCCACGAAGCGGGGGTGTCGCTGGAGAGCGTGCCCGGTAGCGGTCCGCACGGTCGTGTCGTCAAACGCGATCTCGAGAAGCTGCTGGCCGCCTCGGCTACTCCGCTCCCGTCGACGCCACCCCCGGCTGCACCGACCCCGGCGTCGGCAGCCGTGACCGAGGCCGCGCCGGCGGAGGAGGGCGACATCCCCCACACGCGCATGAGGCGCGCGATCGCGGGAGCGCTGACGGCGAGCAAGCAGCAGTCCCCGCACTTCTATCTGTCCCGAAGCGTTCGGATGGACGCCCTGCTGGATCTGCGCGCGACCATCAACGCCGCGTCGACCACGCGTGTGTCGGTCAACGACTTCATCGTCAAGGCGATCGCGGATGCGTTCGTGGCGGTCCCCGAGGCCAATGTCATGTGGCTTCCCGACGCGGTCAGACCCCTGTCCTCGATCGATGTCTCCGTGGCCATCGGCAGCGAGAAGGGCCTGGTGACCCCCGTCGTCCGGGACGTCGATCGGCTACGACTGACCGAGGTCTCCAAACGGGTGCGGGACTATGTCGCACGGGCCGACGAAGGACGCCTCCGACAGGAGGACCTCGAGGGAGGGGCGTTCACGGTGTCCAACCTCGGCATGTTCGGTGTCGAGGAGTTCTCCGCGATCATCAACCCGCCGCAGGTGGGCATCCTCGCCGTCGGGGCCGTCGTCGAGACGCCCGTGGTGGAGCAGGGTCGCATCGTGCCCGCCCGCGTGATGAAGGTGACGGCGTCGTTCGATCATCGTCCGATCGACGGCGTGTTGGGTGCCCGGTGGCTCGCGGCGTTCGCCGCCGCCCTGGAGAACCCCTACACACTCCTGGCCTGACGCCCTGTCGGCGGGGGGGGGAGTCCCTACCCGCCGATAGGGAAAGCCCCAATTACGGGGTCGGAGGGCACCTGGAAGCGTGAGAGACGACAAGCGATGTCCTGTCGCAAGTTCAAGGGAGAACGCGCATGAAACTCAAGCACACCCGGCGCTCGGTCGCCGCTGCAACGATCGGCATCGCGGCGCTCGCCGCCGCAGGATGCACCACCGTCGGCTCCAGCGACGGCGGCGACGCCGGATCCGGTGACGACGACGGCAAGTACCGTATCGTCACCGTCTCGAAGGTCGAGGGGATCACCTGGTTCCAGCGGATGTCCGAAGGCGTCGACATGTTCAACGACGAGTATTCGGACGAGGTCGAGGCCTACCAGACCGGCCCGGACTCGGGAGACCCCGCTCAGCAGGTCCAGATCGTCGAGGACCTCATCGCCCAGCAGGTCGACGCCATCATCGTCGTCCCCAACGACGTGCTCGGAATCGCCCCGGTGCTGGAACGCGCACGCGAAGCCGGCATCATCGTCGGCGTCACCGAGGCCACGCAGCTCGTCGGCACCGACTCGATCGACTACGACGTGGAGGCCTTCTACAACGCCGAGTTCGGCGCCGGGTTCGGTCAGCAGCTCACCGAGGCGATGAACTGCGAAGGGGAGTACGCCACGAGCGTGGGCCTGCTCACCAGTGAGTCGCACATGGAGTGGCTCGCGGCGGCCAACGAGTACATCGCCGAGAACTGCCCCGACATGGTCAACGTCTCGCCGACGCCGTACGAGAACGAGAACGACGACCAGGTCAGCCGCGACCTCGCCGAAGAGATCCTCAGCGCGTATCCCGATCTGGGCGGGTACTTGGCGACCACCCCGTCGGGTGGCTCCGGAATGGCCAGTGCGCTGCGCGACAAGGGGCGCCAGGACGTCCAGGTCGTCGCCCTGACCCTGCCGTCCGTGGCCGGGCCCGACCTCGAAGAGGGCTACATGTTCGCCGGTCAGGGATGGGACCCCGCCGGGTGGGGATGGGCCCTCAACGACGTCGCCCTCCGGATGCTCAAGGGTGAGGACGTCACCACGGGGACCGACCTCGGTTGGCCCGGATACGAAGAGGTCGTGGTCGACGGTCAGCTCATCATCGGCAACGACATCCAGCAGTACTACCCGGGTGACTTCGCCGACGGCGACTACCCGTTCTGATCCCTCGCGGGCGGCGCACCCCGTGCGCCGCCCGCTCGGAAACCGCACAAAGGAGTCGCGTTGCCCGAGACGACCCCCGCCGCATCGTCGCCGCTGCTGTCAGCACGTGGCCTCGAGATCTCCTTCGGCGGAATCCAAGCCCTCCGCGGTGTCGACCTCGACATCGCACCCGGAGAGATCCACTGCCTGGCCGGCGAGAACGGGTCGGGCAAGTCGACCTTCACCAAGATCGTCGCCGGCGTCTATCAGGCCGACGCGGGGGAGATCGTCTTCGACGGTGAACCCGCGCACTGGCACCATCCGAGTGACGCGGTCGCCGCGGGGATCCAGGTCATCTACCAGGACCTGTCGTTGTTCCCGCACCTCTCGGTCGCGGAGAACATCGCCGTCAACCACATGATGCAGGACCGCTCGCCGATCATCAGTCGCAAGCGGATGCGGGCCATAGCCCGGGAGCAACTCGAGCGCATCGGGCTGGACCTGCCGCTGGATGCGCCGGTGGGCTCGCTGTCGATGGCCAATCGTCAGCTGGTCGCGATCTGTCGTGCGCTGAGCATGGATGCGCGCCTGCTGTTCATGGACGAGCCGACCACCGCGTTGACCAACAGGGAGGTGTCTCGCCTGCTGGAGATCGTCCTCGATCTCAAGCGTCGGGGCCTGTCGATCGTGTTCATCAGCCACAAGCTCGACGAGGTCTTCTCCATCGCCGACAACATCAGCGTGTTCCGCGACGGGATCAAGGTCGGAGACTTCGCCGCAGCCGACCTGGACGAGGTGTCCCTCAGCCGTCACATGACCGGCCGCGACGTGACCTACGAGCGGTATCACCGCACGCAGGATGACGATAGGCCCGTCCTCGAAGTCCGGGAACTCGCGCGCGAGGGGCACTACGCGGACGTCTCCTTCGACGTGCGCCGCGGCGACATCCTCGGTGTGATCGGACTGCTCGGTTCGGGACGCACCGAGATGGCGCTGTCCCTGTTCGGGCTCAACCACCACACCGGCGGCACCATCGTCGTCGACGGTGAGCCGGTGCGCATCCGAGCCCCCTGGGACGCCATGCGTCACGGGATCGCACTCGTCCCGGAAGACCGCCACGAGCAGGGCCTGTTCGGCAAGCAGTCCGTGGCGGTCAACGCCACCGCGACCATGCTCGACCGGATCCTGAGTCCGTTCCGGACCCTCTCCCCGACCAAGGAGAAGGCCCTCGCGCAACGGGTGGTCGACGAGATGAAGGTCAACAACCGCGACATCGCGACCCGCGTGTCCAATCTGTCCGGCGGAAACCAGCAGAAGGTCGTCATCGGGAAGTGGCTCTTCCGCGACCCGAAGGTCTTCATCCTCGACAGTCCCACCGTGGGTATCGACATCGGATCCAAGTCCGAGATCTACGACCAGATCCACCGGCTCGCACGAGAGGACATGGCGGTGATCATGATCTCCGATGAAGCCGAGGAGGTCGTGGCCAACTGCAACCGCATCCTCGTCATGCACGACGGTCACATCCTGCGCACCTTCGAGGAGGGGGAGATCCGGGCCGAAGGGTTCCGGGACCGCCTCGACGACATCATCGCCAACCCCGACGACCAGGATCAGCCCGAGCAGCAGGAGGTGGCGCGATGACCCGTTCACCGTTCGCCGCGGTCTTCCACCGCAAGATGACCACGATGGAGAAGATGCTCTCGCTCATCATCGTGGGCTACATCATCCTCGTCGCCACGCAGAGTGCGAGCTTCTTCAGCGTCTCCACCCTCTTCGACCTCATTCGCTCGGGCGCCGCGCTGACGATCTTCGCCTTCGGCGTGCTGATCGTCTTCATCTCCGGGGGAATCGACGTCTCCTTCGCCGCGATCGGCATCGTCGCCGGCTACTCCGCCGTCCTGATCTCCAAGGCGACGGGGGTCGACGACATCTTGTTCATCATCGTCGTCGCCGTCGTCATCGGGTGCGGTCTCGGGTCGATCAATGCGCTTCTGATCCATCTTCACAACCTCCCGACCCTGATCGTCACCCTCGGAACCGCCAGCGTGTTCCACGGCGCGATGGCACTCCTGCTCGGCATGGAGACCTTCACCCGATCCGGGGTCCCGCAGTCGATCCTCGACTTCGGTGCGGCGCGGCTGTTCACCATCGGAGGTGACTCCGGTCAGGCGGGGCTGTCGATCTTCCTTCCGCTGGTGATCGGCGTCGGCGTCCTCACGTGGTTCCTGCTGTACCGAACCCGGATCGGGCGCTCCGTCTACGCGCTGGGGAGCAACGCGGAGTCGGCGTCGCGGGTGGGGATGAGCCTGCTCAAGACCCAACTGTTCATCTACATGTATGTGGGAGCCCTTTCCGGCCTCGCGGGGATCGTGTATTTCAGCGGGTTGGCCTACATCAACCCCGCGGCGTTGATCGGTACCGAACTCGCCGTCATCGCGGCCGTCGTGATCGGCGGGGCGAAGCTCACCGGTGGCGAGGGGACGATCCTCGGCACCGTGCTCGGAGTCATGATCTGGCAGCTCCTGCAGAACACGCTCATCCACCTCGGGCTCGACTCGTCGTTCCAGGACCTCTTCTTCGGGGCCGTCCTGGTCGCCATCCTCGGGTTCATCTACTTCCGGCAACGCCAGGCGAACAGACGCGCCCTGGTCTTCTCGTCGAACTGAAGGGCACGCCCATGAACAGGTTCACCACCTTCCTCGCCCGAGACAAGGACTTCACCGTCTTGGCGATCACGACGATCGTCGTGACCTTCGCCCTCTACATGTTGCTCGGACAGCGGGTGTTCTCCCTCGCGGGGGTCCAGTCGATGTCGATCCAGGTCAGCGAGTTCGGCCTTCTCGCGATCGCCATGGGCCTGGCGATGCTCACCGGGGGCATCGACTTGTCGATCGTCGCGGCGGCGGGGCTCGCGGGGGTCATGGCCTCCCTGGTGATGAGCGGCCAGATCATCCCCGTCACCGAGGACAACTCGGGGATGTTGTTCGTGCTGGGGATCGTCGTCGCGCTGGTGACGGGACTGATGACCGGTCTGCTCAACGGGCTGATCATCGCGAAGCTGTCGGTACCGCCGATCCTGGCCACCCTGGGCACGATGATCCTGTTCACCGGGATCGGCATGGCCATCACCACGGGCAACAGTGTCGGGATCCTCGTGGCAGGGTTCTCGGACATCGCCGCGATCGCGATCGGACCGGCACCGCTGGTGTTCGTGATGCTCATCGTCGTCTTCGTCCTCGTCGGGCTCACGCTGACCAAGACGCGCTTCGGGCGTCGGATCTACTTGTTCGGGGAGAACGATGTCGCGTTGCGCTTCTCGGGTGCGCGCACGGAGCGGACGATCATCTTCACGTACATGATGATCGGCATCATCGTCGGGCTCGCCGCGATCGTGATCATCGCGCGCGCGAACTCGATGCGTGTCGGCTTCGGCGAGTCCTACCTGCTGCAGACGATCCTCGCCGTCGTGCTTGCAGGCTTCAACCCGTTCGGCGGAAAGGGGCGGATCATCAGCCTGGGCTTCGCTCTCGTCCTCCTCCAGACCCTGTCGACGTCGATGACGGCGTTCGGGTTCTCGCCGTACGCCAAGAACCTCGTCTGGGGCCTGATGCTCCTCGTGGTCATGGTCGTGACGTACTACGTGAACCGCCCGCGCGCGAAAGTCCGCCGTCCGAGGGACATGACCGGTGGTCTGGTCGCTCCGACGGGCACATTCCCCACCGTCCGCAGCAAGGCCGGCGCGCGATGAGTCGGATGCTCGCGCCACTGGTCCTGGGCGTGGGCCTGAAGATGTATCTCGATCACGACCAGACCCTTCGCTGGGTCGAGCGCCTGCGTGATGCGGTGGGCGGGCACCCGGCGCTCACGGACGGCTCGGCGACCCTTTTCGTGCTTCCGACCTTCCCCTCGCTCTCCGAATCACGTCGTCTGCTCGCACACACGTCGGTGGCTCTCGGAGCGCAGGATCTCGCGGCGGAGGACGCCGGAGCCTTCACCGGCGAAGTCAGCGGTGTGGAGCTTCGTCAAGTCGGCTGTGTGTTCGTCGAGGTCGCGCACGCCGAGCGCCGCGCCCTCTTCGGCGAGGACGATGAGCTGATCGCTCGGAAGTACGACGCCGCGCGGCGGAACGGCCTCGTCCCGGTCGTCTGTGTGGGCGAGGCCGAGCCGGGGGATCCGGAGGCCGCCGCCGAGGAGTGTCTTCGGCAACTGGACGCCATCGTCCGCACCACGGCGCCGGGTCAGCCGATGGTGGTCGCATACGAACCGGTCTGGGCGATCGGCGCGGCCCGACCGGCATCCATTGCGCATGTCCGGCATGTCTGTACGCGTATCCGCACCCGGATCGATCCGGACCTGGCCCGTGTGATCTACGGCGGAAGCGCCCGCCCCGGGATGCTCCCGGCGCTCCGTGGCGCCGCCGATGGGCTGTTCCTCGGGCGGGCGGCCCACGACGTCGAGGCGGTGGTTCGCGTGCTCGACGAGTGCCTGTCGGCCTGATCTCCGGCGACCCTCCTGATGAGAGCGTTCTCATGAACAGGCTCGCGTGCTTTGTCGATCGGTGTCCAGGCCGATATGGTCAGCAGGTTGGACATTCGGGGGGATGGATGACGCATGCTGCTGATCACCGGGATCGTGCTCGTACCGGCGGGGCTCCTGATGCTGTGGGTGGCCTGGGCCAGTGGCCGTGACCGGCTGCAACGCAACGGCACCGTGGGGGTGCGCACACGGCTGACCATGGAGTGTGACGCCGCCTGGTTCGCGGCGCAGCGCGCCGCGGCATCCGCCACCGCCATCGGCGGCGCCGGGGCGCTGCTGGGCGGAATCGGCGCGATCGTCATGGCGATGGTCGAGGCGAGCCGGCCGGGACTGTCCTTCCCGTTCGCGATGGCCACCTGGACTCTCCTGGCCCTGGGCGCTGCCGGGTGGAGCATCGCCTGGGCGCTCGCCGGTGTCGGACGCGGCGCCCGTGCCGCCGAGGCGCTGTGCGCGCAGCGGCCCGGCTGCGTGTGAGGGTCCGGCCTCACGCCGAGTTCAGCGAGGGGCCACGGCGGGGGTGAGCCGGGCGTCCAACCACACCGTCGCGCGGTCGACGAGTGACCGTGCGAGGTCGCTGTCGGGGGCCCACGACTCGAAGCCGTGCGGTGCGCCCTCGACGACATCGAGGGTCACCTCCACGCCGTCGTGCCGCATCCGCTCGGCGTAGGCGACGTCCTCGTCGTGGAACAGCTCGATGGCGGAGGTGTAGACCCATGCCGGAGGGAGCCCGGACAGATCCCCGCGGCGTGCGGGGACGGCGTATCGGGGCACCTCGGCCACGGCGAAGGCGTCGCCCAGATACGCACGCCACCCGACGAGGTTCGACCGGTTGTTTCACACGAAGTGGTCGTCGGCGTCGCGGGAGCGATCGGCGGCCGTGCGGTCGTCGAGCATCGGGCACCACAGCCACTGTGCCGCCACCGGCGTGCCTTCGTCGTGGAGACGCTGGACCAGCGCCGCGGCGAGTCCACCACCCGCGCTCTGGCCGCCCACGGCGATGCGCAAGGGGTCGACGGCGTACCCGGCGGCGTGCGCGACCAGCCAGGCGAAACCCGCCGCGACGTCCTCCAGCGCGGCGGGGAACGGATGCTTCGGCGCCACACGGTAATCCACCGACACCACGATCGCGCCGGTTCGCGCCGCGGTCTCGCCGCACAGCCGGTCGTCCATCCGTGGGGAGCCCATCACAAGCCCGCCACCGTGGATCCACAGCAACGCCGCACCGGACGCGCGCTCCGGGACGTACACCCGCAGTCGCACCCCGCCGGCGCGCGCGGTGCGACGCTCGACTCCGGACACGCGAGCCCCCGGGGTCAGGCGGGTCGCCCCGGCGGCCGCCCGGCGGAACAGCGCGTTCTCGAGACGGAATCGCGGCATCCGCCGGGTCGTGGCACGGAGGTCGGGGTCGACGCGGTCGATGTCCATCGGGAGGTCTCCGTCCTGCTCTCCGGGCGATCCGGGGCGGGGGTGCGTGGGTCTTCCTCACCTTCCCACAGGGGAGGTGTCCCCGCCGTTCCCCACGGGGCGCGGTGAGCATCGTGCCCAGCCGATGACCATCTCGTGCTGACGATCTGCTCAGGTTCGACGGGTATGCTCGGGCGTGCCGATTCGAAGGAAGGTGTACGGAGATGGAATTCGCTTGGGAAGCCGCCGTGGTGATCGCCGCGGTCGCCGCGCTCGCTGTCGTGACGGTGCGCGAGACGCTGCGTGACGGGTACCGGGCACGCGTGACCCGCACCATCTACGACACCCGGAACCCGCAGTAAGCGGTCACCGACCGATCACAGAACGCCCCCGCCGATCCGGTGGGGGCGTTCTTCGTCTGCGGGCGCGGTCACGTTCGAGGGCGAGATGACCTTGGGCTCCCGCTCGCGTCGGAGCAGGCCGTCCCCCACGAGGAGCCCCCCATGGTGGGTCGCCGCGGGCCGGGTCTGCTCGAGTGTGTCCGTCAGGTGCGACACCGTCCCCCATTCGCCCCTCCGGCGACGAGATCACGTTCGGCTCCTGCAGGCACGTGGGATCGACGACCGTCGTGTACCGGTTTCGACCGCATCCGTCAAGGGCCTCTTCGTCGCGGCGGCGTTGGAGGATGATCGAACATGCAGGGCGCGAAACGATCCACACGGCAGTTCGGGACGTCGCCGGCCCATCCGGATTCCTCCCAGTGCTCGGATGACCGCGACGGTCTGCCACCTGCGGGAAGACGTGGCGGGCGACCTTGGGGAAGGCACGCGAACACCACGGATTCCGGGCTCCTCGCCATCGGGTAGGCGAGGGGCCCCTTCGTGCGCTCACTGGGTCTTCGGTCCCCGCGAGTAGTCCTTGGACCACGCCTTTGTGACACGGACGCGGTAGGCGGCGGGGTCGATCCCCCGAGGGTACGGCTCACCGGTGTACTCGACGGCGAGACGGTCGACGATCTGCCACGCACCCTTACCCTCGACCCGTGACGTGACGCGTCCGCGCACGTGGGCCATGTTGAACGGCGCGCCCGGGGCCGTGATCGAAACCGCGACACGGGGATCTGCGGTGACGTTGCGGTCCTTGAGGGAGCCCGCGATCGTGAACCACACGAGCTCTTCGCCGTCGACGCCGATCCATATCGGCGCGGAGTGCGGCGATCCGTCTGGCATCAGCGTCGCCAAATGGGCTATCTGGCCCCGTTCGAAGAAGGGGCGCGCAACGGTCCAGGTGTCGGTCATGGCGGCATCCTCACATCTCATCGGAGGATGCGCGAGAGGGTGGCCCCCTCGGCGGCGCCGCGACGGGGGAGGGGGAGGTGGCAACGTCGCCGAGGGGACCACCACCCAAAGCGCGAGGTTCGGGCAATCGACAATGTAGCGAGATCGGGGCCCGGCATCAATACGAGACCGCATCCGATCTTTCAGGTCGCGGCGTGTTCCGCGTTGGTCAACGGGGGAGAAGTGCGGCGATGCGGTCCACCGCACCCGGGGTGACGCGGAAATACGCCCATGTGCCCCGCTTGGTGCGGGTGAGGAACCCGGCGGCGGTGAGCACCTTGAGATGGTGCGACACCGTCGGCTGTGACAGGCCGACCGGTTCGGTGAGATCGCACGCGCACGCTTCGCCGTCGGGCGATGCCGCGACGATGGACATCAGCCGGAGGCGCGTCGGGTCGGCGAGCGCTTTGAGTGCCGTCGCGAGCGCGGCCGCCTGGGTGTCGGACAACGCCTCGGCGGGCACGGGGCGCCCGCACGCGGCTGCGTCGAGCTCGGTGTTCAGGAGCGGGAGCGCGGAGGCCATGCATCGATGATAATCGATATTGACAAATCTCGATATAGCGGGGGACACTATATCGACCGATCTCGATATAGCCGGAGGTTCTCGTGACCCTGCTCGACCTGACCCCTCGCGTCGCCGTCAACGACGCGCTCACCGCTCTGCCGGTCGCCGTCATCGGTGCGGGCCCCGTGGGCCTTGCCGCCGCCGCGCATCTGGCCGAGCGGGGACTCCCCTTCGAAGTCCTCGAGGCCGGGGACGACGTCGGTGCCGCGATCCGTCGTTGGGGGCACACGCGCCTGTTCTCGCCGTGGCGCTATCTGATCGACCCCGCGGCCGAGCGGCTCCTCGACGCCGCCGGCTGGGAAGCGCCGGCGTCGGGCCGCGTGCCCACGGGCGCGGACCTCGTCGCGTCGTACCTCGAGCCGCTCGCACAGACCCCGGAGATGGCCGGTCGCATCCGTTTCGGGGTGACGGTCACGGCTGTGTCCCGTCGCGGCATGGACCGCACCCGGAGCGCCGGCCGTGACGACACCCCGTTCGTTCTGCGCCTCACCGAACACGACGGACAGGTGCGGGAGATCTCCGCCCGTGCGGTGATCGACGCATCCGGAACGTACGCCTCCCCGAACCCGCTGGCCTCCTCCGGTCTTCCGCCGCTCGGATCCGGGGGCGCAGACCGTGTGCTGCACGCTTTGCCCGATGTCCTCGGCGCCGATCGCGCCCTGTTCGCCGGTCGTCACACGACCGTCGTCGGAGCCGGCCACTCCGCGGCCAACACCCTGCTCGCGCTCGCCGACCTCGCCGTCGACGCACCCGGTACCCGTGTCAGCTGGCTGATCCGCAACGCCTCCGCCGTGCGGGTGACCTCGTCCGACGACGACGAGCTCGCGCACCGGGCCGCGCTCGGATCGAAGCTGGACCGGCTCGTCGCCCAGGGGCGCGTGACCAAGATCGACTCGTTCGAGATCTCCGGTGTCGACGAATGCGATGAGGGGGTTCGTCTCGTCGGCACGCGGCGCGGTGAGCCGGCCACGCACGACAGCGACCTGGTCGTCAACGCGACCGGTTTCCGGCCCGATCTCGACATGCTCCGCGAGATCCGCCTCGATCTCGACGAGGTCGTCGAGGCGCCTCGCCGGCTCGCCCCGCTGATCGACCCGAATCTGCACTCGTGCGGCACGGTCGAGCCTCATGGATTCGACGAGCTGACCCACCCCGACAAGGGCTTCTTCATCGTCGGCATGAAGTCCTACGGTCGTGCCCCGACGTTCCTGTTGGCCACGGGGTACGAACAGGTCCGCTCCATCGCCGCGTGGCTCGACGGGGACATGCGGGCGGCGACCGCCGTGCAACTGGATCTACCCGCCACCGGTGTCTGCTCGACGGACATCGGCGGCGGAACCTGCTGCAGCTGAGTTCCCGTCACCTTTCGGCGGAGGGCGGCCGGCGCGGGGAGTGGGGGACTCCGCCGCGCCGGCCCGGAAGGGAGCGCTCCGCGCTGGGGGCGAGCGCTCCGTCGTCCGGTCGGACGGTCAGGCGGCGACCGTCGACCGAGCACGCACCGGGGCGCGGCGCGCCGCGGGCCGCATGCGGGTCGGCGCGGGCGTCACGGTCGGTTCGGGGATCTCCGCATCGATGTCGACGCTCAGTCCCGCCGACGAATTGGCCATCTCGGCCATGTTCTTGAGGGTGGGCTGGTCGAGCTTCTCGGGCTCCGCCGATGCGAAGACGAAGCGCATCGGAATGGCCGGCTGCAGCCAGAGGGTCGTGCGGCCCGGCTGCTGGTCCTTCCCGTGCTTCCACGAGAGCGTGAAGCTCTCGCCTCGTCGCAGCTTCGTGCCGACGACCACCTTCACATGGGCCAGAAGCCGATCGGGCAACTCGATCGGCTCGACGTCGTTCGCGTAGTACAGGCGCCCCATCAGATTCCCCTTCACGCTCTCGTGGATTACGATGCAAGTAACTCTTCCGTATTTTTACTAGGTTGTCTAGTTATCTCCGCGAAAGGTATGGCCCATCGGTCGGACGGACAGGAGGAAACGGTGAAGACGGCACGAGCGTCCCGGCGGAACACCGCCGCCGACCGGTCGCGCCCGGCCGAGCCCGCAACGGTGACCGTCGACCTCGCCGGCTACTGGTACGAAGCCGACCTCACCGACACCCGAGCGCGCTCGCGCGCGGTCCTCGAGGCGCTCCGGCTCTACCGCGCCGCCGAGATGGCGATGCGGCGGCGCACCCGGGAGTCCATGGCGATGGGGGAGAACGAGCTCCTCGTCCTGCGTTACCTCATCCGCAAGGGCGACGCCTTCGTCCGACCCGTCGAGCTGGCCGCCTACCTCGGCGTCTCGACCGCATCCATGACGGCCCTGCTGGACCGGCTCGAGAAGTCCGGCCACATCACACGCATCGCCAACCCGGACGACCGGCGCAGCATCTTCGTGCGCGCGACCCCCTTGACCGAGGAGGAGGTCCGGGCCACCCTGGGGACGATGCACGAACGGATGTACGCCGCGGTCGAGGGGATGAGCGCCTCGGAAGCCGAGGCGGTCGTCTCCTTCCTCACCCGGATGTCCCACGCGGTCGACGCCGTGGCGGTGGAGGCGCCGTGATCTACGTGCTCGTGGGTGGTCCGCGTGACGGCCAGTAAGTCGACGACATCCCCCACGGCTACCGCCCGGATTCGTCCGAACGGCCGGCATCGCCGTACGACGCGATCGAGGGCTTCGAGATGATCCGCGCCGTGTGGTTGCCCACCGACCGCGCGCGACTGCGCGTGTTGCGTGACTGACCGCGTGCGCGGCGGGAACGGCCCGGTCACTCGGGAGGGGCCACCGCGGCCCCGTCCGCGCGGGTCTTCACCAGGCTTGCCACCGTCGCCACGGTGATGGTCGTGGCGATGAACAGCAACGAGAACCAGATCGGGATCTCCGGGGCCCACGCGACACTCTCGCCGCCGTTGACGAAGGGCACCTCGTTCACGTGCAGCGCGTGGAGCACGAGCTTGACGCCGATGAAGCCCAGGATCACCGCGAGTCCCTGGGCGAGGTAGACCAGACGCTCCAACAGCCCGCCGATGAGGAAGTACAGCTGACGCAGGCCCATGAGCGCGAACGCGTTCGCCGTGAACACGATGTACGCCTCCTCGGTCAGGCCGTAGACGGCGGGGATGGAATCCACGGCGAAGATCAGGTCGATGAACCCGATCGCCACGATCGTCAGGAACATCGGGGTGAACAAGCGGCGGCCCTGCCTGACCGTCGTGAGGCGACCCCCGTCGTCGTCGTCGCTGACCGGCAGGTGCCGACGGACGAAGGTCATGAAGCGTCCGTGGGCGGGGTCGTGGTCGCCGCCCGTGAACGCCTGGCGGTACGCGAGCACCAGGAGCAGCGCCCCGAACAGATAGAACACCCACGAGAAGTTCGCGATCAGCCCCGCACCGATCGCGATGAACGCACCGCGCAGCACCAGCGCGATCACGATGCCGATCATCAAGACCTTCTGCTGATAGATCTTCGGCACGGCGAAGCCGGTCATGAGCAGCAGGAAGACGAACAGGTTGTCGACCGACAGTGCCTTCTCGGTCAGGTACCCGGCGAAGTACTCCCCGCCGTAGGTCCATCCGGCCACCGAGCCGAGACCGACGCCGAACAGCAGCGCCAGACCGATGTAGAAGGCCGACCAACGCGCCGCCTCGCCGACGGACGGCTCGTGAGGACGGCGCACGTGGGCGAAGAACTCGTAGACGAAGAACGCGACGGTCACCGCAAGGGTGAGGATCCAGACCAGGGGGGTGACGGGCATCACAGGCTCCAAGAGGGGACGATGGCTGACGGGCCAAGGTCTCTTCCGGTCCTGCGGACCCGATGGATGCGGGACACACCGTCGCGTCCGTCATGACGCATCCACCGCAGACGGGAGTACTCCCCTTGTGTCCGACCATCATACGGGTGCATCCGGGGGAGGGTCTCGGCCGGAATACCCTTCCGGAGGTCGCCATGAAGACGAAGAAGTCCCCTACCGCCCACGCCTACCGCTACACCCACGACGGAGACGCCGAGGTGCTCGCCAAGCACTCATTCCCGCTCGCCCCGCCGGGGCCCGACGAAGTGAGTGTCGAGGTGATCGCCGCCGGCATCAACCACATGGAGGCGTTCCTGCGCAACGGCCGGGAGGAGACCTGGGCAGACGACCCGTGGCCCCGCGGCTCCGGCAGCGACTTCGCCGGCATCGTCATCGCCACCGGCGCGCACGTGTCGTCGATCCGAGTCGGCGCCGACGTCGTCGGGCACGTGCGCACCGGTGCCCATGCCAGCCACCTCAACGTGCCCGTCACCCACGTCGTCCCCAAGCCGGGCGGGGTCGACTGGGAGACCGCGGGCGGACTCTACCTGGCGGGGGCCACCGCCCTCGAGGTGCTCGAGGACCTCCGCATCGGACCCGACGACACCGTCGTGGTGACCGCGGCCGCCGGCGGCGTGGGAAGCATCCAGGTGCAGCTGGCCGCGCGTCGCGGCGCCCGGGTGATCGGCACGTGCGGCGCACGCAACTTCGACTACCTCCGGCAGATCGGGATCACGCCGGTCGAATACGGGCCGGGCATCGTCGAACGCATCGAGAAGGCCGCGGGCGGTGCGCGGGTCACCGCCTACATCGACAACTTCGGCAAGGACACCGAGAACGTGGCGGAGGCGTTGGGGGTTCCGGGCGAGAAATACCGTTCGAGCGAGGACCGCCGCGACATCGAGCTGGCGCTGCTCCGCGACGACCCCGAGGCGGTCGCGCACGGCACCGAACGGCTCCGACAGGTCACACGGCTGGCCGGAACCGGTGGCTTCCGCCTGCTCGTGTCGGGCCTGTACCCCCTCGACGACATCGTCGAGGCGTATCACGATCTCGAAAAGCTCCACTCCCGCGGCAAGATCGTGCTCGCGACACATCCGGTGAGCACCTCCCGCACCCTGCGGGCCCGGGAGTTGCACGAGTCGATGCCCTGACCCGGCGCGACGACCGCGTGCGGGGTCAACCGGTGACGGTCGTGAGCGTGTCGCCGGACCACAGGACGATCCCGTCCGCGGTGGGCGTGATCGCCAGCGCGCCGGTGGGGTCGGCCTCCGGCGCACAACCCGCCGGGGAGGACCTCCCCGGGTCGGCGTCGGCGTAGCGCGTGAGAGCGACACCCTCGCAGTCGGGGGCGGCGCCGGCGACGACGACATCGGCCCCGTCGATCGCCACCGCTCCGACGCCGGCGGCGGAGATGGGGGTCCAGCTCGTGCCCGTGGCGTCGAGGACCCATGCCTGCGCGTCACACACCAGCGCCACGGTCTCGCCCGAGGCGCGTAGTCCGCGCGCCTCGGCGCACGGCGCGTCGATCGGTCCGGCGGGCTGCTCCACGACCGCAGGGTCGGTGGGGGAGATGTACCGCGCGGCCGACAGGACCAGGTCGTCGTAGGGCTCCCAGAAGGCCCCCTGGGTGAAGGTCCGCCAGCCCTGTGTCCCGCAGTCCTCGCCGACGCCGACCACCATCTCGGCCTCCGTATCGGCGAACGCGTCGAGCGAGGCGACTGCGGCGATGTCGCGATAGCGGCCGGTCACGTCCACCCACGTCTGACCGGCGTCGTCCGAGCGTTCCACGAGGGGCTCGGTGTCCCCGCATGCGCCCGCCGTGGCCCGCCACCACGCGGCGGCGCCGACCGAGAGGAACCGTTCATCCGCCCGCGCGACCGTGCCGACCTCCGGAGCCGTCGCAGTCGGTGTGGGAGAAGAGGTCTCCACGCCGAGCGAAAAGGTCGGTACCGGCGCGGCGCTCTGCCCGTCGACGGTGGGGTTCGCGCGGTCGTACGCCAGATAGGCGAGCGCACCGACCGCGATCGCGAGCACGACGACGAGCGCGACCGCGCTCCACTGGGCAGCCGTCGGCGTGCCCGTTCTTCCCCCGGCCATCGGTGATTACGGCGTGGTCGGGCGCCAGGCGGAGTCACCCTCCGGAGCCTGCTCCGGGGGTGCGCCCGCCGCTTCGGCGCGGGTGGCGGGGACCGGTGGGGTCTCGGCGGTCGCCGTCGACCGACGACGCGAGGGTGTGTCCGTCACGGGTGCCTCGTCGGACGCGGAGTCGGGGCCGGCGAGACCGAAGAAGCTCTCGTCCATCGGCGCCGCCTCGGTCTCGGGCTCGACGGGGGCGGGGGCACTCGTGCGGCGCGCCCCACGCTTCTTCTGCGGCTCCTCGCGGTAGCCGTAACCGTATCCGTAGCCCGCCCCGTAGGCGTAGTAGGAGTCGGGGCCGCGGGTGGGAACCATCGTCAGGGCGACACCGGCGATCTTCGCACCGACGGTGCCGAGGGCGTCGATCGCCCCGGTGAGCTGGTGACGGTTGGTCCGGCCCGCGGCGATGATGACGATCGCACCGGAGGTCGACTTGGCCAGGATCGCCCCGTCGGTCACCGGCAACAGCGGCGGCGCGTCGCACAGCACGACGTCGAAGTCGCGCTCGAGCACGCTCAGCAGCGTCTCCATCTGCTTCGACCCGAGCAGCTCGCTCGGGTTCGGGGGGATCTTCCCCGCCGGCAGCACATAGAGGCTGCGGTGCCCCCACGGGAGCATGACATCGCCCACGCGGGCGCGTCCGATCAGCACATCGGTCAGACCCGCGCCGCCCTCGATCCCGAGGTACTCGGCGACCTTGGGCTTGCGCAGATCGGTGTCCAGAAGCGCGACGCGCTTCCCCGCGTCCGCGAGCGCGATGGCCAGGTTGATCGTCGTGGTCGACTTCCCCTCGCTGGGCACGCTGGAGGTCACGACGAAGCTCGACCGACCCTCCATATCGAGGAACTGGAGGTTCGTGCGCATCGTGCGGAATGATTCGGCGCGGGGACTCAGCGGATCCGCATGCACGATGAGGGGGCGTTCCTTGGCCTTGGGGTCGAAGGCGATCGCGCCGATCAGGGGGGTGTCGGTCACGAGCTCGACGTCACGCGGGGTGCGGATGCGGGTGTCGACGACCGACCGCAGCACCGCCACACCCACGCCGATGGCCAGCCCCACCAGGGCGCCCAGCGCGAGGTTCAACGGCACGTTGGGGCTCGACGGACTGAGGGGCGGGATCGCGTCCTCCACGCGGGTGAGGCGCACCGGGCTCGTCTCGGCACCGGTGGTGTTCTCGATGGCCTCGACGGCCGAGGACAGACTTGCCCCGAGTGCGTTGGCGACGTTCGCCGCCTGCACCGGGTCGGGGTCGGTCACGGTGATCGTCACGAGCTGGGTGTTCAGCGGGTTGGAGGCGGAGACCTTCGTCGACAGCGCGTCGGAGGTGACCCCGAGACCGAGCTCGGCGATGACCGGGTTGGTGACGATGGGTTTGGTCACCAGCTCCGCGTAGGTCGTCATGCGCGACTGGGTGAAGTTCGACCCCTGCTGCAGCTCCGAGACGGTGGAGCCTGCCTGTGTCGACACGAAGACGGTGCTGGAGGCCTCGTACTGCGGCACGCGGGTCAAGGAGTACGCCGCGGCGCTCCCGACGCCCACAAGCGTCGCGATCACGATGATCAGCCAGTTCTTGCGCAGGATGCGGATGTAGTCGGTGAGCTCCATACTGGCGCCAATCCTGCCACAGCCGTTGTTACAGACGATGACGCGGCGTGCGAGCTCCTCCGGGCGTGGTCGGGGACTCAGTCCGGGGCGACGACGAGTCGGACGACCCGGACAACCTCGTCGACGGCGGGCACGAGCTGGGCGGCCGAGCGCTGATACACGCTCCACTCCTGGCGGAACGGGTCCACGACGTCGTCGTCCTCCGGGTCGGCCGGGGGAGGGGTGAGACCGCGCCGTGCGGCGAGGACCTCGGCGGCGGCGCGGAGCCGCGCCCCCCCCGCCGCGCCCGCGGCCTCGGCCGAAGACAGCAGATCGGCATCCGGGGTCGCAGCGGCCAGGCGCGCGAACTCGCGCACCGTGAAGGTGTGGCGCAGCCGGGCGGGGGCCAGTTCGGCGATGTCGCGCCGATGCTCCCGGGTCATCGCGATGATCAGATCCGGGGTCGCCAGGTCGTTCTCCTGGAGGAACCTCGAGCGATGGGTCGATGACACCTCCGCCGGCACGCCGAGGTGCTGCGCGAGGTAGGCCGACTCCCGGGTCATCCGGGCCGAACGCAGGCCGCGGGTGCCGGCGCTGGTCACGCGGGGGTCCAGGTCGGCCAGGCGCGTCTGCAACAACTGCGCGGCGAGGGGCGAACGGCAGATGTTGCCGGTGCAGACGGTGATGAGCTCGACCAACCGTGGACTCCTCGCGTGCAGGGGGTTCGGGTGGCCCCGGTAGCGTGTTCGCGTGCCCGCCCACTCTAGCGACGCCGCCGCGTCGTCCACCGAGGTCCTCGAGTCGCTCCCGGCGCCCGAGGGAGCGCCCGCACGCCGCGACCGCTCGCGGCGTGGCGCCCGCCGCACCGACTGGCGGCTGGGGGGTCGCAGCGTGCGGCGATGGCGCGAGTGGGTACTGGCCGCAGCGCTCGCCGGGCTCGGTGTCGGCGTGCTCGCGGCGACCGCCGTCACGGTGCTGTGGCCGAGCGCGGCGGCGACCGCGGTCGCGTCGGGCCTGCTGTGGCTCGGGATGCTCGCGCCGGTGGTGTTCGCCTTCACCCGTTCGCGCCCGGTCGGGCTTGTGCGCTTCCGTCCGGTCGACCTGCTGTTCGGGGTGACGCTCGGAGCGATGCTGCGACTCGTGCAGGGCCGACTGGAATCGGCCGGAGGAGACCCGGCGTTCCCGCAGTTCACCCGAATCGGGGGACAGCTGCCGGACGGCTGGCTGTTCAGCGACGTGGTGGCCCCGGTGCTCGTCGCCCCGACGGTGGAGGAGTTCTTCTTCCGCGGGGTGATCCTCGTCGCGCTGTACACCGTGCTGCGGCGCCCCTGCGGTGCCGTGATCGCGGGGGTGGCGGCGGTGTTGTTCTCGAGCGGACTGTTCGTGTTGGTGCACGGTCTGGTCGGCGACCTCGCACTCGACCAGGTCGTCTCCGTCGGTCTGCTGGGGCTGGTCTGCGGTGCACTCGTGATCCTCACCGGTCGCATCTGGGGCGCCGTGTTGACCCACATCACCTTCAACGCCGTCTGGGTCGCACTCGCGGCGGTGGGCACCGCGCTGAGCTGAGTCAACCCGTGCGGGCGGCGAGTTCGCGCCGGCGAGCGTTTACACGACGTTTACGTCGCGGGTTTTGCCCGCGGCGCCCGAGGCTCTAGCCTGGAGGGACGTGAGGGGGGTAGCCTCTCGTACACACAGCAGTCACACAGGTCACGTCCGCCCCATGGCGGGCTCTACCGGATTGCTCTCGAGAATATTGCCGCTACTCGGAACTGTTGGGAGTCCCGTGTTCAAGAAATCTTTCGCCGCGCTCGCTATCGCCGGTGCGCTCGTCCTCGGCGGTTCGACCGCCGCCACCGCCTACACGCCTTCGGGCGGTGCCGTCTCCGACCCGGTCCTCGCACCGGGCCAGTCGACGGTCATCACGTTCACGGGCCTCGGGGCCTACGAGTCGGTCGTGTTCACCGTGACCGGCCCGAGCGGCGCGTCGCTGACCTCGATCGCCTACGCCGCCTCGGGTGACACCGTGTACTCGGTCACCAAGGCCGTCTCGGGCGGTTCCGCGTCGGCCACCTTCACCGCGGGTGGCACCGGCACCTACGACGTGGTGCTGACCGACACCGACGGCAACACCATCGCCTCGACCTCGATCTCGGTGACCACCGACGGTGGCTCCGGAGAGCTGCCGGCCACCGGTGGCGACGTTCCGATGGGCGCCATCTGGCTCGGCGTCGGAGCCGTCGGGCTCGGCGGCATCGCCGTCACCGCCGCGGCTGCCCGCCGCCGCGCTTCGCAGAACAGCTGACGCTGTTCGCAAGCGACACCACAGTTTCATGACGGAAGCCCCGGGTTCACGCCCGGGGCTTCCGTCGTTCCCGTACCGGAGGCCGGGCGCCGCACTCGTCGTCGCCGTCGCGGGCCTGCTCGCCACGGTCCTGGTGATCGGCCTCGCGTCCTCGTGGCGAATCGCCCTGGGTGGCCTCCCGGCATGGATCGCCTCGCTCGTGGACATCGTCCTCATCAACCTGCCGATGGTGCTCGCGGTGCTCGTCGCACATCGACTGACGGGTTCCCCCCGTGTTCGGGTCGACCGTCGCGCCCGCCTCGAGGCGCGCGGGATCGACGTGCTGCTCGGCCTGTCGCTCGCGGTCATGATGCGCGGACTCGTCGAAGTGGTCGCGCCGACCGGCGGCGGCCTCGGCGGGGCGGTGCTCGACGCCGACGCGGTGCAGGCGGCACTGGCCCTCGCCGTGCTCGTCCTCGGCTACGTCCTGGTGTCTCCGATCGTGGAGGAGGTCTTCTTCCGGGGCCTCCTGCAGCGGTCTCTCGCCCAGGTCGCGGGTGGATCCTGGCTCGCGCGGGTCGCATCGATCGCGGTCAGCACGGCGTTGTTCGTCTTCGTGCACATCGGCCCGCTCGGTGTGACCGCCGGCTGGCCCGTCGTGGTCGCATCCGTCGTCGTGGGTGTGGGCTGCGGAGCCCTGGTCGCGGGCACCGGACGCCTCACCGGCGCCATCGTCGCCCACGTCGGTTTCAATGGGAGCGGTGTCATCCTCCTCTTGGTGTAAGTCATGCCGCAATCCTGCGGCCGCATTGCGGAACCCGTCTTGAGAACCCTCCGGCCGCGGCGTTGAATGACAACGTCGGATTGCTGCTGGGGAAGGTTGCAACTTCTGACGACACCCCATCGCTGTTGACGGGGAACAGTGGCTCGGGGGCGCCGCGAGGCGCGCCGAGCCGCCCTGTCATCGGGGGTCGATGGCGGCAGGGTTGCGCCCAACCGCAACCCTGCCGACCTCGACCGAGGGTCCGGTGTTGCCGATCACGTCCGTGTGGCGTAGTCTTGCTCTTTGGTGCCTGCGCCCTGCTGGTGCGGTACCACGAACGTGAGCCCTCCACCCGGCCTGTTCCCCGCGGCGTACGCCTCGGAACGACCACCGGAGCGGGATTCACGAACCTCTCCGTTCGATCAAGAAAGCAGCACTACTGTGACGCGCACGTACACCCCCAAGGCTGGCGAAGCCCAGCGCGAGTGGCTGGTCATCGACGCCACCGACGTCGTTCTCGGCCGCCTCGCCTCGCACGCCGCCGCCCTCCTCCGCGGCAAGCACAAGCCGACCTTCGCGCCGCACATGGACATGGGCGACTTCGTCGTCATCGTCAATGCGGACAAGGTGGCCCTCACCGGTCAGAAGCTCCAGAAGAAGATGGCCTACCGCCACTCGGGCTACCCGGGTGGTCTGAAGTCGGTCTCCTACGCGGAGCTCCTCGAGAAGAACCCCGTCCGCGCCGTCGAGAAGGCCGTGCGCGGAATGCTCCCCAAGAACAGCCTGGGACGCCAGCAGCTGTCGAAGCTGAAGGTCTACGCCGGTGCCGAGCACCCGCACGCCGCTCAGCAGCCCCAGACGTACACGCTCGACCAGGTCGCCCAGTAAGCGCCGCCTCAGACAAGGACACACTCGTGGCGAACATCCAGGACTCCGCAGACCTTTCCAACTTCTCGACCGAGACCCCGGCCGACGAGACCGAGGCCGCCGCCGAGCGCCCCGTGCTCTCGGTCCCCGGCGCCGCCGTCGGTCGTCGCAAGCAGGCCATCGCCCGCGTGCGACTGATCCCCGGCTCGGGCACGATCACCATCAACGGTCGGTCGTTCGAGGACTACTTCCCGAACAAGCTGCACCAGCAGCTGATCACCGACCCGTTCACCCTGCTCGGGCTCGAGGGCGGCTACGACGTCATCGCGCGCATCCACGGTGGCGGCCCCTCGGGCCAGGCCGGTGCGCTCCGCCTCGGCATCGCCCGTGCGCTGAACGAGATCGACGCCGAGAACAACCGTCCGGCGCTGAAGAAGGCC
>NZTV01000084.1 GCA_002703245.1 Microbacterium sp.
ACGTGATGAGCCGCGTCCGCGCCGAGCGTGTGGACGACGCCACCCTCGACTTCGACTTCGGTGTGGGCGACCAGTTCACGAAGGCCGCGAACGACCTCCGCACCGCGTCCGGCATCAGCTTCGACGAAGCGAGCAACGAGTGAGCAGGTGGGAAGCCGGCGACGCGCTCACCGTCGGGAAGATTCGCTGGCAGGTCATCGCGGTCATGCCCAGCGGACTGAACCCTGTCCGCCTCATGGCGCTCAACACCATGACGAAGCGGACGTGGGCGACCACTCATCGGAACCTTCCGCGAAAGGGGGCGGCATGAACATCGGACACATCATCGTCCCAGGCGACGCGCCCCGCGAGCTGTGGTCGGCGGAGCGCGGCGAAGGCGTCACCGCGTCGGAGGCGCTGGCGGTCGCGCGCGGCGGACTCAAGGCACGCCAGGCGATCGCGGAGCGGAAGATGAACGGCTCGAAGTTCCATGGCAACGCGTACACACGCGCCGGCCAGGCGCGCGAGGCGGTGCTTCTCGACGAGGCACTCGACCATCTGCCCGGTGTTGAGCCCAACTCGGCGTTGTGGGCCGCGGCGGAGAACCCGCTGCACCGCGCCACCCCCGACGGTATCGGCACCGACGAGGACGGAAACCTCGTCGTCGTGGAGGTGAAGTCGCACGCGTTCGGCTGGGAGCACGACACGATCCCCGCTGATCACCGCGCCCAGTTGCAGTGGCAGATGCACGTCGTCGGCGCGGACTACGCGCTGTACGCCTTCGAGGTCCGCGACGAGGACGACCAGCCCCCGGCCGCCGGCGCGACGTGGATCAGAGTCGAGCGCGACGAGGAGATGATCGAGTGGCTCGTGGACCGCGCTGGCGCGTTCATCTCGTGGCGCAACGACGGATGCCCCGAGGTCGACGACCTCCCCGACGGCCTCGCTACCGCACTCGATGAGTGGGCGCCGATCAAGCGAGAGCTCGAGGCGCTCTCGAAGCGCGAGAAGGCCGCGGCCGCGGCGCTGAAGAAGGCCGCCGCTGACATGCCGCACGTTGAGCGGTTCGGAACGGTCGGCATGGGGGAGGCCGGCGGCTTCCAGATCAGCGTCGCCGAGATCGTCTCCATCGACGAGGAGGCGTGGAAGGACGACGCGCCCGCCGAGCACGCCGCGATCCAGAAGGCGCGAGCCGATATCGCCATCGCTGAGGCCGCCGCGAAGCGCCGGTACCCGAAGATCACCCGCCGTCCGTCCCTACGATTCCAGGAGGTGTCCGATGCCCGCTGAGGCCGAGACCCGAACCATCACCGTCGAGACCGCCCGTGCCGCCGTGCTCGCTTCGGGCGAGCTCGAAGCACTCGAGGGGCCGCACTTCCGTGTCGGCCGCGGCGAGTGGGACTCCGTCTTCATCGCCGACGACGAAGTGAAGCACCCCGACTTCGCACGTGTGCTGATCACCCGCCGCGGGCAGGCCAGACGCGAGGTGATCATCGGGTGGGCGGACTACTCCGAGATCATCGAAGACGCGGCGGACCCGGAGCGCGCGGACCGTGAGCGGGAGTGGGGCGACACCCGCAGCCGGAAGCCGATGTCGATCTTCGGTGCGGAGGCGGAGCGCCACGCATACCGGGTCGTGTTCGCGGACGTCATCACCGGGCTGCGCGCCGAAGCAGCGCCGCACGAGGCGATGCCGCGCGACTGGATGGCCGAGTTCGAGGCGGCCGAGACCGCGGAGGCCCTTGAGGATGCCGGGAAGTGGGCACGTGCCGCCCGAGCCTTCACCCCGGACGCCGAGGGGACGCGCCTGCATCTCGCGTTCCGGGAGAAGCGCCGCCGTCTCCTCGACGCAGAGGCTCAGCCTGCCACCGAGCAGGAAGACGTCGGGTCCGCGTTCCCCATCGGTGACCCCTGGGCGCCGGAGGCCCCGGAGCTGTCCGACGCGGAGCGCGCCCAGCACCGCGCGTTCTTCGGTGCGGAGCGCCCGGGCGTGGCTCAACCGCTGGACCACCAGCCGCCGGCCAACCGTGCCGCGCGGCGGGCGAAGCAGCGCAGGAAGGGGCGCCGCTGATGGCTGGCGTGAACCCGCTCACGGGCGAGGTCGATGACACGGAGTACGTGCCGGGCACCGACACCGCGCTGGTGCCGTTGAACCTCTCGGCCATGAGCGAGGAGGAGCTGCTCGCACTGTTCCCCTCGCCGGTACAGGCCGCTGGTGCGCTCATGCATGCGCGGGACGTCGCGCGTCGCGCTCCCGCCGCGCTCGACACGTACCGCCGGAAGCTGAAGGCCGCCGAGCGTGACCTGAAGATCGCCGTCGCGCTCGGTGCCGAGAAGCTCCTCGAGACCTACCCGCGCATGCCCATGACCGAGCGCCGTGACCTCGCCCACGCCACCGACGATCGCGTGAAGGCTGCACAGCTCGCCGCCGACACGGCGTGGCTCGAGATGGAGTACGCCCGCGACTTCGACCGCATGATCGGCAGGGACATCGACATCCTCCGGTCGCTGAACGCCAACCTCCGGGGTGAGCACCGATGACCCTGTACTACGAAGACGAGTACGTGCGGCTCCACCACGGAGACGCGCTCGAAGAGGTCGCATGGCTGAGCGCCGACGTCCTGGTCTCTGACGTGCCCTACGGCATCGACTACAACTCCGGATCGCGACGGACAACTCTCGCCGCATCGATCCCCGGCGACAAGGACACGACCGCCCGCGACACTGTCGTCGATTGGTGGCGCAACCGTCACGGCGTCGACGCCCCCGCCATCATCTTCGGAACCTGGCGCATACCGCGCCCGGCTGGGACGCGTGCGCTGCTCATCTGGGACACGAAAGGCGCGCTCGGCATGGGGGATCTGTCGATCCCGTGGAAGCCGTCGCACCAGGAGATGTACGTCCTCGGGACCGGGTTCTCCGGACGGCGCGACTCCGACGTCATCACGTGCGCACCAGTGCAGAGCATGGGCACCAACGGTCGAGTACACCCCCACCAGAAGCCGGTCGCTCTCATGGAAGCGCTCATCGAGAAGTGCCCGTCGGGGACGATCGCCGACCCGTTCGCGGGATCCGGATCGACCCTGATCGCGGCCCGCAACCTCGGGCGGAAAGCGATCGGCGTCGAGCTGGAAGAGGCGTACTGCGAACTGATTGTGAAGCGCCTCTCCCAGCAAGCATTCGACTTCACTGCACTAGAGGGGGTGGCCGGGTGACCGTCACCGTCGCGCAGAAGAAGCGCATCATCGCACGAGACGGCGGGTTCTGCCTTCTCGCCCTCAACGTCTGCACGGGTGAGGCGCAGACCACCGACCACCGCGCGAACCGAGGATCCGGTGGAGCCGGTGACAGACTCGACCACCCCGCGAACCTGATCGCCGCGTGCTCGCTCTGCAACGGCGCCAAGGCCGAAGCGCACGGCGTCACCCGCCTCGACCTCATCGAGCGCGGACTCATCGTCATCCCGGACTCGACCCACGAGAAGACACTCCACCGCGCGATGGAGACCCCAGTCATGGCCCTCGACGGCCGACTGTTCCGGCTGACCGGATTCGACACCCGGGAGCAGGTGACCCCCGCATGAGCATGCCCGAGTTCGCGATGACCTACGTGGTGTTCTGGCCCGAGCACAACGTGCTGAAGGTCGGACGGGCGTGGAAGTTCAACCGTGTCCACCGGATGACCCGCACCGGCGGTCACATCATCATCCTCGCCAGAGGCACCGACGCCACCTGGGAACGCGAAGCACTCCGCACGCTCCGCAGATGGTTCCCGCAGGCCTTCCGCAACGAGACCGAAGCGACCGGTCTCCTGCTGATGGGCCGCGGCTGGTCGGAGTGCTTCCAGGTCGACGAGCACCACCTGCAGCTCGCCGTCGACCTGTGCATTGAGGGATTCGCGAGAGGTAACGAGCAAGGTGTCAACGACGAAGAGCGTCCAGAGGAAGATCACGACACGGGATCTCGAGTTCCCCGGGTACCTGCGAGCCCCGCACGAGGCGAAGACGACAGCACTCGGTCTGTGGCTGCACACCGACGGTCTCGGCCGCCGGCAACTCGTCCCGGAGTTGATCGCCGCGGCGATCTACCCGGGGGAGGCCGCGACGGAGCGGGTGATCGAGCACCTGCTGATGCTCGAGGAGTCCGGCTTCCTGGAGATGTACACGGTCGACGGGGAGGAGTGGATCGCACTTCGCCGACCGTTGGGCCTCGACGCCCGGCTTGCCTGGTCGGACTGCCCCGACCCACCCATTCGCGAACGTTCGCGAAGCTTCGCGGCTGTGGGGGGAGCGCGGGCGAGGGCGCGGGAGCGGATGCGGGACGAGGACCGGGAACGCGCGGGGGAGTGGGCCGAGTGGCGGGAGGAGCAGGAGCGCACGCCTCTGCCGCCGCGGCCCCGCCTGCTGGACGCCCCACCCATCGGTTGCCCGGATCATCCCAACGGTCGCTTCGAGGACTGCGGGAAGTGCGGGACTGCTCGCCGCCAGCACGACAGGTGGCTCGCTCAGCAGCGCTACGAGGACCGGCTCACGAAGGCGATGGAGGAAGACGATGGAGAACCGTTCTGACGCTCTCCGGGCACGCGGACGCTTCGCGTCGGATGAGGGGACGCACGCCCAGTTCATCGAGCTCGACGCCCGTGGCCTCTCTGCGGCGGAGATCGCGGACATCATGCACGTAGATCCGAGGACGGTGACCCGGTGGCGGCATGCAGCTGGGCGGAGCAAGGCCCCGGCGGCGGTACGCCGCGATGGGGATGTGCGGGCGCGTGCGCTCGCTCTTCTCGACGAGGGCGCGTCGTTCGCGGAGGCCGCGCGGACGGTGGGCGTCTGCAGGTCCACGATCGCTCGGTGGTTCCCTGATCGACGTGCTTGGACACGCATGGAGGCGGGGCGCTGGTCGGCGCAGATCCGCGATCTGAACGAGGCGGTGCTTCATGGGTGACCGTGTCTGCATCCGTGGGTGCATGCAACGCCAGCACTTCGCTGACTGCCCCGACTACGGCAACGAGCACGGCACCTGCCGCGGCTGCGTCCCCGCAGAGACCCGCGACGGCTCACTGATCTGCGATCGCTGCTTCGGCCGCACCCGCCGCATGATCACCGACGCCCCCGACATCCTCGGCCGCATCCGCTCCCTCGGTGACCCGACGAAGGCACGCGCATACGACCAGGTCGGCACAGGTGCGGCACGGAACGTCGAGGCGCCGGCCCCGATCCCCGCCGACCTCATCGACGCTGGCGACGCGATCGCCGGGACCCTCCGCGCCTGGGCATCCATGCTCGAACACCGCGGATGGGACGACCGTGGCCTCCCCGCCGGCGCTGACGCCGCCGACGCCTACGAGGAAGCACACGGGAACGCCTCGGTCATCCTCGACGAGCTCCCGAAGCTCGCGAACGACCAAGAGATGATCATCGCCCTCACAGCGGCGGCCATTGATGTGCACCCGGCTGTCGATGGGATCCGGGAGCGCTGGTCGATCGCTGACGCGATGTACCGGTGGAACGTCGAACGCCCCACGGAAGCATTCGTCGAGGTCCAGGAAGACACGGAGGAGGTCCGTGTCGGCGGGGTGTCGGAGTGGGGCAACCCGCTGCTGACGCGCCGTGAGGCCGCCGCGAAGGTCGATGTCACTGAACGGACGTTGCGCCGCTGGGTGGCCGATGGGGATCTCACGCCAGCGGCGACGCTGCGGGTCGGGTCGAGCAAGCACACGTGGTTCCGGGAGGGAGCCGTGCGGGCCGCGCAGAAAACCGTCGAAGCCCGCCGTCGGGAGAAGGGGGTCGAGGGATGAGTGACACGGAACTCTTCGAGATGATCCCGGGGTCCGCCGATCTGCGGTGCCTGCCTAAGCCCGTGATCGAGATGCGGGACGTCGCCAAGGCCCTGGCGAAGCGCGACCGTGAAGCGAGGGCAACACTCGTCAAGCGTCGGCGACGCGCCGGGCTCACCCAGTCAGATGTCGACCGAGTGTTCGGGATGCCCGACGGTTGGACGCGCGAAATCGAGTCGTACGACTCGGATCCGACTCTGTCCGATCTTCGGCGCTATGAGGCGATCGTAACGATGGCCGAGTACGCCGAAACCCCCAACCGCGGCTTTGGTGGAGGAGATTCCTGATGGGCATGTTCGACAGCTTCCACGACAAGAACAACGACGAGTGGCAGACCAAGGCATTCGGGCGGTCGCTTGAGCGGTGGGACATCGGTGATCCGGTGCCGGTGCCGTTTGATTGCCAGGCGGAAGGGCTTGGCAGCGGCCCGGGCTGGCCGGTCAGGTTCGCGACGATCCGGGGCGGGGTTCTCGTGGATGTCGCGACCGAGCGTGATGAGTCGCTGCCGCTGATTCCGTACGGCGGGCTTGGCTCGACGTACATGCACGAGCAGGAGGGGTCTGGTTCATGAGCACCGAGGAACTGGTCGAGGAGCTTCGCGGGTTCGCGGAGGGGAGCACGTCGGCTCGCGCGTCGCTGATGCGGGATGCCGCGGATGCGTTGGAGAGGTTGGAGGGGGAGCGAGCATCAGCCGTCGAGTCACGGCTCGCTCAAACGTGGCGAGACGGCTACTTCACAGGGAAGCGAGACTACGCCGGAAGCATCACGGGCGGACGGCCCATCCGCACGCCGAACCCGTACGGGGAGGGGTCTGGTTCATGAGCACCGAGAAGATGCTCCGGGTCGGGGCGCACGGATGCCCGGAGGGCAAGTGTCGCGAATGCCGGGGAGGCACCGCGGTCCAGCCCGAAAACGTCGAGCCGCCGACGCTCTACGACATCATGCGATCTCACAGCCCGATCGACACCGCACGGGCAGACGGCTACCCGCAGGCGACTGGTATCGCCTGCAAGTGCGACGGCGTATGGCGCGGCCCGGCCGTGTACGCCCAGCACGTCGCGGCATCGATCATTGACGCCGGGTATGAGAGGGGCGAGGGATGAGCATCGAGATCGTGCTCGGCATCGCCGCGGTGTCGCTGGCGTCGTTCGCGTTGGGGTTCGCGCTGGCGAACCTGCTGTGGCAGAACCACATACGGGGCCGTGAGCCCCGCCGAGAGGGGGACACACGATGAGCACCGCAGACGAGTACACGCCCACCACCGAAGAGGTCATCCGGGGGTACCGGTTGCCGCGCCCCGTGGTGGATCCGCAGCGGGAGGACGAGTCGTTCGCTGACTACATCTCCCGGGTCTCGATCGAGGGGCACGGGTTGCAGGTGCAGTCTGAGGCCGCCGCTCGCCGCTGGTTGGAGGGTGAGCGTGCCCGCGTACGCGCCGAGGCCTTCCGCGAGGCGGCAGAGCGGATCACCCGGGAAGCGCCCGCTGATGAGTGCGCCATGCACGATGTGATGCGCGTAGCTGCGCTTCCGCATCTCAGCCGGGTGATGCTCAACGGGGTCACGCGGTCGGCGGAAAGGTTGCGGGCTATGGCTGGCGACATCGAGCGCGGCACGAATCACACGAACAGGAGCGAGTGATGCCGGTTCGCAAAATCGCCCCAAACGCATACACATGGCACTGCCTAGAGTGTGGCGCGTTCAGCGCTTTGGCGTATTCGAGCATCAGCGGCGCGCTGTATGTGCTGGCTGACCACTGGGGGACCAGCGACTGTGCTGCGCACGCGGACCACAGGAACGGGAGCCGAGATGCCTGAATACGAGAAGTGCGGCAGGGGGTATGCCGACGGCACCCACTCGTGCGAGAAGCCGAGGGGGCATCGCGAAGACTCCGAGAACGTCTACTCCGATCCGGACGGAGCGCACTACAGCCGGGGGCTTTGGTGGACGAACAAATGGAGCACCAACCACACGAACAGGAGCCAGGCATGAGCGATTTCTGGAGCGACGTGCGCGATGACCTGATGCGCCGACTGAATGACCACTACCCGACAGTGCCCTTCGAGGAGCGAGTGATGATCGCAGAAGATGCGGCACGCGAGGCCAGTGGTCAGGCGAGGCGGATCATCACCCACCACACAACCAGGAGCGAGTCATGACCCCCACCCATGTTGTGAAGCTCAAGCGGACGGGCTTCGAGACCATCGTCGCGTCTGGCAGTCTCGCGCACTGCGAGGAGCGGGCCGAGCGCCTGAATAGCGACTACCAGACCGACGAGTACCGGATCGAGCCGTGGCACCCATCGCGGGCCGAGCACGAATCGGCAATTGGCTACGCCGCGGTAGGTCTTGGCGTCAACCTGACGCCGTGGCAGCGAGAGGTCGGACTACGCATCCTCGACGGAGAGCGGGTCGTAATGACTGGCGGGCGGCGGAATGGGCACGCAATGTTGCGTCGAGTTGTAGCTAAAGCTCAGGAAACGAATGATCCGGAGCCACCCACCAACCACACGGATGGGAGTCGGGATGCCTGACCTGAGCGGGGCCAGCACCGATGCACTCGCGTCTGAGCTGTCGCGTAGAGGCGCACTTCCCGGCTGTCGGTGCGGGAAGTGGCAGACATACATGGGCATCTACGACGTGGACGGCTACACGCTTCGCTGTCACGGATGCCTCCGAGCGATTGGAAGGTGCACCTGTGGCTGAGATCACCCTGCGCGACGTGGACAACCGGGATGCCGACGGTGCGCCGTACGAGTTCACCGGCTCTCTGGATCAGGTGGCCGCGTACCTCGACGGCCCACTGCGCTCTGACCTGTCCGACCCGGAAGAGAGCGCTGAGGATCTGGATGCCGCCATTGCCCACGTTCGTGGCGGGCGCCTCGCGTCTGCCAATTTGATCCTGAAACCGATGAGCATCTACCTGAGCACACATCCGAATGATCCGGAGTCACCCACCAATAACACGAACAGGAGCACGAATTGAGCAAGCCGTGGTCCAAAGAGGCGCCACTCAGCGCACCCCGATACGACGATCTGCTACGTGAGTTCCACCAGGCCACCGACAAGCACGAGCGCTACGCGCTCGCATCCCTGGTGCGCTGGCACGTTCCGGTGCCGTGGGCGTCCTGGGCGGCGTTCCGCGTGAACTACCGACCGAATGAACCGGAGCCACCCACCAACCACACGGGTGGGGGGCGGTCATGAGAGATTCACGAACACACGATGTTGCCGACCGGCTTGCGCGAGCGCTGGACGGGAACGACGGCGATGACCTGGGCCTGGCTGTCGGCGAGGGCGCGCTACACCTAGCGCTCGACTTCCCCATTCGTGAGGCAATCGAGGATGTCTACGCCGACTGCGGCGACTCGACCCCCAGAGTGCTCTCGACCAACATCGCACAGAGGCTCGCCTACCTCCTGCCACCCGCGCTCATCGCGGCATTTGGAGCGGGCACCACGGAACAGCCCGTGCGCGCCCACCACCCGACCGATCCGGGAGGGGCGACCAATGGCTAACTTCATGCTCGACGCCGAATCACTGTGCAGCAAATGGGGGTTCGGTGACGGTGGCGCCCTCGATGACTGGTGGTGGGACACCTACGACGATGACGCCCCTCTCGACACAGAGGAACTGCTCTACGCCCTCGTCGCCGCATACCTCGTACCCGCCATCCGAGAGGCCGGGCATGTGGTCGAGTTGGAGCGCATCAGCACGAACCACAACCCCGTCCGCGCGCGCACCCTGGACGGCGGCGAGGTCGACCACTACGACGGGAGTAGGGATCACTTCAACCCCGAGATACTCGTCACGGTCACCCGCGAACAGATAGAGGATCTGGCCGAGAAGATCACACCCGGCTACAGATCGAATGATCCGGAGCCCGCCGGATGACATCGCCGGGCTGGTCGAAGCGCACGATCGCATGATCCGGAGTCTGCGGGATGGAACCAGGCCCCGGCGTGTCGGACCAACCCGATTTCCGCCCGTCTCGATAGGGTGAACCTGCGGGGTCACCGACCCTACTGAAGCCTCCACCCACACCGGGTCGGAGGCTTCGGTCGTTCCTGGGCATCGTGCCGCCCAGGACGACACTGGCCCCACCGGCCGCGCGACACACACCACGAGCGCCCTCGCAGTCGCAGACGTACCGGTGGGGCACACCCTCTTCCCCGGGCAAGACCGGTCGACCCCCAGGTCCCGGCCGCCTCGAGGATGGGCCGCGCCAAGCGGCGGCCAACACCGGCGCTGTCGCCGCCGGGCCCCGGGGCGGGGCACGACATGGGGACGCCACCCCCGCCCCGGCTCCACCACACACAGGAGAACTCAACGATGAGCACCCAGGCCATCTGATGCGCACCATCGCCGCGATCATCGCCGGCATCCTCATCACCATCACCGTGCAACGCACCTGGGCCGGCGCCGTCTGCGCCCTGCTCTCCCGGGGGGACGCATGACCCGCCGCATCGAAGACATCGTCGCCGACCAAGCCGACCCGAAACCATACGCCTGCGAGGACTACGGCAAACGCTGGTGCATGCCATCGGCCGCAGAGGACTGCTGTGGTGATTGGCTCGGGTACGACTGATGGCCCGCACCCACCACACGCGTCAACACCAGGCATGCGTCCGAGAGCTCCGATCACGAGGCCGCTTCCAACGCTGCATCACAGCCGGCTGCACACCCAACTGCCCCGTCATGCTCGACGCCACCAAGCCACGCGGACACCGAGAGCACATGACCCTCGGACACATCCTCGACGTCGACGCAGGCGGCGCCCCCTACGACCCACGCAACTACGGACCCCAGTGCGTCCCCTGCAACATGGCCGGCGGCGCAGACATCACCAACGCCAAACGCCGAGGCGTGAACCGGCAAGCCCTGATCACCTCACCCGATTGGACCTGACGATGAGCGCAGACCTCGACGTCTACCGCAGATCAGACGGCAAGTGGGCATGGCGCCTGACCGCACCCAACGGGAACATCATCGCCACCGACGGCAGCCAAGGCTACGAGAACCGTGGAGACTGCGAAAGCATCGCACGAGGGGTGGCCACCGGCGCATACCGCACCGCCACCCTCACGATCACCAGCATCAACCAGTCCAACCCGCACCGACCCACCGATTTTTAGGCACACCGACACCCACGGAAGACCGCGCTCCCTTCCGTTTTTTTGTGTGCGTACATCACGTGTTGGTGTGACATTCCCTGCTCGTAGCGGAGGTGATCCGCATGCCTCGGAAGCTGCAGCCGTGTGGGACGCCGGCGGCGTACCGGCGTCATCTGCGTGGCGGGGAGAAGCCTTGTCTTCCTTGTGCTCGGGCGCATGCGAAGGCGAAGGAGGACCGGGCGGCGAAGCGTCGAGCCGATGAGGCTCCGGTGCAGTTGAACGTCGTTGCGGATGTCACCGCAGCGGATGACGGTGACATTGATCCGCTGCAGGATGCGCGTGACAACCTCGCTGAGGTGCGGGAGGCGATGAAATCTGCCGTTCCGCGTGAAGTTGCGGCGCTGTCGAAGCGTCGGCAGGAGTTGGTAGCGCTGATCGTGGAGCTCGGTGGCAAGAAGGAGGTCTCCCTTGCAGACCAGCTCGCCGCCGCACGAGCCGAGCGCGAGGCTCGGCGTTCAGGAGCCTAGGATCCACCTGCTCCCGGCGGAGTACGACGAGGATCTCTCCCGGGAGCATGCCGACGAGATGATCGACCTCGCGTCGATCGCGGGTCTGCATTTCGATCCGTGGCAGGAGACAGCAGCTGAGCTGCTGACGTTCACACGGTCGGATGGTCGGTGGGCGTCGTTCGAGGATCTGATCGAAGCGAACCGGCAGAACGGCAAGGGTTCGATCATCGAGGGGCACCAGCTCGCGGGGCTGTTCGTTTGGGAGACGCCCCTGCAGATCTACACGGCGCACGAGTTCAAGACCGCGCAGGAGATGTTCCTCCGCATCCAGGTGCTGATCGAGTCGACGCCGACTCTGGATCGCATGGTCCACCGCATTCGCACCGCAGATGGCGAGGAGTCGATCGAGACGAAGTCGGGATGCCGGCTGAAGTTCCTGGCGCGCTCGAACAACTCCGGGCGTGGGTTTACCGGGGACACGGTGTACCTCGACGAGGCGCTGAAGCTGCGTCGGCAGATGATGGCCGCGCTGATGCCGACGATGTCGGCGAAGTCTGTCGCGGGGAATCCGAAGCTGGTCTACGCATCTTCCGCCCCGTACGTCGATTCGGATGTGCTCACGAAGGTGCGTCTGCGCGCGATTTCTGGGAAGCGTGGAAGGTTCGCGGCGGCTGAATGGTCGGCGCGTGCGTGGGACGAGCTCACCCCAGAGGAGCGGAAACGGTACGGCTCGAAGGCGGCGTACTACGACGACCGTGAGACCTGGCGTCAGGGTAACCCAGCGTTCGGGATCCGGATCAGTGCGGACTTCATCCAGTCGGAGCGGGACGCCATGGAGGAAGACGAGTTCGCGCAGGAGCGCCTCGGAATTCCGTCTGAGCTTGCCGGCGCGGAAATGGTCGTGGAGCCCGAGGAGTGGGAGCACTCAGCGAGCGACACGTCATCGATCGCCGCAGATCGAGCCTTCGCCCTCGACGTGGCCAACGACCGTTCTTCGGCGGCCGTCGCGACCGTGGGCCCGAACGGCGCTGGAGAGCTCCATATGGAGGTCGTGAAGCACGAGAGCGGACCGCACTGGGTGGTGCCGTGGCTCGTCGAGTTGTTCCTCCGAAACCCGAAAGCACCCCGCCGCGTGTACGCCGCCCCGGGCGGTCAAGCGGCCACGTTCGACGCGGCTCTAGCTGAAGCGGGGATCGAACTTGTCATCGTGAAGCGCGGCGAGTACGCCGCGGCCTGCGCGGGACTGTACGACGGCGTCACGAATCGGAAACTGTGGCACCGCAAGACCGGACAGGTGCCGCTTGACGTCGCCATCGCGGGCGCCGCGTGGACCAACTCGGATGCGCGTGTGTGGGACCGGAAGAAGTCGACGACGGACATATCGCCGCTGGTCGCGGCGACGATCGCGCTGTGGGGATGGCGGCTGGAAGCGGCGCAGGCCGAAGACGAGTACGACCCCATCGCGAACATCCACTGAGGAGGCGACATGCTCCGATACATCCCGGGAATCCTTGGCGCAGTGCTCGTCGTCGCCGGTGCAGCACTGTTCCACCTCGCGCTCGGAGTGCTCGCGCTCGGAGTGGTGCTACTGATGGTTGATCGGAGGATGAGCTGATGGGGCTGTTCTCCGGTCCGCGCATCACTGCGCCCCCCGCGGAAGAGGCGCGGTCGCAGATCACGAGTGTCCGTCCGCATGGGATCTTCCCCGCCACGTCGTCTGACGTTGTCGTCAACAGCGTGACCGCGGCGCAGTCGATCGCGATTCGCAGCACCGTAGACCTGATCGCATCGATGGTGTCTGAACTTCCGATCTCGGTATACACCGAGACGCGGGGGCAGCGTCGTAAGATCGCCACGCCGACTGTGTTGCAGGATCCGGGTGGTGACGGTGCAGGCCGTGAGGACTGGGCGTACCGGCTCCTGTGGTCGTGGCTGATCGCCGGAAACGCATTCGGCGATGTGGTCGAGCGAGACAGTGCCGGCCGTCTCCGGACTGTTGATCTGCTTAGCCCTGATGCCGTGAACGCCGTGATCGTCGCCGGCAAGACGAAGTGGTGGCTCGGCGGGGTGCCGTTCGATGACGGGCGGATGGTGCACTGGCGTGTCAACCCCGTACCGGGGCAGCTCTGGGGGCTCTCGCCGATCGAGGCGCACGCCACCACGATCGGGGTCTCGCTGGCAACGTCACGGTTCGGGCGGCAGTGGTTCGCCGACGGGGCGCACCCGTCGGGTCTGCTGTACAACGAGCTCGCCGACATCGACGGTGATCAGGCGCAGGCTGCGAAGGATCGCGTCATGCTGACGCGGGGCACGAGCGAGCCGATGGTATTCGGCAAGGGGTGGAAGTGGGAGAACGTCCAGATCACCCCCGAGGAGTCCCAGTTCCTTGAGACACAGGGGCTCTCCGAAGCGCAGTGCGCGCGCATCTATGGTCCCGGGTACGCCGAGATCCTGGGGTACGGCACCTCCGGCTCGAACATCACGTACGCGAACGTCGTTGACCGACGTCAGGACCTGCTCGTGTTCTCCATGAACCGGTGGATCCGCCGGTACGAGCGAGTCCTGTCGGCGTTCACTCCGCGCCCGCAGTGGGTCGAGGTCAACCGCGACGCACTGCTCGAAGCAACCACGCTGCAGCGCTACCAGGCGCACGCTCTCGCTCTCAACAGCGGATGGAAGGTTCCGGACGAGGTGCGTGACATCGAACATCTGGACCCCCTTCCGAACGAGGCGGGCAAAGCGCCGATACAGAAGTCCGGCACGCCGGCACCCACTCAGCAGGAGGCTGATGATGAATCCGATTCCGGAACTTGAGGTCGTCCGCGCAGCACCGCTGAGCGTGCGTGCCGCTGGCGACGAGAACGCGATGCCTGTGATGGAGGTGCGCTTCTCGCCGTTCGGCGTCTGGTATGAGATCGACTCGATGTGGGAGGGGCGGTTCCTCGAGCGCACAGCCAAGGGCGCGTTCCGCAAGAGCATCAAGGAGTCGGGAGAGCGGGTCCGGTCCCTGTTCGATCACGGGTTCGATCCGCAGATCGGCAACAAGGTGCTCGGCACGATCGAGAACCTGCGTGAAGAAGCCGACACGGCGATCGGGGCCGTCCAGCTGTTCGACACGTCGTACGTGCGTGACCTTCTCCCGGGGCTCGAGGCTGGCGTCTACGGGTCCAGCATGCGGATGCGTGTCGTGAAGGACGAGTGGAACGACGACCCCGGGGCGTCTGAGCACAACCCGATGGGGATCCCGGAGCGCACCATCACCGAAGCGCGCCTCTTCGAGTTTGGGCCCGTCACCTTCCCAGCGAACCCCTCCGCGACCGCGATGGTCCGATCGACCACCGACGACTTCTACGAGCGCCTCCGCGCAACCGACCCCGCGCGGGTCGACGAGCTCGAGCGCGTCAGAAACTCCCGCACTCTCCCCGGGCGAGCAGCCGGCGAAGCCACTGCCGACGAGGAAGAAGCCGCGGGGCCACCCACCAACGAGCCGGCGGAGCGCCACTCGGGTGGACTCACGCACGCGCAGCGCGTGCGTCTGTTCAACATGCGCAATGCGCAGGAAGGAGGATCCGGAAATGGATCCCGAACTTGAGACGCTCCGCTCCCAGCTCACCAAGCTGGACGAAGAGCGGCGTCAGATCCATGAGGCCGCTGACAAGGCGGACCTCAACGACGAGCAGCAGACCCGCTGGGATCAGATCGACACCGAGGAGCAGGCGCTCCGCGGTCAGATCAAGGAGGCAGAGGAGCGCGCGGAGCGCGCCACCCGCGTTGCCGAGTCCCGCGCGCGCTGGTCGTCGGTGCAGGTCGGCAAGCCGGACCAGAACGCCGAGGTCGAGGTGCGCAACCTCGCTCGCCGTGACGCTCGCGACCAGGCGCTGAAGCGCATGGAGGAAGCGTCGAAGGGAATGGGCCTGCGGTCGGAGCAGCTCGACCAGGTCGACGCGATCCTGCGTCGCCACAACGGAGACACCGACGGTGACATCATCGCCCGCCGTCTCTTGCTCACCGAGAACGACGCCTACCGGTCGGCGTTCGCGAAGGCGATGACCTCCGCGACCCCGGCGTGGACCTCCGAAGAGGCACGCGCGATGGCGGCGTTCCGCGAGTTCGAGCAGCGTGCAATGGCCGGCGGTACGCCCTCTGCGGGCGGCTACGGCGTGCCGGTACTGATCGACCCGTCGATCATCCTCACCGCACAGCAGTCGCTCAACCCGTTCCGTCGGATCTCGCGCGTCGAGACGATCACCACCGACACGTGGAAGGGCGTCAGCTCGGCCGGTGTCTCGTGGTCGTTCGACGGTGAGGGAACCGAGGTGTCCGACGACTCGCCCACGCTGGCGCAGCCGGAGGTCCCCACCCACATGGCCCGCGGGTTCATCCCGTACTCCATCGAGATCGGGCAGGACTACCCGAACTTCGCCGCTGAGATGTCGCGCCTCCTCGCAGAGGGTCGCGACGAGCTCGAGGCGCAGGCGTTCGCGGTCGGTTCCGGCTCCGGCGCACCGACCGGCATCGTGACGGCGCTTGACGCCAACACGAACGTCGAGGTCGTCGTCACCACCGACGGCGCACTGGGCGCGGCGGACATCACGAAGGTCTGGAAGGTGCTTCCGGACCGCGCGAAGTCGAACGCGACCTGGGTCATGGGCGAAGGGACCGCGTCAGACGTCGCTGCGTTCGGAGACGCCTACGGCACCCGCACGGTCGACCTGACCGGCCAGCTCGAACGTCTCCGCAGCCGTCCCGTGGAGACGTCGTCCTACATCCCGGACTTCGCGGGATCGACCGGTGCGGCGAACCTCATCGTCGTCGGCGACTTCCGGAAGTACCTGATCGCCGAACGTGCCGGCATGTCCGTGGAGTTCGTGCCCCACCTGTTCGGCACGACGAACGGTCGCCCGACCGGACAGCGCGGATGGTTCGCGCACACCCGGATCGGTGCCGACTCGATCGACGACACCGCATTCCGCCTGCTCCAGAACCAGTGAGCCGGCCCCTGTGGGGGCGAGGAGATCCTCGCCCCCACAGGACATCACCTGATCCAGATTTCGACGGAGGGCAAAGAGATGGCAATCGTCGTAGCCACCACCAGCGCAGTGATCGCAGGCCGCGGTGGCGAGAAGATCCGCATCAACCGTGGAGAAGGCTGGGATGCCGACCACCCGGTCGTTACCACGCACCCCGACATGTTCAGCGCGGACCCTGCTGACGCGCGCGGCAGCGAGATCCCTGACGAGACGATGAGCACTCCGCGGAAGCCACGCGTGAAGAAGGGCGACGTGACGCGTGGCGACTAGCGTCGTCGCCGCATGGGTGCACCCGACCCAGGTCGACGCGTCCTTCATGCACTCGATGCTGCATGTCATCGGCGCTGAAATGCTCGGACCGCAGAGGCTCATGCAATGGATCCCCACACGCTGCGGATCCAACGGGCTCATCGCAGCGCGCAACGAGACGGCCGCAGCATTCCTCGCCGGAGACGCCGAGTGGCTGTGGTGGGTCGACACCGACATGGGATTCGAGGCAAACGCGCTCGACCAACTTCTTGCGTCCGCGGACCCCACGTCGCGTCCGGTCGTCGGCGGACTCTGCTTCGCGCAGATGGAGCGGGAGCCTGACGGGATGGGCGGGTTCCGCACGGAGGTAGTTCCGGCCCTTTACCAGTGGCATGAAGCCAGCGACGGCCGCTCGGGATTTGTGGCCTGGCGTGAGTATCCGCGCGACACGCTCGCAGAGGTCGCCGCGACAGGCTCCGCGTTCGTCCTCATCCACCGCAGCGTCTTCGAGCGCGTGGCAGAGAAGTTCGGCGCGGGCAGCTGGTACGAGCGCATGGTCAACCCCGCCACTGGCCAACTGCTCGGAGAAGACCTGTCTTTCTGCGCACGCGCGCGGATGGTGGGCGTACCGATCCACGTGCATACGGGAATCAAGACCACGCATCGCAAGCCGCGATGGGTGGGTGAAGAGGACTACGAGCGTCCAGACGGGAGCTGACCATGCCGATAGACCTCGGATCCACCGTCACCGTGTCATGGTCCCCACCCGAGGCTGAGACACATTCGGTAACGCTCACCGTCACAAAGCCCGACGGAACCGAAGAATCGCCGACCCCCACGAGCAACGATGGGACCTACTCCGCAACATTCGAGGGGGACATCCCGGGCAGGTACCTGCTGACGTGGCGCGACACCAGCGTGAGGTACACCGATGTCGTCGATGTGTGGCCTGCGGACCCACGATTTCTCATCAGCTTCGAGGACGCCGTCGCCGCGTTGCAGTGGCGGGAGACGGACAGGAACAGCCCGAACGGTGAGAGCCTTCGGCTCTACATCGCAGCGGCCACACCCGTCATCGAAGACCTAGTGGGTGCCGTGCTCGTCTCGAGCCGCACGGAGTTCCATGACGGCGGCAAGATCGGGGTGGCGCTTTCGCAGCGCCCGAGCGAACTCATCTCGGTCGAGGTCGACGGGACCGAAGTTTCGGGATGCGTCGTGAACGAACGGTCGATGATCGTCTACCGCGGCAAGAACAACGAGCGCTTCGCACCGGGCCGACAGGTCGTGAAGGTCACCTACAAGACCGGCACCAGCGAGGTGCCGCCGAACATCCAGCTCGCCACGCGCGAGCTCGTCCGGCACCTCTGGCAAATCGGGCAGCAAGTCCTCAGCGGCGAACCCGTTCACTACGGAGAGCGACCCATGGGGACGACTCCATCGGGATTCGCCGTGCCGAAACGCGTGATCGAGCTGTGCGCGTCGAACTTCAGAATGCCGGGGATTGCCTGATGTCGGGCATCCGCGACCGCGTGAGCATCTATGCGGTGAAGAAGGCACTCTACGACCACGCCAAGACGCTGTTCGAGACCGACAACCCGGAGTTCGAGCAGGTGTGGGGAACCGCCCGCCGCAAGCCCGACAAGTACGTCGAGTGGTACGGCGGCGACTCCCGACAGGAGCAAGGCCCGTACGGGCCCAACCGGTCACGGAACGAGACCGTGCGCATCGAGTCGATGTGGTGGGTACTGGTACGTGGCGAGGTCGATGCCGCACGTGAGGCCGAGGAATACCTCTACGACCGGCTCGGCGAGCTCGAGCAGAGCGTGCGCATGGAACGCCGACCACTCGGCGGCGTCGCGCTGTCGTGCGTGCTCACCGACGTGATCGTCGAGACCGCGGACGCGCAACCGTTCGTGAAGCAAGCCGGGCACGTGGCGGCGGCGGCCGTCGTGTTCGAAGCCAAGATCCGCATCACAGGGTAAGGAGCCCGAGATGACCACGCTCATCCACAAGTCACCGCTCGGAGCGCTCGAGATCCCCGGGGTGCTCGGTGCACCGAAGCCGGGGGAGCCGTTCGATGTCACCTTCGAAGAAGCAGCTGCTCTGCTCGATCAGGCGGACCTCTACGCGGTCGCCGGCGGCTGGGACGCACTCACCGCCTCCGAGCTGGAGACGATCGCGCGGCGTCGCGGCGTTGCGCTCACCAGCAAGAAGAAGCCCGACATCATCGCCGCTCTGAACGGCGAACCGATCGCCGCGGACGCGGCCGACGAGGAGGCATCATGACCACTCAGCTCGACTGCTCCATCGGGGCCAAGAAGGAGACGGCCTACGGCACGCCCGTGGTTGTGGACCGGTTCCTCGAGTTTACCGAGGAGTCGCTCGACTTCGAGCGCACGTTCGTGCAGGGGGAGGGCCTACGTCCCGGGTCCCGCGTCGCGCGGTCCGGTCGGCGCGTGCTCACACGCGACGGCGCGGTCGGCGACATCGGGCTCGAGGTGCCGACCCGGGGGCTCGGCTTCATGTTCGAAGCGATGCTCGGCGTCGGTGCATCCGCGGAGGTGGAGACCGACCTCTACCAGCAGCTCTTCACGCTCACGAAGACCGACTACCAGCCGTCGCTGACGATCCAGAAGGGCATTCCGCGGCTTGGCGCCGACACGATCGACGCCTACACGGTGCACGGCGCCGTCTGCTCGGCGTTCGAGATCTCGATGGGGAGCAGCGAGATCCTGACCCTCTCCTCGTCGTGGACTGGCCGGGAGATCGTCACCGACGTCGAGTACGCGACGCCGTCCTACCCGGCGACTGAGCTGTTCAGCTTCGTGCATGCCGACCTTGTGGTCGGTGGGAGCGTGACGGTTCCGACGTCGACCGCTCTCGCGTCTGGTGGCACCGCGGTCGCCAACGTCCGGGACTTCTCGATCAGCGTCGACCAGGGGCACGACGGCGAGGGGTACAACATCGGCGGGGCTGGCAAGCGTTCCCGTCGACCTGCCGTGGGGCTCGCGTCCGTGAGCGGGTCACTGACGGCTGAGTACGACTCGACGACATTCCGCGACGCTGTCGAGAATCAGACTTCGATGGCGCTCGTCGCGACGTTCGAGGGGCCGACCGACATCACTTCGGGCAACCCGCCGGTGCTGCAGGTCGTGATCCCCGACATCCGCTTCGAGGGTGAACTACCGAAGGCGAACGGCGGCGACGTGATCACTCAGTCGCTTGAGTTCACCGGATTCGACGGGCTCGTCGCCGCGCACGCGCTCTACATCGCCGTGCGCACCGCCGACTCGGCGCTCTGACCGATGACGAAGAACGGGGACATCTCGTTCGACATCGAGCAGCCTGATCTTCGCGGCCTGCTCTCCTCGCTGAAGGAGATCAACCCGAAGCTCGTCACCCGGCTGCGCCGTGAACTGCGCCAGTCGGGTGACGAGATAACGCAGGCGCAGAAGCGCAAGCTTCGGGAGGGCGGCGGGTCTTCCACGGGTCTGCGTGATCGGATCGCGCAGGGGCTGAAGACCCGCATCGTCGCAGGGAAGACCAGGCAAGGAATCGACGTCAAAACCACCGGACCCAAGGTCGGGGGGTACAACCTTGCCCGCATCATGCAGGCAACCACGTTCCGGCATCCCGTGTTCGGGTCGTCCGAGTGGGTAGACCAGTCCGGTCATCCCTACTTCTTTGAGCCCGCCACAAACGAAGTCCGTGACCTGATGCGGAACCGCATCGAGGCAGCGATCGAAGCGGCCGTCGCCGAGGCGGCCAAGACCAAATAGGAGAGTCCCCAGTGCCCTACCTCACGTTCGATGACGATGAGACGAATACGCCGCACATCCTGAAGGGGCTCGACACGGCACCCCCGTCAGCGATCATCCGGCTGCAGCGCGAGACCGAATACAAGCAGCTCTCGCAGATCCGCGACGCCGTGCAAGAGTCCGACTTCCTCGGCGCTCTTCTCGCGGCGTATCTGACCGTGGCGGTCGCAGGACGCCCGGTGACGTGGGACTTCCTCATGGAGACCCCGATGTCGGAGTGGCCGTGGAGCACTCACGCCACCAAGGACGACGAGAGGGCGGGTGACGCCTCGAGCGAACCCGTGGACCCTCCCCAGCCGCCCCTGCCCGATTCCGAAGCGGACGACGGAACCGCGGCGGAGGAGTGGCCGCCCCGGGGCGACTGAATCACCCGCTGGAGGCGTCTGAACCTCTGCTGGAGGAACAGATCACTCGGCGCTTCCTGAACATCGCGCACTTCTGGCCCGGATACACCCTTCCCGTGCTGCTCGATCAGATCGAGTACCACCACTGGGAGGGCATCGCGATGCAGTGCGACAAGGCCGCTGAGGAATCCAAGAGAGCGAATCGGAAGCGGGCACATCGTGCCGCGCGCCCGCGCAGGAGGGGGTAGCGATGACTACGTCGGTCGACTACCTGATCAAGGTTCTCGCGGACACAAAGGACGCTGACTCGAAGCTCGGCAAGTTCGGCAAGGGGGCTGGGGTCGCTGCGGCTGGGATCGCCGCGGCGGGGATCGGCGCCGCCGCCGGCCTGTTCGCCATCGGGGAGACCTTCGACAAGGTCGAGGACACTATCCGGACCGGCACCGGCGCAACGGGCGCCGCGCTGGACGGTCTCGTCGACAGTGCTCAGGCAGTAGGCAAAGAGGTGCCGGCAAACTTCGAGGATGTCGGCAACACCGTCGCCGACCTGAACACGCGGCTAGGACTGACCGGGGACGACCTCGAGACAGTCGCGTCACAGGTTCTCGAAGCCTCGCGGATGCTTGGCGAGGATGTCGACATCTCGCAGACGTCGGCAGCGTTCAACGCCTTCAAGATCGAGGGTGAGGACGTCGCAGGAGCGATGGACACACTGTTTCAGGTGTCGCAGGCCACCGGTGTCGGCCTGAACGAGCTCGCCGCGGGCGCGCAGGCCAACGCCCCCGCGCTGCAGGCGCTCGGGTTCGGTTTCGAGGACGCGATTTCGCTCGTTGGTACTTTCGACAAGGCGGGTCTCAACTCGACTCAGATCATGTCGTCGATGTCCCGCAGCCTCGTGAATCTCGCGAAGGATGGCGAGCAGCCGGCGGAGGCATACGAGCGCGTCATCGGCGAGCTACAGGGCTTCATCGACGCCGGAGACGAAGCGTCCGCGCTCGACCTAGCAGGTCAGGTGTTCGGCACGCGCGGTGCGTCTCAGTTCGTCGGAGCCCTGCAGTCCGGCGTCTTGAACGTCGAGGATCTGATGTCGGCCACCGGCGCCACTGGTGACACCATCCTCGGCGTCGCGGAGGACACGAAGAGCTTCGGCGAGCAGTGGACCCAGACCGTCAACACCCTCATGGTCGCGCTCGAGCCGCTTGCGACGGCGGTGTTCGACAGTGTCGGCGAGGGCCTGGCTTTCGTGATGCCGTACATCGAGCAGTTCGGTTCTTGGATCTCCGAGAACCAGTGGGCCGTTCAAGCTTTCGCGCTTGTACTCGGCGTACTGACTCTCGCGTTCGTCGGCGTGACGATCGCCACGTGGGCGATGAACACTGCGCTTCTCGCCAACCCGATCACCTGGATCATCATCGCGATCGTCGCGCTCATCGCAGCGATCGTCCTGCTCGTCCTGAACTGGGACACGGTCGTGGCATGGATCAGCGAGATCTGGGGCGGATTCATCGCCTGGATTGGCGAAGTGATCGACGGGTTCATCGGATGGTGGAACGGCGTCTGGGAGGGGTTCGCTTCCTGGATCGGGGAGGTGTGGGAAGGCTTCATCGGGGTACTGAAGTTCCTCTGGGACACCAGTTTCGTCGGGTGGCTCGTCAACAGTCTCGTGTGGCTGATCTCCAATTGGGAGTCCGTTTGGTCCACGATCTCGAGCGTCGTCACCGGCATCTGGAACGGCATCGTGAGCGGCGTCAAGACCGCGATCGGTTGGGTCATGGATGGCATCGGCAATGGCCTCGACTGGATCAGCAGCGCCTGGAACAACATGTGGGGTGGCCTCGCCAGCGTTGTGCGGGGCGTCTTTAACGGCGTCCTTGGGGCGATCCAGTCCGGAATAAACGGTGCCATCGATCTGATCAACGGCATGATCGGTGCGGTCAATAACGTGTCCGGAGCGGTGGGAATCACCCTGCCACTGATCCCCACCGTCAGTCTCCCTCGCCTGGCGCAGGGCGGCGTCACCTCCAGGCCAACGCTGGCGCTCATCGGAGACAACCCCGGTGGCCGCGAGGTCGTCGAGCCACTCTCCTCCTATGAGAACAGGCTCGACCGTGCGTTCGAGGCGGGCGCCAACAGCGGCGGTGGTGAGGTCACCGTGATCGTCACCAAGAAGGGTGATGGCGTCAATCTCGGCGATCTCATCGACATCCACATTGAGCGGGCTGGTCGGGAGCGCAAGGTGAAGCTGTCCAACGGCCGCCGAAAGGGGTAGCGCATTGTCTGCACCGAATCTGACGCCGGACGTCACCGGGAACCCCTGGGTCGAGGTGTTCTTCGACCCAGGGGATCTCGACCCGGACTGCGTCCGCCTGCGGATCTACCGTCAGGCGGAGAACCGGACATGGCTGGTCCGCGGTGGTGTAGACATCGCACCCGGCGTCGCCGCCCTCGACTTCGAATGCCCATTCCAGAGCAGCGCAACATACCGGGCCATGCAGTACGACGCAGGCGACGCAGAGCTTGGGTACACCGACCCGGAGAGCATCACCCTCGACGTCGAAGGAACATGGATCCATAACCCGCTCGATCCCGCGCGGGGGATCCTCGTGGAGATGGACGACGCGTCGCTCCAGCAGTTGCAACGCCCCACACTCGGCGAGCTCGTGTACGCGGAAGATGCCGTCGTCGGAAGACGTCTCGGGTCACGCCGTCGCGGCATAGTCGCCGCTGACCTTGTGCTCAACATCGACGGCATGGCGAACATCGCTGGGTTCGAAGCGATGCTCGGTGACTACGAGGAAGACCAGATCGGGATCCTCTGTGTTCGCACGAGCGAGCCGGTGCTGTTGCCTCGCACGTTCTTCGCATCCAGCGACGGATGGACGGTGCAGGACAAGACGATCCGTCGCGGCGGTGAGTGGGTGCGAGTCGCTGCAACCGTCGATGAGGCAGAACCGCCGTACCCCGGGCTCGTGGTGCCGCTGCTGACATACGACGACCTCGACGCCGCGTACGCCGACTACGACGACCGCGACGCCGCGTACGCGACCTACACCGCCCAGGACCGCGACTATTCCCTGGCGGGCCTCGCAACCGCATAGGAGGGCCACATGAGTCGGTTCGGGTCGCAGGAAGTGGCTGGCGTTCTCACGGGCTCATTCGACCCGGTCTGGGCCGCCGACCTCTACTACGCGGGCGATAGACGACAGGCAAACATCCCCCTGTCTGACGTGTCGTTCGATGAAGATGCGGACGCGGAGATCCAGCAGTCCGGATCGTGCACGGTGACCTGGTCGGACGAGTTCGCGACATCGCTGACGCCCACCGAGGTCACTGACCCGCTCGCCCCGTTCGGTGCGCAGCTGCAGGTGTTCAGCGTGATTCGCGTCGGGTCGTTCGAGGAACGCGTCCAGTACGGGTGGTTCGAGATCGTCGATGTCCCCGACGCGCGGGACGAGATCATGCGGTTTCGTGGCGAGTGGATCACCACGGGGTCGACGGTGCAGCTTGACCTGAGGGAGCTGCTCTACGGGCCGTCGAAGGAGACGTTCGACGCTCCGCGAGCGCCGGAGTCGCTTCTGTCGGTGTGGGACGAGATCGGGCGGGTCAGCGGGTTGCCGTTGTCCCGCACGGTCGCGGATGCGCCGATCCCTCGTTCGGTGATGCACCCGGAGAAGAAGCTTGAGGCGATCACCAACCTGCTGGACATCGTCCTAGACGCGGCACCGCACATGACCGCGGACGGTGCGCTGTCTGCCCGCCCGAATACGTGGCCGGAGCCCGTCGCGGAGCTCACTCGGGAGAAAGAGCTCGTCCACGTCGGGTCGATGATGTCCGCCGAGGACGTCTACAACCGGGTCGTGGTGCGCGCGATAGACGATGACGCGGAGGGTGTTCTGGCTGTCGCCGAGGTCACCAAGGGACCCCTTCGTGTCCGAAACCCCGACGGGTCGGTGTCACCGTTTCGGGCGCGCACTCTGTACCTGAAGAACGAGCTGGTTAACACGGAAGCGCTTGCGAGAGCGTGGGCGGCGTCAACGCTGTCGCAGGTGTCGACACCGCGCGCGCAGATCCTCCCGGTGACCGAGGTGTTCAATCCGCTTCGAGAACGAGGTGACGTGGTCACGATCGAACGCCCGAATCGGACCCTGCTGGGCAGGGTCGCGACGATCAACCGTGGCATGGCACGCACGCAAGACCTGACGGTCGAGATCGCTGGGGAGGCCTGAATGGCTGACGACGCCGACGTGACGCTTGCGCTATTCGACGGCAAGTCGAAGGTGCAACTGCTCGCAGGGCAGTATCGGGGGCTCGACGGTCTCCGCGCTGTGGTCGACTTTGATGGCGGACGGGTGCCAGCACACTCGACGACCTCCTACCGTCCCGAGATCAACGAGACCGTGTGGGTCGCCGTGATCGATGGTGTCGCGTACATGCTCGGACCGACGGTCCCGAAGCCCGCTGACGGGGAGATTGTCTCGACGAGCTCCGGTATCGCCACAGTGTCGACGGATGTCGGCGAGGTGCAGGCAACGTACAACTCCGGTGCGTCATTCTCGGCGTCGGACCAGGTCAAGCTCATGTGGGGCAACGGGTGCCATATCGTCGGCCTGAAGTCGACGAGCCCGTCAGCCCAGGAGGTCCCGACGGCGCCCGGCGGGTCGGGAGAGCGGGTCACGAAGACCTTCGCAGCGATCGACTCGGGGTCGTACCAGCCCGGGTATGGGTGGCGCATCAACGACGTGTGGTCCTCCGCGAACAACTACGGCGCATGGTTCTACGGGACGAAAATCAGAGACACCGTGCCCTCGTCGGCGGACATCATCAAGGCGGAGATCTACCTGCCTCCCCCGGAGCGGCTGACGGGAACGCGCCCGTTCGGTCGGCACCCGTATGCGTCGAAACCTGCCGGCGCGCCGACGATCAGCGCAACGTCCACCCTCTCGGGAACGTCCGGGTGGACGGAGATCCCGACATCCCTGATCGACCACCTCAAGTCGAACGTGGGCGGTCTCGGATTCGACCTCGGCGGGTGGAACATCTGGCCGGGTACGCAAGATCCTCAGCACGGCGGAAACTCGGGGCGCCTTCGCGTCACGTACGAGACATAGGAGAACCCGATGGGATACACCGCATCCGGGGGGCCTCGCGGCCTCGGCGTCTTCAACACCACCCCGTCGACCGCGGCCGACTTCAACAAGCTGGTCGAGCTGATCGGACGGGTCGGAAACTATCGTGGCCCGGTCACCGAGACCGAACGGGACGCGATCTCCGGCGACGAACTGTACGAAGGGCTCAAGGTGTACAACACCACAGCCGATGCCCTCGAGCTGTACGACGGGTCCGGGTGGGTGATCACATGGGTACCTGCGACGTCGCCCGGCTCGGTCGTGCCGGTGGCTGGGTCTAGTGTCACGCTCTCGAACAACGAGCTGTACACGAGGGACGGATGGCTTCTGGGGACGATCGACTGGTCATTGTCGTCTGGGGCGTTGTCGCACGGGCAGACGATTCTCACCCTTCCAGTGGGGGCGCGACCAGACCATGAGTATCACGCCATGGTCTCCGCGTCGCCATCACCCTCGTCGCTGTTCCAGTTGGTCATCGAGTCTGGCGGGCTGGTGAAAGCGAACCAGCCGACCTCGAGTCGGACGGCGGGGCGTATCGCCTTCACCGTCCCGATTCCTCTGGCGTAACGGAGGGGGAGAAATGGCACTTGAAGAGATTCGCCCTGGCGTCTCATTTCGACCGGATGCGGCGGCATCGTGGCGGCGCGTCGAGGCTGAAATTGGTCGGGAACTGCAAACCAGCCGCACCTCTGTCGACTACGACGAACAGGCCGATCTGTACGCGCTCCGCCAGGCCGGCCAATACCCCTACTCCGTCGCGCACCCCGACGTCTCCAACCACGTCTACCGGTCCGACACGGACGGGGGAAACGCCGTCGACACCGACGAATGGGCCGACCCCGCCGTCGTCGCCGTGCTCGAGGACCACGGCTGGTGGCGCCCCTACCTCCCCCCGAACCCCATCGTCGAACAGTGGCACAACGATTACGACCCCGCCCGCGACAACCACCGCAACGACACCCCCGCCCTCAAGGAGGACGACATGATCCTGATCGAATCCGAGGAGACCCGGAAGCCTTGGTAGTAGCCGAGGAGGATCATCGCGCGCGTGCGGGCGTAGGCGCCGCTCTGGAGCATCGCGTCGACCTGTTCACGGGTGAAAGGGCGTGCTCTCGCGGTTGCGGATGGTGTTCTCGGATAGGTCTTGGGCTCGCTGGTACGCGGCGAAGGCCCCCATGACTTCGTCGTTCATGGATGACATATGCCACAGAATGGATGCGCGTGCATGCGCTGTTGTCGGCGCGACACGCTTGAAAGCGTCGGTCGGCATGCTCATGATGTGGCCTTCCGACGAAAGTGGCATGTTCGTCAGGAGGCTGTGCGCCGGCGGCGAGCTTCCGCGAGGGACACGAGCGGGGCAAAGTGTCCTGATTCCACCGTGGATGTCGTCGGTTCGATCCCGGCAGGGCCCACACCGTCGCATCCGCGTGATTTATGTTGGTCGGGTGAAGGCTTCTCCCCGCGACCAGCGCGCGCTCCTCGACCTGGCCGAGCTCGACTCCCGCATCCGACGCGCCGAGGCGGCACGTGCGAACCCGCCGCAGGCTGCGCGTGTGAAGGAGCTCCTCGCGGAGCGCCAGTCACTCACCCACGAGCTCACGGCGCTGCTGGGCACCCGTGATGATCTGCGGGCCGAGGTGGCGCGGATCGAGTCGGACGTCGCCGTCGTGGACGCGCGACGCGCCCGGGACACCGAGCGACTGGCCGCGACCGCCAACGTCAAGGAGGCGCAGGGGCTCGAGAGCGAGCTGGCCTCGCTCGCCCGGCGCAAGAGTGACCTCGAAGACGCCGAACTCGAACTGATGGAGCGGCTCGAGGTGGCGGATGCGGCGGTCGCCGCACAGGAGGACCTCATCGCCCGGACCAATGCGGAGGGGGCCGAGCTCAGCGCGGCCGCCAAGGCGGCGGTGGCGGAGGCCGAGAGCGTGCTCGATGCCGCCTCACGCGATCGGGAGGCGGTCTCGGCCGGCATCGCGGAGGACCTCGTCGCGCTGTACGAGAAGCTCGCCCCCCGCAACGCGGGTGCGGGGCTGCTCACGCGGAACACCTGCGGGGGATGTCACATGGTCCTCTCCGGCACCGACCTGGGCGACCTGCGGCGCGCCGAGGAGGACGACGTCGTGATGTGCCCCGAGTGCGGTTGCGTCCTCGTGCGCACCGAGGAGTCCGGCCTGTGAGCACGATCATCGTCGAGGCCGACGGAGGTTCCCGAGGAAACCCCGGGACCGCCGGGGGCGGAGCAGTCGTCATCGACGCCGCGTCCGGGGCGATCGTCTGCGAGCTCGGCGTCTACGTCGGGGTCGCGACCAACAACGTCGCCGAGTACAACGGGATGATCGTCGGTGTGCAGGCGGCCCTCGAACGCGATCCTGATGCGCCGGTGCACGTCAAGATGGATTCCAAGCTCGTGGTCGAGCAGATGACGGGTCGGTGGAAGATCAAGCACCCCGACATGCAGGTGCTCGCCCGACAGGCGCGCGAGCTGATCGGTTCGCGACGTGTCACGTTCGAGTGGGTGCCTCGGGCGGAGAACGCACGGGCGGACGCGGTGGCCAATGAGGCCATGGACCGCCGTGAGAGTTTCCGACGCGATCTCGGCTGAGCCGACGTCGAGGGCGGTCTGGTCGGTCGTCGGAGACGACGATCGAGGTGTCGTCGTGGTCGATCTCGACGCCGACGGGCGGGAGCTGTCCCGGAGCGTCGTCGCGCCCGAGGAGTTCCCCGCCCATGTGAGCGAGCGCGAGCGGAGCGCCCCGACACGGTGGGTGTGGCACGATTCGTCACGCCGGTATCCGGCCCTGCTGGCCGCAGGCGTCCGCGTCGCCCGTTGCCATGACCTCCGACTGGTCCACCGGATCCTGCTCGGTCTCGAGGGCACCGATCCGACCGCTCGGCAGCGTGATGACGTGTGGGCGGGTGAGGGCGTTCCGGCCCCGGATGCAGGGCAGGCCCTGTTCGATCTGGTCGCCCCCACCGGGCCGACGGCGGCGATCGAGGAGACCCTGGCGGAGTTCGCCCGGCAGCGTGACGCCCTCGGCCGGGCGCGTGCCGGGCTGCACCTCCTGGTCGCCGCGGAGTCGGCCGGTGCCCTCCTCGCCGTCGAGATGCACACGGCGGGGCTGCCCTGGGACGCGCGGGCCCACGAAGCGGTCCTCGACGCGGAACTCGGCTCGCGGCCGACCGTGGGGGCGCGTCCGGCGCGGCTGGAGGCGTTGGCGCGTCGCCTGCGGGAGGAACTGGATGATCCCGGCCTGAATCCGGACTCTCCGACCAAGCTCCTGCGTGCGCTGCACCGGCAAGGATTGCCGGTCGAGTCGACCGGGCGTGGCGAATTGGCCGCGGTGGACCACCCGGCGGTGGCGACGCTGTTGGAGTACAAACGTCTCGCGCGACTGTGGACCGCGAACGGATGGGCATGGTTGGACGAGTGGGTCGCGGGTGGCCGGTTCCGCCCCGTGTACATCCCCGCCGGAGTGGTCACCGGACGCTGGGCCTCCGCCGGCGGTGGTGCCCTGCAGATCCCCCGAGGCCTGCGCGTGGCCGTGCGCGCCGATCCCGGGTGGCGGTTGGTGGTCGCAGACGTGGCCCAGCTGGAACCGCGGGTGCTGTGTGCGATGGCGCAGGACACGGCCTTGGCGGAGGCGGCGCGCGGGCGCGATCTCTACGAGGGGATCGTCGCCGACGGGGCGGTCACCTCCCGTGAGGATGCCAAGCTCGCCCTTCTCGGTGCGATGTACGGGGCGACCACGGGGGAGAGCGGACGGCTCATGCCGCGCCTGCGACTTACGTATCCCCGCGCAATGGGGCTGGTGGACGCCGCGGCACGCCGGGGCGAGGACGGTGAGGCGGTCTCGACGCTGCTCGGGCGGACCAGTCCCGTCCCCGACGGGACGTGGCTGCGGACGCAGGCCCGGGCCACTGAGGCCGACGCGGCGGCGTCGGAGATCGCGCGTGCCCGACGTGAGGCGCGTGACCGCGGACGCTTCACGAGGAACTTCGTCGTCCAGGGCACGGCAGCGGAGTGGGCGCTGACGTGGCTGGCCGACCTGCGTGGGCGTTTGGCCCGGATGCCCGCCGCGCGCGTGGACGCGACCCGGTCCGGGCCCGTCTTCTCCCGACACGCGCACATCGCGTTCTTCCTGCACGACGAGGTGATCGTCCACTGCCCCGAGGAACACGTCGGGGAGGTGTCTGCGGCGGTGCGCGCCGCCGCAGATGCGGCGGGGCGTCTGCTGTTCGGGGACTTCCCGGTCGATTTCCCCCTCGATGCGCGCGTCGCGGACTCCGCGGCGAAGGCGTGAGCGCGCGGGATAGGATCGTGGATGCGAATGGGTCGGCTGGACGGTCGCGTTGCGCATGTCGCACCGAGGAACGTCCGGGCTCCACAGGGCAGGGCGGTGGGTAACACCCACCCGGAGTGATCCGCGAGAAAGTGCCACAGAGAGCAGACCGCCGGGTGATGCCCGGTAAGGGTGAAAGGGCGGTGTAAGAGACCACCGGGGTCGTGGTGACACGACCCGCACGGCAAACCTCGCCCGGAGCAAGGCCAGACAGGGGAT
>NZTV01000005.1 GCA_002703245.1 Microbacterium sp.
CATTCTCGGGCTGGTCGCCTGGCTGGGGACACTGTCGCCACCCATGTCGATGTAGTTTATCGTTTCGAACGCCTCGCGTTGGGAGAAGCCAATGCAATCCTACACCCCGCCGCTCGGGACCGGATCGACGAAAGACTATGATCGCGCGATCCGCCTGTGGACGCGGGAGAAGCGGTGGCGTGCCGCCATGCTCGCCGCCCTGGCGCCCAAAGCCGGTGAGACGGTCGTCGACGTCGGCTGTGGCACCGGCAGCTTCGCGCTGATGCTCAAGCAAGCCGAGCCCAGGACGCAGGTGATCGGTCTCGATCCCGATGCCGAGGCGCTCGACATCGCGCGGCACAAGGCCGCTGTGCGGCGGGCCGATATCGACTGGCGTCAGGGATTTGCCAGGGACGTGGCCCCGGGTACCGCCGACGCTGTCGTGTCGAGTCTCGTGCTGCATCAGATGCCGGTCAGGGAGAAGGCGGCAACCCTGCGCGCCATGTTCGCCATGCTGCGCCCGGGTGGGCGCCTGGTGATCGCCGATTATGGCCGCCAGCAGGGTTTCATGCGGCTTGCCTTCCGCCTGACCGTGCAGCGGCTCGATGGCATCGATGATACCCGGCCCAATGCCGACGGCGTGCCCCCCGGCCTGATCGCGGCGGCCGGCTTCAGGCATGTGGCCGAGACGTTTCGGCTTTTGACCATCACCGGCGCGATCGACTTGTTTACGGCGCATCGACCGGCGCAGGACCACGGCCTTACGGTTGCCAATGACCTTGGCTGATGGCGGCCAGGCGAACGGGCCCGCCGATTTGTCCGCTTAGGCGATTACGTATTGACCCTGACACGGTGTCAGACCCTAGATCGTCAGGCGTCGAAAGGAGCAAGGCGATGAACGAGACACATGGAGCGGCGCATGGCGGCGGTTGCTGCGGCAGCCACGGCGCTGCGAAACCAGCGGCTGGCGTCAAGGACCCGGTCTGCGGCATGACCGTCGATCCTGCGATCACTGCGCACCATGCCGAGCATGGCGGTGAAAGCTATCATTTCTGCAGCGCGGGCTGCCGGGCAAAATTCATCGCCGATCCCGAGCGCTATCTCGGCCCGCCGGCACCGCCAGTCGCGGTGCCAGAAGGCACGATCTGGACCTGCCCTATGCATCCCGAGATTCGGCAGGACCATCCCGGGTCCTGTCCGATCTGCGGCATGGCGCTCGAGCCCGCGACCGTGACTGCCGACAGCGGCCCCAGCCATGAGCTGGTCGATTTCACACGGCGCTTCCGGGTCGGCCTGATGCTGGCCCTCCCGGTGCTGATCCTCGAGATGGGCGCGCATCTCTTTCCCGCGATCCATCGCCTCGTGCCGATGTCGATCTCGGTATGGATCCAGTTCGTGCTGGCGACACCCGTCGTGCTCTGGGCGGGCTGGCCCTTCTTCGAGCGTGGCTGGGCCTCGCTCAAGACCCGCAACCTCAACATGTTCACCCTGATCGCGATGGGGACCGGGGTCGCCTGGATCTACAGCGTCGTCGCGACGCTCGCGCCCCAGCTGTTCCCGCCCGCCTTCCGCGGAGAGGACGGCATGGTTGCCGTCTATTTCGAGGCGGCCGCGGTGATCACTGTCCTCGTGCTGCTCGGCCAGATGCTCGAACTGCGCGCGCGCGAGCGGACCTCGGGCGCGATCAAGGCGCTGCTTAACCTTGCGCCAAAGACCGCGCGCCGGATCGGTTCCGATGGCAGTGAAGAGGAAATCAGCCTCGATCTCGTTGCGGTCGGCGACCGCCTGCGTGTGCGTCCCGGCGAGAAGGTGCCGGTCGATGGCGTGGTCGAGGACGGCCGTTCCTCGCTCGACGAGTCGATGGTCACCGGTGAGTCCATGCCCGTCACCAAGGCCAAGGCCGACACGGTGATCGGCGGCACGCTCAACCAGACCGGCGCGCTCGTTATCGTCGCCGACAAGGTTGGCCGGGACACCATGCTGGCGCGCATCGTCCAGATGGTCGCCGAGGCGCAGCGCTCGCGCGCGCCGATCCAGCGCATGGCCGATCAGGTGTCGGGCTGGTTCGTGCCCGTGGTCATCGCGGTCGCGGTGGTCGCGTTCATCGCCTGGGGCATCTGGGGCCCCGAGCCGCGCTTCGCCTACGGGCTGGTTGCGGCGGTCGCCGTGCTGATCATCGCCTGTCCCTGCGCACTGGGTCTCGCCACGCCGATGTCGATCATGGTCGGGGTTGGCCGCGGCGCCGGGCTCGGCGTCCTCATCAAGAATGCCGAAGCGCTCGAGCATATGGAAAAAGTCGACACGCTCGTCGTCGACAAGACCGGCACGCTGACCGAAGGCCGGCCTGCCGTCACCCAGATCGTGCCGGCGCCCGGCTTCGACGAAGCCGAACTGCTGCGGCTTGCCGCCTCGGTCGAGCGGGCCTCCGAGCATCCGCTCGCGCTGGCGATCGTCGAGGCCGCCAAGGATCGCGGCATCCCCACGAGCGACGTCACCGACTTCGATTCCCCCACCGGACGCGGCGCGCTCGGCACCGTCGACGGCCGCCGGATCGTGCTCGGTAATGCGCGGTTCCTCTCGGAAGAGGGCATAGCAACCGACGCGCTGGCGGAGCAGGCCGACGCCCTGCGCCGGGATGGCGCCACCGCGATCTTCATCGGCGTCGACGGCACCGTCGGCGGCGCCTTTGCAATCGCCGATCCCGTGAAGCAGACGACGCCGGAGGCCCTGGCCGCACTCAAGGCCGAAGGCATTCGCGTGGTGATGTTGACCGGCGACAACCGCACCACAGCAGAGGCGGTGGCAAGGCGGCTCGGCATTGACGATGTCGAAGCCGAGGTACTGCCCGACCAGAAGAGTGCCGTCGTCGCGCGGTTGAAAAGCGAGGGGCGCGTGGTGGCGATGGCCGGCGACGGGGTCAACGACGCCCCCGCACTGGCTGCCGCCGATGTCGGTATTGCCATGGGCTCGGGCACCGACGTCGCGATCGAGAGCGCGGGCGTGACGCTGCTCAAGGGCGATCTCATGGGCATCGTGCGGGCACGGCGGCTGAGCCAGGCGACCATGTCCAACATCCGCCAGAACCTGGTCTTCGCCTTCATCTACAATGTCGCCGGGGTGCCGGTGGCGGCGGGCGCGCTCTATCCGCTGTTCGGCATCCTGCTCTCGCCGATCATCGCGGCCGCCGCCATGGCGCTCTCCTCGGTCAGCGTGGTCACCAACGCGCTGCGCCTCAACCGGAAAGCGCTGTGAACATCGGGGAGGCGTCGAAGCAAAGCGGGGTCTCGGAGCGGATGATCCGCCATTATGAGAAGATCGGCCTCATCCCGGCGCCGCCGCGCCGGGGAGCGGGTTATCGCGACTATGGCGAGAGTGACCTCCATCGCCTGCGGTTCATCGCCAATGCCCGCGATCTCGGTTTTCCGATCGAGGAGATCCGGACCCTGCTCGGCCTGTGGGCCGACACGGGCCGCAGCAGCGCCGATGTAAAGCGGGTCGCGTTGGCGCGGGCGGAGGAATTGCAGCGCAAGGCCGAAGCGCTGACGACCCTGCGCGAGACCCTCGTCGATCTCGCCGAGCGCTGTCATGGCGACGAGCGGCCAGATTGTCCCATCATCGCCGAACTGAGTCTCGACAGAAAATGTTAGCGCCGGCCGCCTCTCGGACCAGACCCGCTCTGGCGGCCGGGGTGCTGATCGCACTTGGCATTCTCACGACGGGCCTCGCGATATATTTCCTCGCAGTCCGCCCGCCACTGCTGGCGGAGGATCTTCGCCATATCGGCGGCAACCCGCAGACCCTTTCGCCGGTATTGCGGGACTGGTTCGGCGGGATAGCTGGCTCGCCCGTGCGACCGCACTGAGCCTCCTGATCGTATTTGGCCGCTTTTCATACAGCAATGTCGTGCTGAGCTCTGACTTCTGGGGCTGGCATATGCGAGGCAATCCCTCCGTAGGACTACGGAGTGCGCAGAGGCTTCCTGCGCTTCAGGGCTTGTTGCACCGCAGCAGGAGCGAAAATGTGCAGAGTCGAAGCAATATCCCTGACCCGTTGGACGGTCTGGCCACGACGCTGGATCGGTCGAGCTTCGCCGCCATCGCGCAGCTGACTTCAGGCCAGTCGCCCGCCACTTTGGCGCAGTCTTTTTCCGACTGGTGGACGCACATTCTCTGCTCGCCAGGCAGGCAGCTGCAGCTCGCCGCCAAGGGCGGGCGCAAGCTGATGCGGCTCGCCGACTATGCCATGCGCAGCGCATCCGGCAGCGATCCCGAGCCGGCGATCGATCCGCTGCCCCAGGATCGGCGCTTCGCCGACGCAGCCTGGAAGCGCCATCCGTTCGACCTGATCGAGCAGGCCTTCCTGCTCCAGCAGCAATGGTGGCATGCCGCGACGACCGGCGTGAGCGGCGTCACCGGGCACCACGAAGCGATCGTCGAGTTCGCGACCCGCCAGATGCTCGACATGGTGTCCCCGACCAATTTCATCCCGACCAACCCCGTGCTCCAGCAGCGCATCCTCGAAACCGGAGGACAATGCCTTGTCGAGGGTGCGCGATTTTTTTGCGACGACCTGGAACGCCTGGTACGCGGGGAGCCCGCAGCGGGCACGGAGGCCTATCGGGTCGGCGAGAAGGTCGCAGCCACGGCTGGCAAGGTCGTGTTTCGCAACAGGGTCATGGAACTGATCCAATATGCGCCCGCAACCGAGACGGTGCGTCCGGAGCCGATATTGATCGTGCCGGCATGGATCATGAAATATTACATCCTCGACCTGTCGCCGGAAAATTCGCTCATCCGCTGGCTGGTAGGGCAGGGCTACACCGTGTTCTGCATCTCCTGGCACAATCCCGACAGCGCCGACCGCGATCTCGACATGGAGGATTATCGCCTGCTTGGGCCGATGGCCGCCGTTGATGTCATCCAGGCGATTACCGGCACCGAGAAGATCCACGCGGCCGGCTATTGTATCGGCGGCACGCTGCTCGCCATCACCGCGGCCGCGATGGCGCGCGATGAAGATGAGCGTCTGGCGAGCGTCACGCTGTTCGCCGCCCAGACCGAGTTCAGCGAGCCGGGCGAACTTGGTCTGTTCATCGACGAGGCGGAGATCAACCTGATCGATGCGATGATGTGGGCGCGCGGCTTTCTCGACAGCAGCCATATGGGCGGCGCCTTCCAGATGCTGCGGTCCAACGATCTGCTCTGGTCGCGCATCCTCTCGACCTATCTCATGGGCGAGCGCGAGCCGATGACCGACCTCATGGCATGGAACGCCGACGGCACCCGCATGCCCTATGCCATGCACGCGCAATATCTTCGGCGCCTGTTCCTCGACAATGACCTGTCCGAAGGGCGCTACGAGGCCGGCGGCCACCCGGTCTCGCTCTCGGGGCTGCGCATGCCGATCTTCATGGTGGGCACGGAAACCGACCATGTCGCGCCGTGGCGCTCGACCCACAAGCTCCACATGCTGACGGGCGCGGAGATCCGCTTCGTGCTGACGAGCGGTGGCCACAATGCCGGGATCGTCTCCGAGCCCGGGCATCCTCATCGCCATTATCGCATCGCGACACGGATGCAGGATGGCCCGGCGCCAGGTCCCGATGCCTGGCTGGAGCGGGCCGAGGTGCGCGAAGGGTCGTGGTGGCCGGAATGGAGTTCATGGCTTGGATCGCACTCGGGCGAGGCGGCGGCCCCACCGGCGATGGGCGCGCCCGAACGGAACTATCCGCCGCTCGGTGATGCCCCCGGGCGCTACGTGCTGGAGCGCTGAGCCATGGCCGCCGCCAACCTCATCGAGAACCGCACGTTCGACGAGATCGCCGTCGGCGATACGGCCAGCCTCACCCGCACGCTGTCCGCCGACGACATCCAGCTCTTCGCGGCGGTGTCAGGCGACGTGAATCCGGCGCATCTCGACCCTGTCTATGCCGAAACGGACATGTTCCACAGGGTCATCGCTCATGGCATGTGGGGCGCGGGGCTCATCTCGGCGATCCTGGGAACCGAGCTGCCAGGGCCCGGTGCGATCTATCTCGGCCAATCGCTTCGCTTCACCCGCCCGGTGGGCGTCGGCGACACCATCACGGCCTGCGTCACCGTCGCGCAGAAGCGCGCCGAGCATCATGTCATCGTTCTCGACTGCACCTGTGTGAACCAGAAGGGCGAGACCGTCATCAGCGGCCAGGCCGAGGTCAAGGCGCCCACCGAGAAAGTCAGCCGGCCCCGCATGCCGCTTCCCGACGTGCGGATCGCCAGCCACGACCGCTTCCGCCAGTTGATGGCGCGCGCCAAGGACGGATCTGCGTGCGTCACGGCCGTGGTCCATCCGTGCAGCGCCGACGCCATGCGCGCAGTGGCTGAGGCCGCCGACGCCGGCATCGTCGTTCCGATTCTCATCGGCCCTGCGGCGCGTATGACGAATGCGGCGAAGGACGCCGGTGTCGATATTGCGGCCTTCCGGGTGATCGACGTCCCGCACAGCCACGCCGCCGCCGCCGAAGCCGTCGCGCGCGTGCGGGCCGGCGAAGCCGCGCTGCTGATGAAGGGCTCGCTTCATACTGACGAGCTCATGGGCGCGGTCGTATCGTCCGACACGGGCCTTCGGACCGAACGCAGGATCAGCCACGCCTATGTGATGGACGTGCCCGGCTATCCGCGCCCGCTCATCATCACCGACGCCGCGATCAACATCGAGCCGACGCTTGAGGACAAGGCCGACATCGCGCGCAACGCGATCGACCTTGCCCATGTGATCGGGATCGAACAGCCCAGGGTCGCGATCCTCGCCGCCGTCGAAACGGTCAATCCGAAAATGCGCACCACATTGGATGCCGCGGCGCTCTGCAAGATGGCGGACCGGGGCCAGATCGAAGGCGCGCTGCTCGATGGCCCGCTCGCCCTCGATAATGCGATCAGCGAGGCGGCCGTGCGCGAGAAAAGTATCGTCTCGCCGGTCGCCGGCCAGGCGGACATCCTGCTGGTGCCCGATCTGGAGGCCGGCAACATGCTCGCAAAGCAGCTGACCTTCCTGGGCGGCGCCGATGCCGCAGGCGTGGTGCTCGGCGCGCGCGCTCCGATCATCCTCACCAGCCGGGCAGACAGCGTGCGCACGCGCCTCGCCTCCTGCGCGCTCGCGGTGCTGCTGGCGCGGGCTGCGACCAAGGCGGCTCCCGGCGTTGCGGGACAGCGCCGCGATGGCTGAAATCCTGTGCCTCAACGCCGGTTCGTCGAGCCTTAAGTTCGCGCTCTACGCCGAGCCGGGCACTGATGAGCCCTCTTTGCTGGCGAGCGGCAAGATCGAGAATATCGGCCTTGAGCCGCACCTGATCGCGCGCGATGCGAAGGGGGATGTCCTTGCCGAGCGGCGCTGGACGAAAGACGGCACGATCACGCACGAGACGCTGCTCGAGGATTTGCTGCGGGAGATCGAAGCCTCGGTCGGCGACGATCTGATCGCGGTCGGCCATCGGATCGTTCATGGCGGCACCGACTATTCAGCGCCGGCGCGGGTCGACGCGCCACTCCTCGCCGCGCTCGAGGCGCTTTGCCCACTGGCGCCATTGCATCAGCCCCATAATCTCGCCGCGGTCCGCGCCGTCTCCAGGCTGCGCCCCGCTGTGCTGCAAGTCGCCTGCTTCGACACCGGCTTCCATCATGGCCAGCCCCCGATCGCGACGCGCCTCGCGCTGCCGCGCGCGCTTGGCGAAGAGGGCATGCGGCGCTACGGTTTTCACGGCATCTCCTACGAATATATCGCGCGGCAGCTGCGTTCGATCGATCCCGATACAGGCGGTGGCCGCACGATCGCCGCGCATCTCGGCAACGGGGCCAGCCTTTGCGCGATGGCCGGGGGGCGCAGCATCGACACGACGATGGGGTTCACCGCGCTCGACGGGCTGGTGATGGGTACGCGCTGCGGCGCGCTCGACCCGGGCGCGGTGCTCTATCTTTTCCAGCAGAGGGGCATGACGGCGCGTGAAGTCGAGCATCTCCTCTACAGTGAGTCCGGCCTTTTGGGCGTGTCCGGCGTCTCCAGCGACATGCGCGCGCTTCTCGGCAGCGAAACGCCCGCCGCTGGGGAAGCGATCGAGCTCTTCGTCTGGCAGATCGCGCGCCAGGCCGGCGCTCTCGCGTCCTCGCTCGGGGGTCTCGACACATTCGTGTTCACTGCCGGGATCGGCGAGAATTCGCCTGAAATTCGCGCCCGCGTCGCCGGTCGGCTCGGCTGGCTCGGCGTGGACCTCGACGCGGACGCGAACCTCCGAGGAGATGCAGTCATCAGCGCGCCGTCCAGCCGTGTCGCCGTCCGCGTCATCCCGACCGATGAGGAAAGGATGATCGCTATCCACGCCGCCGATCTGCTGCGTGAGGAGCCGAAAGCATGAAACCTCTCGTCGATCTTACTGGCAAGCGCGGCCTGGTGATCGGTATCGCCAACGCGCATAGCATCGCGGCGGGTTGCGCCCAGGCCTTTCACGACTGTGGGGCGAGACTGGCGGCGACCTATCTCAACGGAAAGGCCGAGCCGTTCGTGGCGCCCGTCGCGGAGACCCTGGGAGTCGAATGGCTCGCCGCGTGCGATGTCCGGGTGCCGGGCGAAGTGGAGGCCCTGTTCGAGCGGGTGAAGTCCGAATGGGGCGGCCTCGATTTCCTGCTTCACTCGATCGCTTTCGCGCCGAAGGAGGATTTGCACGGCCGCGTCGTCGACAGCTCGGCCGAAGGCTTCGCGCTGGCGATGGACGTCTCGTGCCACAGCTTCCTGCGCATGGCGCGTCTCGCCGAGCCGCTGATGTCGGATGGCGGCTGCCTGCTGTGCGTCACCTTCTACGGGTCGGAGCGGGTGGTCGAGCACTACAACCTGATGGGGCCGGTCAAAGCGGCCCTCGAAAGCGCGACCCGCTATGTCGCGGCTGAGCTTGGCCCCAAGGGCATTCGCGCCCATGCGATCTCGCCAGGCCCGATCGCGACCCGCGCTGCCAGCGGCATCGACCGCTTCGACGAGCTGCTCGAACGGGCCGCGGCGACGGTCCCGCAGCACCAGCTCGTGACCATCGAGGATGTCGGAGGGCTCGCCGCCTTTCTGGTGAGCGATGCCGGCCGCCATATCACCGGCACGATCATTCCGGTCGATGGCGGTCAGCACCTGCTCGGCTAGGGCGGCTCGCCGCGATCGGGGGCTATCCTATTTGTCGCTGGTGGCCTGCTTCTCGCCGTCGCCCGGGCTTTTCTGCCCGAACCATGGTCCGACAATGGCAGCAAAGGCATCCAGCGCCCCGGGAGCCGTCGGAGCGCTCGCGACGGCCTGCCAGGCCTGCTGCCATTCCTCGAACGCCGATCTTGTGCCGGCAATCATATGCTCGCGGACCGTGGCCATGTCCTCGAACAGTGCCCGCGGTCCGGCCGGGCTGACCGCGCCGGCGTCCGACGTCTTGTCCGTCGCGCCCGCAATCGAGGCACGCGCCTCTTCGGCGAAGCGGCCGGCGGCGCGGTTGCCGACCTCGAGCGACTCTTCGCCACCTTTCCGGGCGACTTCGGCGAGCTTCAGCATCAGGCCGACATTCGCTTTGGCGAGCGCGGCGAGTTGATCAACGGGATAGGGCATGAAACGGTGAACCTTTCTCTTCGCGTTTGAGCTCTGGCATATCGGGCATAGCGCCCTGGCCTGAGGCCCATCGCGTCGCGCCGCCGTTATTCGGCGAGGCTGAATCAGAGAGAATCGGTAACTCTACGTATGCCGAATCTGCGGCTTGCCTGCGACGCTCAGCCAATGCACTTTTGGCTTGTCGTCCATGTCGTGCCCGCGGGCAGCGACTTCTACCCGTCCCGTCATGATCGCGGCACGGTCGGGCATGATTATGGTCTGACCCGGCAACCGGCATGGGCGTGATACCGTCCATAGCCAGGCTCGGCCGGATTGCGGCGCTGCGCGGTCCCGTCCTCGACGTCGAGTTCGACGAAGGGCCGCTGCCCGCGGTCAATGAAGCGCTGCGCGTCGATGCATCGTCAGGCCCGCTGGTCGCGGAAGTGCAGAGCCATATCGATGACCGCACCGTCCGCGCCGTCGCGCTTCAGCCGACCTCCGGTCTCGCTCGTAATGTCGGCGTGACGGCCTTGGGCGCCCCCATCGCGGTCCCGGTCGGAGACAAGGTTCTGGGGCGGCTCCTTACGCCGACCGGGCAGGTGGGTGACGGCGGCGCGCCGCTTGGGCCGGATGTTCCATTGAGGCCCATTCACCGCGCACCCCCGCCGCTCGAAGACCAGAACGCGGCGACGGCGATGTTCGAGACTGGCATCAAGGTCATCGATCTGCTCGCGCCGCTCGCCCAGGGTGGCAAGGCGGCGATGTTCGGGGGCGCGGGGGTGGGGAAGACCGTGCTGGTGATGGAACTCATCAACGCGATGGTCGCGCGCTATGAAGGTGTTTCCGTCTTTGCCGGCATCGGAGAGCGATCGCGCGAGGGCCATGAGCTGCTCACGGACATGCGCGGCTCGGGCGTGATCGACAAGACCGTGCTCGTTTTCGGGCAGATGAACGAGCCGCCGGGCGCGCGCTGGCGGGTAGGGCTGACCGCGCTCACCATCGCCGAATATTTCCGCGACGAGCAGAAGCGCAATGTCCTGCTGCTCATGGATAATGTGTTCCGCTTCGTCCAGGCCGGCAGCGAAGTCTCCGGCCTGCTCGGACGCATGCCTTCACGCGTCGGCTACCAGCCGACGCTGGCCAGCGAAGTGGCCGCGCTGCAGGAGCGCATCGCCTCGGTGCATGGAGCGGCGGTGACCGCGATCGAGGCGGTCTATGTGCCCGCCGACGATTTCACCGACCCTGCGGTCACCGCCATCTCCGCCCATCTCGACAGTTCCATTCTGCTCTCGCGCGCCATGGCGGCCGAAGGCATCTATCCCGCGGTCGATCCCCTGGGATCCTCGTCGATCCTGCTCGATCCGCAGGTCGTGGGCGATCATCATTACGCGCTCGCCCAGCAGGTCCGGGAGACGATCGCGCATTATCGCGAGCTCCAGGACATCATCTCGCTGCTCGGTATCGAGGAGCTGGGCCGCGAGGATCGGCTGATCGTCGGCAGGGCGCGGCGGCTGCAGCGCTTCCTGACCCAGCCCTTCATGGTGACCCAGGCCTTCACCGGGCAAGCCGGCCGTTCTGTGGGGCTGGCCGATACGCTGAAGGGCGTCGCGGCCATCCTGGCCGGCGCGACCGACGACTGGCCCGAGAGCGCCTTCTACATGGTAGGCGATATTGAAGAGGCACGCTCTCGCGTGGGGCAGGGCGCATGAAGCTGCGGATCACCGATCCGACCGCGATCCTCGTCGACACGGACGTCAGGTCGGTTCGCGCCGAGGATGCCAGCGGCAGTTTCGGCATCCTGTCGGGCCACGCCGATTTCCTGACCGCGCTTGGCGTCTCGATCGTCTCCTGGCGGGGCGCCGATGGCGCTCCAGGCTATTGCGCGGTGCGCAACGGCATTCTGACCGTAAGCCACGGCACGGGGGTCGCGGTCGCGACGCGCGAAGGCCATGTCGGCGATGACCTCGGAACGCTCGAGCATGACGTGCTCGCGCGCTACCGCGAGCGCGACGAGGGCGAACGATCCGAACGGACCGCGTCGGCGAAGCTCAGGATGCAGGCGATCCGCCATATGGTCGAGGCCCTGCAGGGTGGTGGCCGGGAGCTTGGTCTGTGACCGCGGACAAGCCCGAGCAGCCGATCGTCGAAGCCATCCGGACCCGCGCGGAACGGCGGCGGCTTGCGCAGCGGCTTCCTTCCGTCGCCCGCAATCTCGGCCAGATCGGCGTGCTCGGCTGGCAGATCGTCCTGCCCGCGCTGGTCGGTCTCGCGATCGGCCGCTGGCTCGACCACCGGCTGGATAGCGGCATCTTCTGGACCGCGCCGCTCCTGCTCGTCGGGCTCGCCCTCGGCTGCTGGTCGGGCTGGCGCTGGATGCACCGGCAATGAGCCAGCTCTCCCCCATCCTGTTCCTGGCCCTCGGATTTGCGGTCGGCCTCGCCCATTTCGCGGCCATCGCCAGAGAAGCCGACCTCGTCACCCATGGCGGCCCGGCATCGCGCGCGATCCTGCTCAGGCTCGGGCGTCTCGCCGTCACTATTCTGGTTCTCGTCATCGCCAGCCGGCAAGGGTGGCCGGCGCTTCTTGCCGCAACAACCGGCTTCATGGGCGGGCGCCAGATCATGCTCCACCGGCTCGGAGGCGCCCGATGAAATTCGCGTCACCACTTGAAAGCCATGTGCTGTTCGCGATCGGTCCGGTGCCGATCAGCCAGCCGGTCGCCACGACCTGGGGCATCATGGCCTTCCTTACAATCGGAAGCTGGCTGCTGACCCGCCGCCTTGCGTTACGCCCAACCCGAGCCCAAGCGGCGCTCGAGCTGGTCGTCGAGACCGTCGCCGGCCAGATCCGCGAGACGATGGAGGCGGAACCGCAGCGTTATCTGCCGCTGATCGGCACGCTGTTCCTGTTCCTGCTGGTCGCCAACTGGTCGTCGCTGATCCCCGGCGTCGAGCCGCCGACCGCGACCCTCGAAACCGACGCGGCGCTGGCGCTGATCGTCTTCGGCGCAACGCTCTGGTTCGGCGTCCGCGCGCTCGGGCCCAGGGCCTATCTCGCGACCTTCGCGCGCCCCTCGATCCTGCTCGCCCCGCTCAATATCGTCGAGCTCTTCACCCGCAGCTTCTCGCTGATGGTGCGCCTGTTCGGCAACGTCATGAGCGGCGTCTTCATGATCGGCGTCGTGCTGAGCCTCGCCGGGCTGCTCGTCCCGATCCCGCTCATGGCGCTCGAAATGCTGACCGGCGCGGTCCAGGCCTACATTTTCGGCGCGCTCGCCATGGTCTTTATCGGGAGCGCTATCAGCGAGAACGGCGCCCGCCCGCCATCCAAACAGGAGTCCCCCGCATGAACTGGATCCATCTCGCCAGCATCCTCGGAGCCGCTTTCGCGATCTCGATCGGCGCAATCGCCCCGGCGCTCGGGCAGGGCAGGGCCGTCGCCGCCGCGATGGACGCGATCGCGCGCCAGCCCGAAGCCGCCAACACCGTCTCGCGCACGCTGTTCGTGGGCCTCGCGATGATCGAGACGATGGCGATCTACTGCCTCGTGATCGCGCTGCTGCTGCTCTTCGCCAACCCGTTCGCCTGACATGCGGATCGACTGGTGGACGCTCGCGCTGCAGGCGGTCAATGTCCTCATCCTCGTGTGGCTGCTCGGACGCTTCCTGTTCCGTCCGGTGATGGATGCCATCGCTGCCCGCCAGGCATCGGCCCAGGCGCTGCTCGACGAAGCGCGGGAGGCAAAGGACCGGGCACAGGCCGAAGCGCAGGCGCTCAAAACGCAGAATGACGGCTTCGTCGCGGATGCGGCGGCTCGCCGCGCCGAGATCCGGACCGAGGCCGAAGCGGAGCGCCAGCGCCTCCTCGCGCAGGCCAGGCTCGAGGCGGACGCCGTCGTCGAGCAAGGCCATGCGGCGATCGATGCCGAACGCGGGCGGGTGGCGGCGCAGTGGCGGGAAAAGGCAGCGAACCTCGCCGCCTCGATGGCAGGCACGTTGCTCGCTCGTCTCCCGCCCGAGCAGACGGTGCAGGCCATGGTCGACGCGCTCAAGGCGCGGCTCGGAGACCTTTCCGAGGCGGATCGCCGCAGCCTGGCGGCCGCCGGGCCCGTCACCGTCGCGACGCCCGCGCCGCTGACGGCCGATCTGCAGACGCAGGTAGCGCGCGCGCTTGGCGAAATCCTGCCGGATACCGCGACCCCGATCTTCGCAGTCGATCCAGATCTCATCGCCGGCGCGGAGCTTCGCACGCCCCACGCCGTCGTGCGCAACAGCTGGCGCGCCGATCTCGACGCCATGGTTGAGAGCCTCAATGAAGACGATCATGCCCGGATCGCCTGAAGACTGGCTGACGCAGGCCCAGAGCTGCATCACGCGCGCCAATCTCGGGCCGCGTGTCGATGCAATTGGCCGGGTGGAATCGATCGGCGACGGCGTTGCCATGGTCTCGGGCCTTCCGGACGCGCGCCTCGACGAATTGCTCTATTTCGCCCGGGGCCAGACCGGATTCGTCCACACGCTCGACCGGGACCGGATCGGCTGCGTGCTGCTCGACGATGCCGCCCAGGTGGAGGCAGGAGACACCGTAACCGGCTCGGGCGAGGTGGTGCGCGTGCCGGTTGGCGAGGCATTGCTTGGCCGAGTCGTCGATCCGCTCGGCCGTCCGCTCGATGGGGGCGCGCCGATCCGGGCCAGGCGCTTCGATCCTGTCGAACGGCCGGCGCCGGCGATCATCGAACGCGACCTCGTCGTCCAGCCGGTGCAGACCGGCACGCTCGCAATCGATGCGATGTTCGCCATCGGCCGGGGGCAGCGCGAACTCATTCTCGGCGACCGCGCCACAGGCAAGACGGCGCTCGCGGTCGACACGATCATCAACCAGCGCACCAGCGACATGATCTGCGTCTATGTCGCGATCGGCCAGAAAAGCTCGGCGGTCGCGCGCGTGGTCGACCAGGTGCGGCGGCATGGCGCGCCGGACCGCACCATCTTCGTCGTGGCGAGCCCCGCCGCGGCGCCGGGGCTGCAATGGATCGCGCCGTTCGCGGGCTTCACGATGGCCGAGTATTTTCGGGATGGTGGCGGCCATGCGGTGGTGGTGCTCGACGATCTCACCAAGCATGCCGCGACCCATCGCGAGATCGCCCTGCTGACCGGACAGCCGCCCGGGCGCGAGGCCTATCCCGGCGACGTCTTTTTCCTCCATTCCCGCCTGCTCGAACGTGCGGCGCGTCTCTCGACGGAGAAGGGGGGCGGTTCGCTCACGGCTCTGCCGATCGCGGAGACCGATGCCGGCAACGTCAGCGCCTATATCCCGACCAATCTGATCTCGATCACCGACGGTCAGATTATTCTCGACGCGAAGCTGTTCGCGCAGGGGCACAAGCCCGCCATCGATGTGGGCACGAGCGTGAGCCGGGTCGGCGGCAAGACGCAGCTTCGCGTCCTGCGCGACGCGAGCGGGACCATGCGCCTCGACTATGCGCAGTTCCTCGAGCTCGAGATGTTCACCCGCTTCGGCGAGCAGCCCGAGCCGCGTGTCCGCGCCCAGATCGAACGCGGCAAGCGCTTGCGCGCCTTGCTCGTGCAACCGCTGTCGAGTCCACTACGGGTCGTCGACCAGGTGGCGCTGGTCGTGGCGCTCGGCGAAGGGTTGCTCGATGGCATGGCGGTCTCGGAGATATCGTCGCTCCGCACGCGGCTGCCCGCCTGGATCGACGATCACGTCCCCGATCTATGCGCGCAGATCGAGCGGACTGGACAGATCGACACCGCGCAGCGGTCCGCTCTGATGACGACGGTGAAAGCGCTGATCGAAAGCCAGCCGGCCGGTTCTGCATCATGAGCGATCGCCTCGCCGAGATCGGCCAGCGGATCGAGACCGTCCGCCAGCTCGGTGCGGTGGTCAACGCCATGCAGGGCATCGCCGCGCAGCGGGCGCATCAGGCGCGCGCGCTGCTGCCTGCGGTGCGACGCTATGCGGAGACCGCCCGCACCGCCATTGGCCAGGCGCGCCGCCTTGACGAGCCACTGGCGCGTTTTCCGGCGCGGGCGGTCGGTGGTGCGAGAGGCGGCCTTATCCTGTTCGGTGCGGAGCAAGGCTTTGCCGGGGCCTTTCCGGAGCAGCTGCTCGACGGCGCCGCGGCCGACATGCAGGACAGGCATATTCTTCTGATTGGCGCGCGCACGGCCACGCTTGCGGCCGAGCGCGGTCTGCGCATCGCATGGAGCGCGAGCATGCCGAGCAAGGCCGATGCGCTGCCCGCACTCGCGACAAGCATCATCGACGCGCTGTACGACTATCTGGACGAGGTCGGCGCGGTGCCCATCACCATGGCTTATCCGGTCTGGAGCAGCGGCAAGGGCGTCTCGATCGTGCGCGCGAGCCTCCTGCCGCTCGACCTCGACACTTTCCCCGCGTCCACGGCGGATTTGCCGCCGCTCGTCAATATCAACGCGGCGGACCTTATCGGCGACCTGACCGCGGAATATGTCTTCGCCCACATCTGCGCGGCTGCGGTCGAGACGTTCGTCGCCGAGAATGAGGCACGGCTGCGCACCATGGCGACCGCCCGCAGCCACATCGATCGCAAGGGCGAGGCCCTGCGCCTCGAGGAGCGCCTCACGCGTCAGGATCAGATCACCAGTGAAGTCGTCGAACTGAGCGGCGGGCGACATCGGCGAGAATGAATGCAGGGCAGGCATTTCTGCTGTTCAGCAAGAAACCGCAGAACCGCCATTGTCGTCGGGATCAAGGATGGAGTTGAGCATGCACTATAGTAGCGGGAACTACGAAGCTTTCGTGCGGCCCCGCAAACCTGAGGGCGCTGACAGGAAGACGGCCTGGTTCGTCGGCTCGGGTCTTGCGGGACTGGCAGGCGCGGCGTTCCTGATCCGCGACGGCGGCGTCGCCGGCGAGCATATTACCATCCTTGAGGAGCTGCATGTTCCCGGCGGCGCGCTCGACGGCCTCGACGTCCCCGAAAAGGGGTTCGTCATCCGCGGAGGGCGCGAGATGGAGGAGCATTTCGAATGCCTCTGGGATCTCTATCGCTCGATCCCTTCGCTGGAGATCGAGGATGCGAGTGTGCTCGACGAATTCTACCGGCTCAACAAGGACGATCCCAATTTTTCGCTTCAACGCGTGACGCAGAACCAGGGCCAGGATGTGCCCGACAAGGCTTTGCTGACACTCGGCGGTCGCGCGCAAAAAGATCTGATCTCCGTCTTCCTCGCGACGCGGGAGGAGATGGAGAACAAGCGGATCAACGAAGTCTTCGGCGATGATTTCCTCAGGAGCAATTTCTGGCTCTACTGGCGCACCATGTTCGCCTTCGAGGAATGGCATTCCGCGCTCGAGATGAAGCTCTATCTGCATCGCTTCATCCACCATATCGGCAGTCTGGCGGATTTTTCCTCGCTCAAGTTCAACCGCTACAACCAATATGAATCGATGGTCCTGCCGTTGGTCAAATGGTTGCAGGATCGCGGTGTCAGATTTCGCTACGGCGTCGAGGTCACCGACGTCGATTTCGACATCCAGCCCGGCCGCAAGCAGGCGACCCGGATTGCCTGGATCGAAAACGGCGTCGAAGGCGGCGTCGATCTCGGCGCCGATGATCTCGTCTTCATCACCATCGGATCGCTGACCGAAAATTCCGACAATGGCGATCATCATACACCGGCCAGGCTGAATGAGGGGCCGGCGCCGGCCTGGGACCTGTGGCGCCGGATCGCGGCCAAGGACCCGGCCTTTGGTCGTCCCGACGTGTTCGGATCGCACATCCCGGAAACCAAATGGGCGTCGGCGACCATCACCACGCTCGACGCGCGCATTCCGGCGTACATTCGCAAGATCGCCAGGCGCGATCCGTTCAGCGGCACGGTGGTGACTGGCGGCATCGTCACGGTCAAGGACTCGAGCTGGCTGCTGAGCTGGACGGTCAGCCGGCAACCCCACTTCAGGAAACAGCCGAAGGACCAGATCGTCGCCTGGTTCTATGCCTTGTTCGTCGACCGGCCGGGCGACTATGTGAAGAAGCCGATGCAGGACTGCACGGGCGAGGAGATCACGCAGGAATGGCTTTATCATCTCGGCGTGCCGGTCGAGGACATCCCCGGCCTCGCCGCGACGGGGGCGAAGACCGTGCCGGTGATGATGCCCTACATCACCGCCTTCTTCATGCCGCGCCAGGCCGGCGACCGGCCGGACGTGGTGCCCGAGGGCGCGGTCAACTTCGCCTTTGTCGGCCAGTTTGCCGAGTCGAAGCAGCGTGATTGTATCTTCACGACGGAATATTCGGTGCGCACGCCGATGGAGGCCGTCTACACCCTGATGAAGGTCGAACGCGGCGTGCCGGAAGTGTTCAACTCAACCTATGATATCCGCACGCTTCTGGCCACAATCGGGCCGCTCAGGGATGGCAAAGGGATCGACATTCCCGGCCCGTCCTTCCTGCGCAAGCTGTTGATGAAGAAGCTTGAAGGCACAGAGATCGCCCAGCTGTTGGAAGAGTTTCATCTCCTTTCGCGATAGCAATCAAGCGCGACCCTTCGCCTGGGCTCACGAAAATTCCGCCAAAAGCTGATGAACAACGTCGATGCATCCCGGCAGGCACTATGTCCGCGCCATCAGGTGACACGCAGAGATTCAACCGCAGCAGCCCTGGCCGCCTTTACCTACAGCGGCCTTCCCATTCCAGCCGCAAAGGCGATCCGCAAGGTTTCGGCAAGGGTACGGACTCCAAGCTTGGACATGATGCTCGCGCGATGGACTTCGACCGTCCGTGAAGAAATGCCCAGATCATAGGCGATGGTCTTGTTCGGAAGGCCTTGCGCAAGGCCTTCGAGAACATCCCGTTCGCGCGGTGTCAGTAGATCGACCTGTCGGCATGCCTCGGCTTCTTCGAGAGCGCGCCCCTCGGCCGTGTCGATGCGCGCGAACGCTCGGTCTATCGCATCGAGCAGCAGCGCCCGTTCGATAGGTTTGGCCAGGAAATCGACAGCACCCGCCTTCATCGCTTGGACAGCAAGCGCAATGTCTCCGTTGCCGGTCAGCATCACGACTGGCATGCTTATATCCATCTGCGTCAGCGCTGCCTGAACCTGTAGACCGTTCATGTCCGGCATGTGCATGTCGAGAACGATGCTACCTCTTTCAGCTTCATCTGCAATTTTCAGAAAGTCGACTCCCGAGCCATAGGTCTCGACGGCAAATCCCGCTGTCCTTAATGTGAATCCTACAGCTTTCCTGATTGTTTCTTCGTCATCAATGACATGAACGACGCGCTTGCTCTCCATGGCCCCCCGGACGTGTTGGCATTGCTGCGCACCCCAGCGGGCACAGCTTCAAAGGGGAGACCTTCTACGGGTAGGGCCATGGTCCAAGGTCAAGGCCGAAATACCGCCGCATCACAACAGGCAAGGCAGGTGCTCGGCGAGAGGGGGGTAAGCGACCCGGCATCATGTGCCGAACTTTGCGAGATGACCGCTCTTGCGAACGGGGCGGCGCTCCCTCTGGTCTCCCGGCGGCAAGGCGCCGCAAGACGCTGCCGCCGGGAGTGGGCACGCCTCTTGGGGGATGAGCGCGCTGGTTGCTCCTAAGCTCGACGCGTCATGTTGTCATGGCAAGAAGCTGATAATCGCTATTCTGTGTCAGCAGCGCGCCGTAACGCCGATGTCCGGGGCGGATCGCAGCTCCGCTCGCGCGCCGCTACGGCACGGCGAATCCGATTCAGCACGAACCGGTGATCATAGGGTTTTGAGATCGAAGGCTGATCATCGCAGAGATCGCCCGCCTTCCGTGTCGCAGTTTCGATATTCCCGGCGAGGATGGCACCGATACCGGGTTGTTCCTGACGAACCAAGGATGCCAGGCCCGCGCCGCGCTCAGCGCGATCGAGCCAGCGCAGCGCTGCCATCACATCGTCGACCGGCACCGGGATGCTGGCGGGCGACGGAGGGCCGGTTGGCCCTCGACGGCGGAGCGATCGGACGCCCAGGATGCAAGGATGGCGGGCTTCACTTCGGGCTCAAGCTGCGGGTCCGAGCAACGATGAAGGGATCAAGGAAAGAGCGTGTGTGCGACATGACATATCCTCCTTTCCTGCCGCGACTTTCTCCGAAAGCGAAGTTCCCGGAAGATTGGTTCGGGCTCGTGTAGGGTCAATGGATGGGAATGCGCCCGGCGTTTGCCGGGCGTTCGTTTTCATCGTGCATTGAGCATTGAGTACTGAAGAACTGACGCGCAGCGCACCGTTCAAATTCCGTGACGAACGGCCTCCGCAATCGCCGGCATCACGTCGATATCATTAGAGGTATGCGCAACAGCGTTCGTGCTCACGATCCTCTCGACGAGCCCACCCAGGACTTGCGCTGCATCGCCGGCGAAAAGCGGATGCACGACCACGCAATCCGGTCGCGCGAACCCCATGCCGACCAGCTGGCGCGCCGCCTCGGCGAGGGTCCGGCCGGATGAGGCGATATCGTCGACCAGCACCGGCTGGCGATCGAGAAACGCTGGGGCATTCGGAATCGAGATGGTGACGTCACGGTCGCCGGACCGGATTTTCTCGCACACGAGAAACGGAGCATCGGCATCGGCCGCCACCTGCGAGACCCACTGTTCGCTTTCCAGGTCCGGACCGATGATCAGCGGACGAGCGACATTGCGCTTGATCCACGAGGCCAGAAGCCGCGCAGCATGAACAACCTGGGTCGGGATGCGGTAGATTTCCGACAACGCATGATAGCGGTGGAGATGCGGATCGACCGTCACCAGCCAGTCGAGATGGCGGGACAGGATCGCGGCAAAGGTTCGCGACGTCACCGCCTCGCCGGCATGGAAGCGAATGTCCTGGCGCATGTAAGCGAGGTAGGGGGCGACGAGCCCGATCCTGCGAGCGCCCAGATCGCGCGCGGTGTCGGCTGCGAACAGCAGCGGCAACAGCTTGGCGTCCGGATGATCGAGACTGCACAGCAGGATGACCTCGCGGTCGCTGATGTCGCTTACGACCCTGAGATAGGTTTCCCCGTCAGGAAACTGACGATGCTCGATCGTGCCGACCTCTGCATCGAGCGCGGCGGATAGCGGCTGTGCCAGGGCCTCGC
>NZTV01000085.1 GCA_002703245.1 Microbacterium sp.
AAGATAACAGCAGTCCAGAGGGGGATGCATGCCACTGTCCGAACAGGAGCAGCGTCTGCTCGATGAGATGGAACGCCATCTCATGCGCAACGAGGCCGATGTGGTCACCGCCCCCGACGGCGGCCGATCCCTCAGCTACCGCAACATCGTCTACGGCACGATCCTGGTGCTTCTCGGCCTGGCCGGCCTGATCGTCGGCGTCGCCCTGCAGCTCATCGTGGTGGGCGTGATCGGTTTCGTCGTCATGCTCGGCGGTGTCGTCCTGGCGGTCACGCCGATGCGAGGCGGCACGGTGAGTCCGTCGGTGAAGCCGCAGGCAACGGCATCCGCCGCGCGCCCTTCGGGACCCTCGTTCATGGATCGCATGAACGATCGCTGGGATCGCCGTCAAGGTGAGCGCTGATCCCTCCACCTCCCTCCACTTCTTCTGAGACACCGGCCTTCGGGCCGGTGTTTTTTTGTGTCCGAGCCGTTCTCCGTGTGATGCGGGGAACGGCTTTTCGCACGTCAGGGGGAGGAAATCGCGATCGAAGTGTTACGAAGTGGAGGAAAGTGGAGTAAAGTGGCGAGCAACCTGGAGGGGCCGGACGAAGGGTGGGGGTGAGTGGCACATGCTGTTGGGCACGCACACTCCCAAGCTCGACGACAAGGGCCGCGTGATCCTTCCCTCCAAGTTCCGCGACGACCTCGGCGGCGGAGTCGTCGTGACCCGGGGGCAGGACCGTTGCCTCTACGTCTTCGCCACGGAGGAGTTCGAGCGCGTGCACGAGCGCATCCGCGAAGCGCCCCTGGCGAACAAGCAGGCGCGCGACTTCCTGCGCATGTTCTTGTCCGGGGCCAGCGCCGAGAAACCCGACAGCCAGAACCGCATCACGATCCCGCCGCCGCTGCGTGCCTACGCGGGGCTGGAGAAGGACCTGGTCGTGACCGGTGTCGGCGCCCACGCCGAGATCTGGAACGCCGAGGCCTGGAACACCTACGCCGAGAGCAACGAAGAGACTTACGCCGAGATGGAGCAGGAGGTGATCCCGGGGCTGTTCTGAGCCCTCTGCGCCGACTCCCAGCCGTCCAGCCCTGACACCACTTCCCCGGCGTCAGGTCAGGAACGGATGGGGATCAGCGAAGAGGGACCGCCCATCGACATCATGGACGCACGCGACCTCCACACCCCCGTCATGCTCGAGCGCTGCGTCGAGCTGCTCGCCCCGGCGCTCCAGAAGCCGGGTGCCGTGTTGATCGACGGAACGCTCGGCATGGGCGGCCACTCCGAGGCCCTCCTCGAGCGGTTCCCCGACCTGCACCTCATCGGCCTCGATCGCGATCAGGACGCGCTCCGGATCGCGAGCCGACGGCTGGAACGGTTCGCGGAACGCACGACCCTCGTGCACACGGTGTACGACGGGGTCGACGCGGCGCTGCGCGAGGCCGGTGTCGACCGCGTCGACGGCATCCTCTACGACCTCGGCGTCTCGTCGCTGCAGCTCGATGTCGCCGAGCGCGGCTTCGCGTACTCGCAGGATGCGCCGTTGGACATGCGGATGGACCAGAGCATCGGGATGACCGCGGCCGATGTGGTCGGCGCGTACGGCGAAGGTGACCTCCGCCGCATCTTCGAGCGGTACGGCGAGGAGAAGCTGGCCGGCCGGTACGCGCGGGCGATCATCGCGGCCCGCGCCGAGGCGCCGATCGAGCGATCCGGGCAACTCGTTCAGATCCTCAGCGATGCCACCCCGGCGGCGGTCCAGCGCGCCGGGCACCCCGCCAAGCGCGTCTTCCAGGCGCTCCGGATCGAGGTCAACGGCGAGCTCGCGGCCCTCGAACGGGCGATCCCGGCGGCGATGGGCGCGTTGGCGGTGGACGGCCGCATCGTCGTGCTGTCGTATCAGTCGCTCGAGGATCGCCTCGTCAAGCGCACGTTCGCCCGGGCCAGCGCCTCGACGGCGCCCGCCGGCCTCCCGGTCGAGCTCCCCGAACACGCCCCGCGGTTCCGGCTCCTGGTCAAGGGGGCGGAGCTGGCGTCCGAGGAAGAGCGTGCGCGCAACTCGCGCGCCATCCCCGTGCGTCTGCGTGCCGCCGAACGAGTGAGGGAGGCGCGATGAGCACCGCTCCCGCCGTTCATCCGCTCCGGCGGCCGGTCGACGCGCCCGAGCGGCGCCTGCACGCCGTCGCCGAGCCCGACCGCAAACGCCGCCCGAAACTCCTCTACGGCATCATCGCGCTGCTCGGAGCCTTCGCGATCACCGGCGCCCAAATGGCGTTGTCGGTGTTGATCACCCAGACCTCCTATGACATCGCCGAGCTGACGAGCCAGCAGCGCGACCTGACCTATCAGAAGCAGATCCTCGCCGACGAGCTGGCCGGGTTGAGCTCGCCGCAATACCTCGCCGCCAACGCGGCGGCGCTCGGGATGGTCATCGACGAGACACCCGCGTACCTCCGCCTCAGCGACGGTGCAGTGATCGGCGCCGAAGAGGCCGCCGGAGCCGTGTCGTCGGTGGATGCGATCGGGCGCGGCGCCGTCGAGAACGCCCTCATCTCCGAGACCCCCCTCGTGACCGCGCCGGACGCCACGATCGCCGGCGACCCGGTGACCGCCGAGGAGATGGGCCTGGCCGCCGACACGCCGCTGCCGGTGACAGACGGTCTGCCCACACCTGCGACACGCTGAACCCATGACGACTCGCGCATCCCGCAGTCCGCGGCGCCGCACCGTCGTCGCCCTCGCCGTGGTCCTCTCGGTGCTGGCCGCCTTCATCGTGCGGCTGGTCGACATCCAGGTCGTGAACGCCGACGACCACATCGAGGACTCGCTGTCGTGGGCCTTCGGCGGGTCGCAGGAGCTGTACGGCACGCGGGGCACGATCGTCGACGCCGACGGGGAGCAGCTCGCCGGGAGCGTGCTCACCTACGATGCACAGCTGGACCCCTCCAACGCCGGTGACATCCGTCGGGCCGACGCCAGCGGCGACAGCGAAGTCGTCCCGTGGCCCATAGTGGCCGCAGAGATCGGTGCGATCACCGGTCAGAGTGGTGAAGAGGTCATGCGGGTCGTCGACGAGGCGCTGGCCGCCGACCCCGACTCGCAGTACGCCCAGCTGGCGCAGGGGCTCAGTACCCAGCAGTACCGCGACCTGGTGTCGCTGGGGGTGCCCTTCCTCTACTTCGAGCCGCGTCCCGACCGCACCTACGTCGATGGCGCCGTCGCGGGGGGCCTGGTCGGCTATGTCGGCAGCGACGGCGTGCCCCTGGCCGGTCTGGAGCTCAGCCAGAACGCGTGCCTCGAAGCATCGGACGGCACCCTGAGCTATCAGAAGGGCAAGGACGGGGTGATCATCCCCGGGACCTCCATCGAGGAGCCCGCCGTGGACGGCGGCACCCTGCAACTGACGATCGACCGCGACCTGCAGTGGTATATGCAGCAGCTCATCGCCGAGCAGGCGCAGGACATGGGTGCGCAGTACGGCAGCATCCTCGTCGTCGAAGCGGAGTCCGGCAAGATCCGCGCCGCAGCCGAATACCCGACCGTCGACCCGAACGACGTCGAGGCTGCGGATGTGGATGCGCGCTACAGCCAGCTGTTCACCGCTCAGCGGGAGCCTGGTTCGACCTTCAAGGCGCTCACCGCGGCGACCCTTCTCGACACCGGTGCACAGACGCCGTACTCTACCGTCGACGCCGCGAGCTTCGAGACCTTCCCCAACGGTGCGCGGGTGCGCGACGCTTTCGTGCACCCGTCGTACACGTACACGCTGACCGGCGCGCTGATCGACTCGTCGAACGTCGCGGTGTCGAAGTTCAGCGAACGGGTGTCCGCACAGACCCGGTACGACTACCTCACCGACTTCGGCATCGGCGGAGGCGTGGACGTGGGGTACCCGTCCGCCCAGACCGGATACATCCGACCCGTCGACGAGTGGGACAACCAGACCCTGTACAACACGTCGTTCGGGCAGGGGCTGGTCACCACGATGCCCGAACTCGCGCAGGCCTACACCGCGATCACCAATGACGGCGTCCGCGTGCCGCTGTCCCTGATCGAGTCCTGCACCCTCGCGGACGGGACCGTCATCGAGCCCGACCTGCCCGATCCGGTCCGCGTGATCAGCGAGGAGACCGCCCACCAGGTCAGCACCATGCTCGAGAACGTGTTCTTGCAGAGCACCTACGCGGACGATGTCGCGATCGCCGGGTATCGCATGGCCGGCAAGACCGGAACGGCGGAGAAGACGGACGGACAGGGGGGCTACAAAGCGGGTGCGTACTTCACCACCCTCATCGGATACGCCCCCGCGGAGGACCCGCAGTACATCGTGCTCGTCAACCTCGACGAGCCGACGAAGGTAGCATCGTCTTCGGCCAACGTCCCGGCGTTCCAGAAGGCCATGACCCAGGTGCTGAAGAACTACCGGGTCATGCCCTCGACATCGGCGCCGGAGGAGCTCCCCAAGTTCGGGTGAGTGAGACGGCCGGAGAACCTATGATCGCGCTCACCATCGCACAGCTCGCCCGGATCGTCTCGGGCCGCCCCGTCCTGTCCGGCGACGACACCCTCGACACCGTGGTGTCGGGGACCGTCGACACCGACTCCCGCAACATCGGACCCGGCGACGTCTTCGTCGCCAAGCCCGGTGAGACCACCGACGGTCACCTCTTCGTGCCCGGTGCGGCCGAAGCGGGTGCGTCCCTCGCCCTCGTCGAGCACCCGGTCGACGCGGCGGTCTCCCAGATCGTCGTCGACGACGTCGTGACCGCGATCGCCGAGCTCGCGAAACACGTCGTCGCCACCGTCCGAGGACGCGGCGACCTGCGCATCGCCGGCGTCACGGGGTCGAACGGCAAGACCACGACGAAGAACCTGCTGGCGCGCATCCTCGAGGAGGAAGGCGGCACCGTCGCCCCCCGCGCGTCGTTCAACAACGAGGTCGGTGCGCCGCTGACGATGCTCCGCGTCACTGACGAGACCCGTTTCCTCGTGAGCGAGTTCGGTGCCAGCGCCCCCGGGGAGATCGCGCGTCTGGCGGGTCTGGTCGAACCCGACCTCGGCATCGTGCTCATGGTGGGGATGGCCCACGCCGGCGGATTCGGTGGCATCGAGGCGACCTTCCACGCGAAGTCCGAACTCGTCCGCGCGCTGCGGCCGGGCGGCGTCGCCGTGCTGAACGTCGACGACCCCCGCGTGGCGGCCATGGCCCCCATCGCGGATGACACCGGCGCGACCGTGCGGTGGTTCGGGCGGGGCGAGCGCGCCGACGTGCGCGCCGTCGATGTCGAGGTGTCCGCCTCCGGGACGACGGCTTCCCTCGTCGTGGACGGTCGCGAGCGGACCCTCCGCCTGCGCGTCCTCGGGGAGCACCACGTGATGAACGCCCTCGCCGCCCTCACCGCCGCGATCGCGTTCGGCGTCGACGTCGACGATGCGATCGCGCGACTCGAAGCCGTCGAACTCGCCGAGCGGTGGCGCATGCAGCCGCTCGGCGGCGACCGTGTGCGCATCATCAACGACGCCTACAACGCCAGCCCCGACTCGATGGCCGCCGCGTTGCGCACCCTCGCGCAGATCACGGCGCCGGGCGAGCGGATGGTCGCGGTGCTCGGTGCGATGAGTGAACTGGGGGAGTATGCGGGGGAGGAGCACGACCGCGTCGGACTTCTCGCGGTGCGGCTCGGGATCCAACGCATCGTGGTGGTCGGCGACGACGCCCGGCGGCTGTTCCTCTCCGCGGTGGGCGAAGGATCCTGGGACGGCGAGGCCGTCTTCTTCTCGACCGCGGACGAGGCCTTCGACTATCTCGGGGACGAGCTGCGCGAGGGGGACCGCGTGCTGGTGAAGTCCTCGAATTCCGCCGGGCTCCGTCATCTCGGCGACCGACTCGGAGAGGTGTTCTCGTGAGGTCCCTGCTGACCGCGGCGGCGATCTCGCTCGCCTTCACCCTGTTCCTCACCCCCGTCTTCCTACGCCTGTTCCGCACGTGGGGGTGGGGTCAGGTCATCCGCACGCCCGAGAGCGGCAACAACCCCAAGCACGGCGCCAAGCGTGGCACGCCCACGATGGGCGGCACGATCTTCATCGTCGGCACGATCATCGGGTACTTCATCGGTGCGTACGTCGGCAACAATCCGCCGACGATCTCGGGACTGATGGTCCTGTGGCTCATGGTCGGCTTCGGTGTGGTCGGCTTCGTCGACGACTACATGAAGGTGCGAAGTCAACGCAGTCTCGGACTGTCCGGTTGGCGGAAGGTGCTCGGTCAGGTGATCGTCGTCGTGCCGTTCGCCGTCGTCGGCTTGAGCTTCCAGAACCTCGCAGGCACCACGCCGGCTTCGCCCTACGTCTCGGTGTTTCGGGACGTCCCGATCCTGTGGTTCTTCGCCCTCGGCCCCATCATCGGATGGCTGATCTACCTCGTGTGGATCATGCTCATCGGCGTCGCGGCGTCGAACTCCGTCAACGTCACCGACGGCCTCGACGGGCTCGCCGCGGGCGCGGGGATCTTCGTCGTCGGCGCGTATTCGCTGATCGCCTTCTGGCAGTTCAACCAGGCATGTGCCGGGGGCAAGGTGCTGCTGCCCGACGTGCAGGGCGGATGCTACGAGGTGCGTGATCCGTTCGATCTGGCCATCGTCTCCGCAGCCTTCGTAGGGGCCCTCGTCGGCTTCCTCTGGTGGAATGCACCGAAGGCGAACGTCTTCATGGGCGACGTGGGTTCCATGGCCATCGGCGGCGTCATCGCCGCGATGGCGATCCTCACCCGCACCGAACTGCTCATGGTGCTCGTCGCCGGCGTCTACGTGGTCGCGTCGGGCTCGGTCATCCTGCAGCGCCTGTATTTCAAGCTCACCCGCGGCAAACGACTGTTCCTGATGAGTCCCTTGCACCATCACCTCGAGATGCGCGGCTGGGCCGAGGTCACGATCGTCGTGCGCATGTGGATCATCGCGGGGCTGCTCGCCGTCTCGGGTGTCGGACTCTTCTACGTCGAATGGCTCGCCCGCACATGACCGACGACCGCCTCACCTCGCTCACCAGCTGGTACGCCGACTGGAAGGGGCTGCGGGTCGCCGTCCTCGGGCTCTCGGTCACCGGCTTCTCTGCGGCCGACACGCTCGCCGAACTCGGCGCCGATGTGCTCGTGGTCACCGAGAGCGCCGCCGAGGAGTATGCGCGGCTGCTTCCGGTCATCGGTGTGCGCGCCTGGACCGGCTCGCTCGAGGCCGTGCCCGAAGACCTGGCGGCCTTCGCCCCGGAGGTGGTCGTCGCCTCCCCGGGGTTCGCCCCCGACCATCCGCTCATCCGCTGGGTGCGGGAATCGGGCATCCCGCTGTGGGGCGACATCGAACTGGCTTGGCGCGTGCGCGACAAGGTCACGCGGGAGGACGGCAGCGCGGCGGACTGGCTGCTGATCACCGGCACGAACGGCAAGACCACCACCACGCGGATGGCCGCGACGATGCTCGTCGCCGCCGGCGTCCGCGCCGCGCCGGTCGGGAACATCGGCACGCCGGTGCTCGACGCGGTCCGCGACCCGTCCGGATTCGACGTACTCGTCGTCGAGCTGTCGAGCCACCAGCTCTGGTACCTCGGTCTGCAGGAGAGCCCTGATCCGGTCTCACCGGCCGCGAGCGTGTGTCTGAACCTCGCCGACGACCACCTCGAGTGGCACGGGTCCTTCCAGGGCTACCGTGACGCGAAGGCGCACGTCTACGACCACACCCGCATCGCCTGCGTGTACAACAAGGCCGACGAGGCGACCCGCCTCATGGTCGAGGAGGCCGACGTGGTCGAGGGGGCCCGAGCGATCGGGTTCGACCTGGGTGTCCCCGGTCCGAGCGATCTGGGCGTCGTCGACGGCATCGTCGTCGACCGGGCATTCCTCGACGACCGCCGCACGAGCGCACTGGAACTGACGACCCTCGCCGACCTCGACGCGCAGGGCCTCGCCGCGCCGCACCTGGTGTCGAACATCCTCGCCGCCGCCGCCCTCGCCCGCGCGGTCGGAGCGCCGCCGGCCGCCGTGCGGGACGCCCTCACCACTTTCGCACTCGACCCCCACCGCATGCAGGTCGTCGCCGTCACCGACGGAGTGACCTGGGTCGACGACTCCAAGGCCACCAACCCCCACGCCGCCCATTCGTCGCTGGCCGCATACCCCGGCGCGGTGTGGGTCGTCGGCGGCCTCCTCAAGGGCGTCGACATCAGCGAGCTCGTGGCCGCACGAGGGCCCGGCGCCAAAGCGGTGATCGTCATCGGCACGGATCGTGCCCCGCTCGTGGCGGCATTCGAACGACACGCGCCCGCGGTGCCGGTGTTCGAGGTCGCCTCCGATGACACTGAGGAGGTCATGGCACGGGTCGTCGAACTGGCGGCCGGAGTCGTCGCCGACGGAGACGTGGTCCTCCTCGCCCCCGCAGCGGCCTCCTTCGACCAGTTCGCCTCGTACGCCGACCGCGGGCGACGTTTCGCCGCTGCGGTGCAGGAGCGGATCGCGAAGGGGGACCAGGGTGAGCACGACGCACACACCGCCCCCGGCGACCGCTGACGGCCACGACTCGCGTGGCGGTCTGACCGCCCGTGTCTCGCTCGGGCGCGTCTTCGCGCCCGTGCCGAGCGAATTCCTGCTCATCGCCTCCACGGCGTTGATTCTGACCGGCTTCGGTCTGGTCATGATCCTGTCCGCCACCTCCGCCACCTCCGCGGCCTCGGGCGAGGCGCCGTGGGACGCCGCGTTGAAGCAAGGCGTCTTCGCCGCGCTCGGTATCCCCTTGATGTTCATCGCGAGCCGCCTGCCGATCCGCTTCTGGAAGCGCATCGCGTGGCCCGCGCTGATCGGTGCGACGGTGTTCCAGCTCCTGGTGTTCACCCCGCTCGGGGTGGAGAACGACGGCAACCGGAACTGGATCGTCCTCGGGGGGATCCAGGCACAGCCCTCGGAGTTCCTCAAGCTGGCGCTGGCGCTGTGGCTCGGTTTCGTCCTCTTCCGCAAGCAGACCCTGCTCGGGCTGTGGCGGCACGTGTTCATCCCGGTGGTCCCGGTCGCCGGCGCCGTGATCGCGACCGTCCTGGCCGGTCGTGACCTCGGCACGGGCATGATCCTCGTGCTGATCGTGCTCGCGGCGCTGTTCTTCTCCGGCGTGAAGCTGCGCATCTTCATCCTGCCGCTGATCATCGCGGTGGGCGCGGTGGTGGCGCTTGCGGTCACCAGTCCCAACCGTATGGCGCGGATCATGAGCTTCCTCGATGCGGACTGTGACTACTTCGACGAGTGCTACCAGCCCATGCACGGCATCTTCGGTCTCGCACAGGGCGGAGTGTTCGGACTGGGCTTGGGCAACTCGAAGGAGAAGTACGATTGGCTCCCCGCCGCGGCGAACGACTACATCTTCGCCATCGTCGGTGAGGAGCTCGGCCTGATCGGGTGCATCGTCGTGCTGGCGCTGTTCGCCCTCTACGCGGTCGGTGCGTTCCACGTGATCCGCAAGACCGACGACCCGTTCGTGCGCATCGTCGCCGGCTCGGTGACCGTGTGGATCGTCGGGCAGGCGCTGATCAACATCGGTGTCGTGCTGCGGGTGTTCCCCGTGCTGGGCGTGCCGCTTCCGTTCATGTCGCAGGGTGGCACCTCCCTGCTTTCGCTCCTGGTGGCCACCGGGGTGCTCTTGGCGTGTGCCCGCTCGCTGCCGGTACGCACATCGTCCGTCGCGGCTCCGCCGAATCCGGGTCGACGTGCGAAGATCGGGTGAGTGACCACCTACCTTCTCGCCGGCGGAGGAACCGCCGGACACGTCAATCCCCTGCTCGCCGTCGCGGACGGTCTGCGCGCGCGTGATCCCGAGTCCGCCGTGCTCGTGCTCGGCACCCGCGAGGGGCTCGAGGCCCGGTTGGTCCCGGAGCGCGGCTACGAGCTGCTCATCGTCGACAAGGTCCCCTTCCCGCGGCGTCTCAACGGCGACGCGGTGGCGTTCCCCGTGCGCTTCCGCCGTGCCGTCGCACAGGTGAAGGAGCACATCCGTGATCGCGACGTCGACGTCGTGGTGGGATTCGGCGGCTATGCCTCCGCGCCGGCGTACGTCGCGGCCTCCCGCGAGAAGGTGCCGTTCGTCGTGCACGAGGCCAACGCGAAGCCCGGGCTGGCGAACCTCCTCGGCGCGCGCCGCGCGGCCAGCGTCGGCGTGGCGTTCGAGGGCACGCCCCTGCGGCGCGGGTCCGTGGTCGGCATGCCGTTGCGTCGCGAGATCGTCGAACTCGACCGGGCGGCGCTACGCTCCGACGCGGCGGAGCACTTCGGTCTCGACGCCGATCGCCCGGTGCTGCTGGTGTTCGGCGGGTCGCTGGGCGCCCGCCGCCTGAACGAGGCGTTCGGCGAGGGACACGGTGGCGCTTGGCGCGACGTGGTCGGCGCCGGGTGGCAGTTGCTGCACGTCACGGGGGAGCGGTCGAGTCTTGCCGACCCCGGCGTCGACGGGTACGCGGTGCGCCGCTATGTCGACCGGATGGATCTGGCTTTCTCCCTCGCGGATGTCATCGTCTCGCGTGCCGGCGCGGCGACGGTCTCGGAGATCAGCGCGCTGGGGATCCCGGCGGTGTATGTGCCGTACGCGGTCGGCAACGGCGAACAGGCGTTGAACGCCTCTTCCGCCGTCGAGGCGGGGGCGGCGCTCCTGATCGACGACGGCGATTTCACCGCCGAGCGCGTTCGCGACGAGGTGCTCCCTCTGCTCGCCGACGCCTCCCGTCGGGAGGCGATGGTACGGGCGGCGACCCACGTCGGCACCCGGTCCGGTACCGAGAACCTCTTGGCGATGATCGATCACGCCGGTCACGCATAAGAGGTCACCGTCGCAGCGCGTCCGTCACCACGGTCAGGGCCTCCTCGGGATCCATGCGCACCGCCCGCACCTGTTCGGCGAACTCCGCTGCGGCGACCTCGATCCGACGCCGTGCCGGATCGGCCGACAAGGCGACGAAGGTCCCCGCGCGCCCCTTGGTCTCGATGATGCCCGCGGCCTCGAGCTCCCGGTAGGCGCGCGCCACGGTGCCGGGTGCCACCCCGAGCTCCTGAGCGAGGGCGCGCACCGGCGACAGGCGTGTCCCCGGGGCGAGGGCTCCTTCCCGAACCGCGTGGACGATCTGGGTGCGCAACTGCTCGAACGGCGGGACGGAGAGGGCGGCGTCGACGGTGAATCTCATCGGCGCTCATCCTCGCCGCAGCCGATGCTTCGTGTCAACACAATCAGCACCCTCCCAGCGCGCCGGGAAGGGCCGGGGGCCCGGCCCGGCCTAGGATTGTCGGGTCATGATCAGACCCGACCTCTCCCTCCCGATCCCCGAGCGGATCGAGGCTGCACACTTCATCGGCATCGGCGGTTCCGGCATGTCGGGGCTGGCGCGGATGTTCCTGCAACGCGGCATCCGAGTGTCCGGATCGGATCGCGCCGACAGCGACGCGCTCCGGGAACTCGCCGAGCTCGGCGCGACGGTCCATGTCGGGCACGACGCGGCCAACCTGGCCGATGACGTCGACACCGTCGTGCACACCGGTGCCATCTGGCCGGAGAATCCCGAGTTCCTCCTCGCGAAGGAGCGCGGACTGCATGTGATCCACCGATCGCAGGCGCTGTATTGGCTCATCGGAGGCCGTCGCCTCGTCTCGGTGGCCGGGGCCCATGGAAAGACGACCTCCACCGGCATGATCGTCACGGCCCTGCGCGACCTCGGCGACGACCCGACGTTCGTCAACGGCGGCGTCATCGCGCAGCTGGGCGCCTCCAGCGGCATGGGGGCCGATGATCTCTTCGTCATCGAGGCAGACGAGTCGGACGGTACGTTCCTTCTGTACGAGACCTCCATCGCGCTCATCACCAACATCGACGCCGATCACCTCGATCACTACGGCACGGCGGAGGCCTTCGACGACGCCTTCGCCCGCTTCGCGGACGGGGCGCGCGAAGCCGTCGTCATCTCCGCCGACGACAGGGGCGCGCGACGTGTGCGGGAGCGCATCTCCCACGACACCGTCGTGACCTTCGGGGAGAGCCCGGACGCGGACGTGCGACTGGTCGACATCCGCACCGACGGGCCGGTGGCATTCGCCGTCGAATACGCGGGGGAACGTGTCGACGCGCAGCTCCCGATCCCGGGCGCGCACAACGCGATCAACGCCACCGGGGCGGTCGCGGTGCTGCTCAGCCTCGATTGGCGGCTCGAGTCGGCCGTCCGCGCCGTCGAAGGGTTCTCGGGAACCGTGCGTCGCTTCGAACTGCACGGCGTAGAACGCGGCGTCAGTGTGTTCGACGACTACGCGCACCACCCGACCGAGGTCGCGGCCGCCCTGTCCGCGGCCCGTACCGTCGTCGGCGACGGGCGCATCATCGCGCTCCACCAGCCCCACACCTATTCCCGGACGCAAGCGATGTACCGGGAGTTCGCAGAGGTCCTGGAGACGCTCGCCGACCACACGGTCGTGCTCGACGTCTACGGTGCGCGGGAGGACCCGGTGGCCGGGGTGACCGGCGCGCTCGTCTCGGAGGCGTTCGCCGACCAGGATCGCGTGCACTTCGTCGCCGACTGGCAGGCGGCCGCCGACCACACGGCCGCCGTCGCCCGGGACGGCGATTTCATCATCACCCTCGGATGCGGAAACGTACACCTGATCATCCCGCAGGTGCTCCAGGCCCTCGCGGGCGACACGGACGCCGCGGCAGGGGAGTAGCACCCGGTGCGCCGGCCGTCACCACTTCCGCCGCCGCCGCGCCCGAACCGCGACGACGGCGCCTCGCGAATCCCGCGTGTCGAGTCGGATCCGGCCGATGCACGCCCCGTGGACCCGCCGCCCCCGGAACCCCTCGCCCCGGTCGTGGACCTGGAGGAGGTCGCCGGTCGCAGTTCCGGGGAAGACCCACGCCCCGAGGGCGAGACCGGCGAGGAGCCCGAGCAGACGGGGTGGCGCGGTGTGTGGCGTGCGGCGCGGGCGCGACGCCGCGCGCTGCGGGTCGAGATGCGGCGGTTCACCGTGCGGCAGCGCCGACGCCGTGCGGTGTGGCTGTGGTCGGTGGGTGCACTGGGGACACTCGTGGTGGTCAGCCTCGGAGCCGCCTACTCCCCGCTGTTCGCGGTCGAGAGTATCCGCGTGGTGGGCGCCGAGACCCTCGACGCCCCGACCGTCGAGGAGGCACTGGCAGGGCAGCTCGGCACCCCCATGCCCCTCGTCGACGAGAGTGCCGTCAAGGCGGCCTTGGTCACCTTCCCCCTCGTCGAGACCTACACCCTCGAGGCGCGGCCGCCCCACGAGCTCGTGGTGCGGATCGTGGAGCGCACACCGATCGGCGTGGTGGCAGGCCCCGCCGGGTTCACGCTCGTCGACGCCGCGGGGGTCGCCCTGTCGACAACGCCCGACCGCCCCGAGGGGGCGCCTGTGCTCGACGTCGTCGGCGGGACCGACTCCGCGGCGTTCGAGGCGGTGGGAC
>NZTV01000086.1 GCA_002703245.1 Microbacterium sp.
CGCGCGACAGGCGGACCTTGCGGCGGTCCTGGGACTTCGTAGCCACGAAGACTTCCTTCCGATGACGTGGCCGCGTCTCTCGCGGCTCACGGACGTATCGCCCCCTCCTCGCCCTGTCCGGACTGCACGCCGGGGCACGCCGGATGGTTGTCGAAGAAGAGAGGGGATGCCCGAAAACTCACGTTTCGAGCCGATCCAGTCTATCAGAAGGACGACCGGCCGCTCAGGTGCCGTCGCCGCCGTCGAGGATGCGCCGGATCTTGTCCACCCGTGCGCGCAGATCGCGCTCGTTCCCGCGCGCCGTCGGCTCGAAATATCGCCGGCCCCGCATCTCGTCCGGGAGGTACTGTTGCCGCGCCACCCCCACGTCTGTGTCGTGCGGGTAGACGTATCCCTTGCCGTGCCCGAGGCGCTTCGCACCGGGGTAGTGCGCGTCCCGCAGGTGCACCGGCACGCGCCCGAATCCACCGGCCCGCACGTCGGCGATCGCCTTGTCGATCGCGACGTACGCCGCGTTGGACTTGGCGGCGGTGGCCAGATAGGCCGTCGCCTCCGCGAGGGGGATACGCCCTTCGGGCATGCCGATGAACTGGACGGCTTCGGCGGCGGCGACCGCGATGGGCAGCGCCTGCGGGTCGGCGAGACCGATGTCTTCGGCCGCCGAGATGATCAGGCGTCGGGCGATGAACCGTGGGTCCTCCCCCGCCTCGATCATGCGCGCGAGGTAGTGGATGGCCGCGTCGGCGTCCGACCCGCGGATCGACTTGATGAAGGCGCTGATGACGTCGTAGTGCTCGTCGCCCTGCCGGTCGTAGCGCAGCAGCGCCCGGTCGACCGCTGCGGCGACGTGCTCGGCGGAGATCGTCGGAGCAGAGGTACCGGCGTCGTCGACCTCGGCGGGGCCGTCTGCGGCCGGACGCGCCAGGACGGCGGCCGCTTCGAGTGCGGTCAGCGCGCGACGGGCATCACCGGAGGACAGGCGGATGAGCGACTCACGCGCATCGTCGGCGAGCCCCACAGTCCCGTCGAGACCGCGCGGGTCGGAGACGGCCCGATCGACCAGAAGCCCGAGGTCCTCGTCGGTGAGGGGCCTCAGGGTCAGCAGGAGGGAACGCGACAGCAAGGGCGAGATCACCGAGAACGACGGGTTCTCGGTCGTCGCCGCGATCAGAACGACCCATCCGTTCTCGACCCCCGGCAGCAACGCGTCCTGCTGGGCCTTCGTGAAGCGATGGATCTCGTCGAGGAACAAGATGGTGGACTGGCCGTACAGATCGCGCTGGGTCAGGGCGTCCTGCATCACCTCACGCACGTCCTTGACCCCGGCGGTGACGGCGGACAGCTCGATGAACCGGCGTCCGGAAGACCGCGCGATCGCCTGGGCGAGCGTCGTCTTGCCGGTGCCCGGCGGTCCCCACAGGATCACCGAACTGGAGCCGGCGGTGGCGGCGTCGGGATCGGCCAACGCGACCAGCGGGGACCCTCTGCGCAGCAGATGGCCCTGGCCGGCGACCTCGTCGAGCGAGGTGGGGCGCATACGCACGGCCAGCGGCGTCTGCCCCTGGAACAACGCAGAAGAAGCCATCCCGGAAAGGGTAGTCGCCGCCGCCGACACGTGCGCACCCGGCGGAGGGACGGATCGGTTCGCCGCCGACGGGGTGCCCGGATAGGATCGACCCGGCCTACGGGCCGGGAGGAGGAACGGTGGCCAGGAACGACCGCAGGAACCGCGATGAGCGTGAGCGCGCGCGACTCTACGAGGCCCGCCGACGCTTCCACGACGATCGCGTCCGGCGACGTTCCCGCGACAACCTCGTCGCCGGTGTCGGCGGCGCGGTTGTGCTCGCCGGGGTGATCGCTCTGCAGACGGTGTACTTCACCACCGGTCCCGGCGCTCCCACACCTGATCCCGCCGAGACGGTTGTGAGCGAGCCGACGCCCACGTCGACCGACATCGAGACCGTCGACCCGACCCCGTCGACCACACCCTGACGCGCATATTCGACCGGGCACCGTCCGTACTAGGCTGGCACCGTCCATCCCCCGAAGGCGGCCCTGTGCCGTGATGAGGTGCTATCCGTGACTGCCGCAGCAGACTCCCCCGTCGACCCCCAGACCACCGACGCCGGCCCCGGCGACGCGGAGGCCACGCCCGCCGTCCCCGCCCCGCCGGCCGGCGCCACCCCCGCCGGAGCTGCCGCACCGACGGCCGCCGCCGAGGACTGGGGCCGCGTCGAGGAGGACGGCACCGTCTCGGTGCGCGAGGGCGACACGTGGCGTGTCGTCGGGCAGTTCCCGGACGGGACCCCCGCGGAGGCCCTGGCCTACTTCGAGCGGAAGTACGCCGATCTGGCCAGCGAGGTCACGCTTCTCGAGGTCCGCCACCGTCGCGGCGGTGCGTCGGCCTCAGACCTGCGTGCCGCGGCCGCCGCCGTCATGATCAAGGTCGACGGCGCCGCAGCCGTCGGTGACCTGGCGGCGCTCACCGCGCGCTTGCAGAACCTCGTCTCCGCGCTCAGCGCCGCCAGCGAGAGTGAGGCCGCCGCGGCCAAGCAGGCCGTCGAGGAGGCCGTCGCCGAACGCACGGCCATCGTCGAGCAGGCCGAGGCCCTCGCCGCGCGGGACCCGCAGACCGTGCAGTGGAAGCAGGCGTCCGCCGAGATGTCTTCCCTCTTCGACCAGTGGCAGCAGCACCAGCAGAACGGCGCTCGCCTGCCCAAGGCCGCGGGACAGCAACTATGGAAGCGGTTCCGCGACGCGCGTTCGACCGTCGACAAGCACCGGCGCGAGTTCTACTCGCAGCTCGACGAGGCGCACAAAGTCGTCCGCCAGCGAAAGAACCGTCTCGTCGAACGTGCCGAGGCCCTCGCCCCGCAAGGAGAGGACGGCATCCCGGCGTACCGGGCGCTCCTGGACGAGTGGAAGGCGGCAGGGCGCGCCGGCAAGAAGGCCGATGACGCCCTGTGGGCTCGCTTCAAGGCCGCCGGCGACGCCCTGTTCCAGGCGCGGACCGAGCGGGCCGCCGCCGATGCCGAGGCGTCGAAGGAGAAGATCGACGCGAAGAAGGAACTCCTCCAACAGGCCGCCCCCATCGCCGACGAGCCTGATCTGTCGAAGGCTCGCGCGTTGCTGACGAGCATCCAGCGTCAGTGGGACGAGATCGGGCGTATCCATCCGCGCGAGGCCGAGCGCGCCCTCGATGACGACCTCCGCAAGATCGAGCAGGGTGTGCGGGCGCGCGAAGACGCCGACTGGAAGCGGAACAACCCCGAAACCAAGGCGCGCGCCAATGACATGACCCGTCAGCTCCATGACGCCATCGCCAAGCTCGAAGAGGACCTGGCCGCCGCTGAGGCCGGGGGCGACGCCCGCAAGATCGCGGCGGCCAAGGACGCGCTCGACGCGCGCCGCGCATGGCTACGGGCACTCGGAGGCTGATCTTCTCCTCCACAGATCGAGCTCCGGCCATGCGCTGAGCGGGCCGTGCGCGACACACTGGCGGGGTGGGCCCACGATTCCTTTACTTCGCCGGTCATGAACTGTCGGAGGCCGAGCTGTGCGCCGCACGGCTGGACGGCGATGTGATCGAGGTCGGCGAGGCATGGATGCCGTCGGATGCCGTGGAGACGGCCGAACTCCGCGCGCGATCATTGCGTGACCTCGCACCGCCGGTGTTCACCGTCAGCCACCTCTCGGCGGCCTGGGTGCACGGCGCCGGTGACCGCCCTCCGGGCAGGCACGCCGTGTGTCGCACCGAACAGGTGCGGATGCATCACGTCATCGACCGCCGTATCGTGCTGCACGACCGCGCCGTCCCCGACGCGGACAGAGAACGCATCGGCGGCGTGTGGGTCACCCGCCCGCATCGCACCCTCGTCGATCTCGCGCGCAGCGGCGACGAGCATCATCGTATCGCGGCCCGCGCGCTCGCCCGGGTCGTCCCCGGCTCGGCTGAGCGCGCGCTGAAATGGGTGAACGCGCGCGAGCGACTTCCTCACCGACGCGCGGCGCTCGCGCTGCTCACCGGACTCGCCGCCATCACGACGACGTGACGCGGTAGACGTCATACACGGCATCGATGCGCCGCACCGCGTTCAATACGCGGTCGAGGTGGACGATGTCACCCATCTCGAACACGAACTTGCTGATCGCCAGCCGGTCGTTGGAAGTCGACACGGACGCCGAGAGGATGTTCACGTGGTGCTCGCTCAGCACCCGCGTCACGTCGCTGAGCAACCCCGAACGATCCAGCGCTTCCACCTGGATCTGCACCAGGAACACGCTCTTGCCGGTCGCGCCCCACTCGACCTCGATGAGGCGCTCAGGGTCCTGCATCAGTGACTTCACGTTGGTGCAGTCCGCACGGTGGACCGAGACCCCGCTGCCCCGCGTGATGAACCCGACGATCTCATCGCCCGGTACCGGCGTGCAGCATTTCGCGAGCTTGACGAGGATGTCCGGCGCGCCCCGTACGAGCACTCCGGAATCTCCTGCGCGCGGCGGCCGCGACCTGCCCACGAGCGGGATGTCGATCGGGCCGGTGGCGGTCTCCTCCGCCGCGACCAAGGCCGTCACCTTCTCGATGACGGACTGCGTGGACACATGGCCTTCACCGACCGCGGCGTACAGCGCGGAGACGTCCTCATAGCGCAGCTGCTGAGCGACCTCGGTGAAGGAGTCCTGGTTCATGAGCCGCTGCAGCGGCAGATTCTGACGCCGCATCGCGCGGGCGATGGACTCCTTGCCCTGTTCGATCGCCTCTTCGCGCCGTTCCTTGGTGAACCAGCCCCGGATCTTGTTGCGCGCCCGCGTGCTCTTGACGAAACCGAGCCAGTCCTGACTGGGACCGGCGTCGGGATTCTTCGAGGTGAACACCTCGACGACGTCACCACTGGTCAGCTCGGTGTCCAGCGGCACGAGACGGCCGTTGACCTTGGCCCCCATGGTGCGATGACCGATCTCGGTGTGGACCGCATATGCGAAGTCGACGGTCGTCGCGCCGGAGGCGAGCCCGATCACACGCCCCTTGGGCGTGAACACGTAGACCTCTTTCGCACCGATCTCGAACCGTAGCGAGTCGAGGAACTCGCCGGGGTCGGCGGTCTCGGCCTGCCAGTCGGAGATGTGCGCGAGCCAGGCCATGTCGGCGTCGACGGCTTTGCCGTCGGACTTACCGCCGGCCATCTGCTCCTTGTACTTCCAGTGCGCCGCCACGCCGTATTCGGCCTGTTGATGCATCTCGTGCGTGCGGATCTGAATCTCGACCGTGCGACCGCCCGGGCCGATGACGGTGGTGTGCAACGACTGGTAGAGGTTGAACTTGGGGGTCGCGATGTAATCCTTGAACCGGCCGGGCAGAGGGGTCCACCGCGCGTGGATGGCGCCGAGGACGGCATAGCAGTCGCGCACGCTTCCGACGAGGACCCGGATGCCGATGAGGTCGTAGATGTCGTCGAACTCACGACCGCGCACGACCATCTTCTGGTACACGGAGTAGAGCTGCTTCGGCCGTCCCATCACCCGCCCGCGGATGCGCAGATCGCGCAGGTCCGACTCCACGGCGCCGATGACGTTCTGCACGTACTGCTCGCGCTGCGGAGTGCGTTGCTTGACGAGACTGTCGATCTCGGCGTAGAGCTTGGGGTGCAGCACGGCGAACGACAGATCCTCGAGCTCGGATTTGATGGTCTGGATTCCCAGACGATGAGCCAGCGGGGCGTAGATCTCGAGCGTCTCGGTCGCCTTCTTGGCCGCCTTGTGCGGCGGGACGAAACCCCACGTGCGCGCATTGTGCAGGCGGTCGGCGAGCTTGATGACCAGCACACGGATGTCTTTGGACATCGCCACGATCATCTTGCGGACCGTCTCGGCCTGGGCGCTCTCGCCGTACTTGACCTTGTCGAGCTTCGTGACGCCGTCGACCAGCATCGAGACCTCATCGCCGAATTCGGCGTTCAACGTGTCAAGCGGGTATCCGGTGTCTTCGACCGTGTCATGCAGCAGCGCCGCTGCGATCGCTTTGGGCCCGAGTCCGAGTTCGGCGAGGATCTGTGCCACCGCGAGCGGGTGGGTGATGTACGGCTCGCCGCTTTGTCGTTTCTGTCCCGCGTGCGCCGCATCGGCGACCCCGTAGGCCTTCTCGATGACGGTGAGGTCGCTCTTCGGGTGGTGTGTGCGAACCGTCCTGATGAGGGTCTCGACGTCATCACGTCGGGCCGCGCGCGAGAAGATGCGCGGCACGAGCCGCCGAAGCGATGACTGCGCCGGAGGGGCGGCTTCGGTCATCGGTCCTCCTCCCCCGCGACGATTGCCCTCATCCTACGCCCGCGGGCGCCACTCACGCGTCGGCCGGAGCGCTCGCGAGAGCCCGCGCCTCCCGCACCCGCTCGTCGCGGGCCTTGATCCCGGGCTCGCTCTCACGGAACAGCGAGTACAACGGCGCGGCCACGAACAGTGTCGAATAGGCGGCGACGATGATGCCGACGAAGATCGACAGCGAGATGTCGCTGAGCGTCTCCGCGCCGAGCCACGGTCCGATGAAGAGGATCGCGCCGACCGGAAGGATCGCCACGACCGTCGTGTTGATCGAGCGCACGAGAGTCTGGTTGACGGCCAGGTTGACCGATTCGCCGAAGGTACGGCCGGATATCTCGCCATCCTCGGTCGTGTTCTCGCGGATCTTGTCGAACACGACGGTGGTGTCGTAGAGCGAGTACGCCAGGATAGTGAGGAAGCCGATCACGGCGGCCGGAGAGATCTCGAAACCGGCCAGGGCGTAGATCCCGACGGTGATCACGAGCACGTCGACCAATCCGAGGATGGCTGCCGCCGACATCTTCCACGTCCGGAAGTACAGCGCGAGGATGAGGAAGGTGAGGGCCAGGAAGATCGCCAGGCCCCACAGGGACTGCCGGGTCACATCCTGCCCCCAGCTGGGTCCGATGAACGACGTGGTGACCTCGGCCTCGGGGACCTCGTACGCCGCCGCGAGCGACGTGGCGACCTCTCGGGTCTCGTCGTCGGTCATCTGGTCGGTCTGGACCCGCACCGCGCTGTCGCCGACGGTTGTGACCTTCACCGTCGCATCGGGAACGACCTCCTGGACGGCTTCGCCGGCCAACGACTGGTCCGGCGACGACAGGCTCGAGACCGTGAACTGCGAGCCACCGGTGAATTCGATGGAGAACTGGATGGGCCGCAGCAGCGGCACCAACGCGGAGCCGATCACGAGGATTGCGGCGATGATGAACCACAGCCGCCGTCGTCCCACGAAGGGGAAGGAGGTCTTGCCGGTGTACAGATCGTTGCCGAGCTGGCTCATGGAGCGCATCAGTCGTCTCCCTCCTTCGAGATCGTGGCCGGCGAAGAGTCGGCCGCGGCCAGCTCGGCTCGCTTGCGTTCGGCGATGGTCTGGCGCTTCTCCGCCTCGTGCCGCGAACGCTCCGCACGCTTGGCCGCGGCCCCGCGTCCGCCGGCGGCCACGGGCGCGCGGAATTCGGCACGACCGCGGTAGACGGCCCCGAGCGCGGCCGGGTCCATCCCCGACAGGGGGTGCCCCGACCCGAAGAACCTCGTCCGCGCCAGCAGCTGCATGACCGGGTGGGTGAAGAGGATGAAGATCAAGATGTCGATGGCCGTGGTCAGCCCGAGGGTGAACGCGAAGCCCTTGACGGTCGCGTCGGCCAGCACGTACAGCACGACCGCGGCGAGGATGTTGATCGACTTCGAGATGTAGATCGTCCGCTTGGCCCGGGACCATCCGTCCTCTACGGCCGTGGTGATGGACTTCCCGTCGCGGAGTTCGTCACGGATGCGTTCGAAGTACACGATGAACGAGTCGGCCGTGAACCCGATCGCGACGATGAGGCCTGCGACGCCGGCCAGCGAGAGGCGGAAGCCCATCCGCCACGCGAGGATCGCCAGCATGATGTAGGTGAGCACCGCCATGACCGCAAGCGACGCGATGATCACGAACCCGAGGGTGCGGTAGACCAGGAGCGAGTACAGCGCGACCAGGGCCAGTCCGATGAGTCCGGCGATCAGGCCCGCCTGCAGCTGCTGGGTGCCGAGGGTCGCCGAGATCGTGTCGGAACTGACCACCTCGAAGCTCAGCGGCAGGGCGCCGTACTTGAGCTGGTCGGCGAGGACCTGCGCGCTCTCCTGCGTGAAATCGCCCGTGATACTGGGGTTGCCGCCGAGGATGATCGAGTTCATCTGCGGCGCGGTGAGCACATACCCATCGAGGACGAACGCGAACTGGTCCAGGGGCGAGGTGGCCCCGTACAGCCGCTGGCTGATCTCACCGAAGACGCGGGTGCCCTCGTCGTCGAACTCGAGGTTGACCGCCCACCGGTTGGTCGTCTGCTCGAGACCCGAGCTGGCGTCGTCGATCGAGGAGCCGTCGAGTTCGACGGGCCCGAGGATGTACTTGACGGTGTTGTCCGCGTCGCACGTGATCAGCGGCTCATCCGCGGGCGCGGCAGCCGGGTCGTTCGCGGGATCCGTGCAGTCGTACGCGAGGAACTCGGCCTGCAGGGCCGGGGTGATCCAGTTGGTGTCGCTGCCGTCCGTGGGCTCGATCGTCGGCGTCGCCTCGAGCGTGGGATCGGGGGTGGGGTACGGCGTGGCGTTGCCGTCCTCACCGATGTAGGTGTTCGGCGCGGAGCCCGCGTACAGGACGGCGCGCAGCTGAAGCTGCGCGGAGGCCTCGATACGCTCACGGGTCTGTTCGTCGGCCTCACCGGGGATCTGGACGACGATGTTCGTGCCGCCCTCGGTGGTGACATCGGCCTCGCCCACACCGGAGGCGTCGACGCGCTGACGGATGATGGTCACCGCCTGCTGCATCTGCTCGTCGGACGGGGTCACCCCATCCTCCGTCTGCGCTTCGAGGATGATCTGCGTTCCGCCCTGCAGGTCCAGTGCCAGCTCAGGCGCCCAGGAGCTCTCCTTGAACACGTAGACGCCGAGCGCGTTGATGCCGAACAGGACGCCGGTGATGACCAGCAGTCCGATCAGTGCACGCCAGGCGTGCCGGACGGGGGTGGGTGTCGCCACGGAGGATCAGCTTTCTTCGGAGCGGGCCGACGCCGGCTCAGGCGTCGGGCTTGCTCTTGTCGTCGTTCTCGCGGGCCTCGTTCTCGTGGGCCTCGCGGGCGTCGTCGCTGAGCGACGAGATCTCGCCGTCGGCGACGCCGGCGGCGTACTCCTCCTGGCTGACCTCCGCCTCGAGGAACTCGTCTTCGGTGACCACGCCTTCGGTCGGGCTCACCACGCGCAGGATGGCCTGACTGTGGACCTTGATCTCGACACCCGGGGCGATGGCGACGATCGCGGGCTGGTCGAGGTTCTCACCGTCGAACTCGATGATTGTCCCGTACAGGCCTCCCTGCAACAGCACTTCCGCGCCCGGAACGGTCTGACGGGCCTTCTCCTCCTGCTCGAGCTTCTGCTTCTGCATCCGGCGGCGCGAGCTCCAGAACATGAAGACGAGCAGCAGGATCAGAAGGATGATCAGGCCGTAGTTGGAGAAGAAGAGCGCGAAGTCCATGGGCGAGGCGATGCCTTTCGATCGCGCGCGCGGACGCGCGGTTCATTCAGGGTGGGGTGGGCCGAAGCCTCCAGAGATTATAGGTCATCGAATCTCAGGGCCGCCTCCGCATGGGGGACCCCGAGGTGGGTGTACGCCTCCGGCGTCGCGATACGGCCCCGGGGGGTGCGGCCCATGAACCCGATGCGCACCAGGTAGGGCTCGACGACCGACTCGATGGTCTCGGCCTCCTCGCCGACCGTCACCGCGAGGGTGTTCAGCCCGACCGGACCCCCGCGAAAGCGCCGGACGACCGCCTCCAACACGGCACGGTCGAGGCGGTCGAGACCGATCGAGTCGACGTCGTAGAGGTCGAGGGCGGCGCTCACGTCGGCCACGGCGGCCTCTGTGCCCCGGCCGTGCACGACGAGGTAGTCGCGTACGCGACGCAGAAGCCGGTTTGCGATGCGGGGTGTACCCCGTGACCGCCGAGCGATCTCGGCACGTGCCGCCGGGGGGAGGAAGACTTCGAGTCGGTCGGCCGAGCGTGCCACGACCGCCTCCAGCTCTTCGGGGTCGTAGAACTCGAGGTGGGCGGTGAATCCGAATCGGTCGCGCAGGGGGTTGGGAAGCAGCCCCGAACGGGTCGTCGCGCCCACGAGGGTGAACGGCGCGAGATCCAGCGGGATACTCGTCGCCCCGGCGCCCTTGCCGACCATGATGTCGATGCGGAAGTCCTCCATCGCGAGGTAGAGCATCTCTTCCGCCGAGCGCGCCATGCGATGGATCTCGTCGATGAAGAGCACTTCGCCGGGGACCAGACTGGACAGCAGGGCGGCAAGCTCGCCGGCGTGCTGGATGGCCGGGCCGCTCGAGAGACGGAGGGTCCGGCCACTCTCGTGCGCGACGATCATCGCAAGCGTCGTCTTGCCCAACCCGGGAGGCCCGGCGAGCAGGATGTGGTCGGCCGGGCGCTGCTGCATCCGGGCGGCGTCGAGGAGGAGCTGGAGCTGACCGCGCACTTTGTGCTGCCCGATGAACTCACCCAGCGACGAGGGGCGCAGGGCCCCTTCGATCGCCAGCTCCGAGTCGTCCGCCACCTGCGCGTCCACGACGTTCGGATCGGTCACGTCATCCATTCAGGCGCTCCTTGCGCGCCGGCCCCAGCTGGGCCAGTGCGGCGCGCAGCAGACCACCCACGGTCGCGGCCACCTCGGTCGAGGCGTCTGCGGCGACCGCGGCGGTCGTTTCGGCGGCGAGGCGTTCCGGCCAGCCGAGTCCGACGAGCGCCTCGACCACCTGCGCGGGGACATCGGCCTGCGTGACCTGTGTCGAGGCGCCCGGTGCAGGTTTGGAGGGCGCGAGCTTGCCGGCGAGTTGGACCACGATCAGTTTCGCCGTCTTCGGTCCGATGCCCGACACGCGACGGAACGGGGCGTCGTCATCGCCGGTGACGGCGTCCGCGATCTGCGGAACGGTGAGGGTGGCCAGCACGCCGAGCGCCGACTTCGGCCCCACCCCGGTGACGCCGAGGAGTTGGCTGAAGACGGCGAGCTCCTCGCGTTCGGTGAACCCGAACAACGACAGCGCGTCCTCACGGACGATCAGCGAGGTGTGGAGCCGGAGCTCTTCGCCCAGGTGCGCGGTGCGCACGACCTGCGGCGTGACGGCGACGGTGAAGCCGACGCCGCCGACCTCGACCACGACGCTGTCCGGTTCGGTGTGCAGCACGCGACCGCGCAGAGAGGAGATCATGTCGACAGCCTAAGCGGGCGCTTCGGAGGTATGTTCGAGCGACACGCTACCGGCGGCTGGCGCGTTCGGCCTGCACCCACGCGCGTTGCGCGGGCGTGAGCGCACGCCCGGTGCTCGTGGCGGAGGTCGCCGGTGCGCCTCGCCACGCATGACACAACGCCAAGGCCAGGGCGTCGGCGGCGTCCGCGGGACGGGGAAGCTCCTCCAGCCGCAGGATGCGCGCCACCATCGTCTGCACCTGACGCTTGTCCGCCGCGCCGTACCCGGTGATGGCCGCCTTGACCTCACTCGGGGTGTGGGTGGCGGCGGGGAGGCCGCTTTCGGCGGCCAGGAGCAGCGCCACCCCACTGGCTTGGGCGGTGCCCATCACCGTGCTGCGGTTCTGCTGGGCGAACACCCGCTCCACGGCGACCACGGACGGCGCATGCGCACCGATCACCTCGCGGATGCCGCGCGCGACGGCCGCCAGGCGCACCTCGATGGCCTCGTCGGCTCCCGAACGGATCACTCCGACGTGCACGAGCGATGCGGAGCGGTCGGGCGCCACATCGACGACGCCCACACCGCAACGGGTCAGGCCGGGGTCGATGCCGAGGACGCGGAGGGTCACGTACTCACGCTAGGCGAGCCGGACCGGAGCCGGGCCCAGGCGCGCCCGGTCACCGTCACTCGTCCTCGTCTTCCTCCAGCTCAGCCTGCACATCTGGGGTGAGATCGACGTTGCTGAACACGTTCTGCACGTCGTCGCTGTCCTCGAGAGCATCGATGAGGCGGAAGATCTTGCGCGCGGTGTCGGCGTCGACCTCCACCTTGAGGTTGGGCACGAACTCCACATCGGCGGACTCGTAGTCGATGCCGGCGTCCTGGAGTGCCGTGCGGACCTTCACGACTTCAGAGGCGTCGGTGAGCACCTCGAAGCCCTTCGCGTGGGGTTCGACCTCCTCGGCTCCCGCGTCCAGGACGGCGAGCATGACGTCGTCCTCGGTCGTTCCCTCACCCGAGACCACGATGACGCCTTTGCGCGTGAAGTTGTAGGCCACGCTGCCGGGGTCGGCGAGGGTCCCGTTGTTGCGGTTGAGGGCCGTTCGCACTTCTGCGGCGGCACGGTTCTTGTTGTCGGTCAGACACTCGACCATGAGGGCGACCCCGTTGGGGCCGTACGCTTCGTACACGATCGTCTGGTACTCGACGGCCTCGCCGCCGATGCCCGCGCCGCGCTTGATGGCGCGGTCGATGTTGTCGTTGGGGACCGACGTCTTCTTCGCCTTCTGCACGGCGTCATACAGCGTCGGGTTGCCTGCGAGGTCGGCGCCGCCGATCTTGGCGGCGACCTCGATGTTCTTGATGAGCTTGGCGAACGACTTGGCGCGACGGGCGTCGATGACGGCCTTCTTGTGCTTCGTCGTCGCCCATTTGGAGTGACCGGACATGCCGGACAGTCTATCGAGGGTCGGCGATCACGCCTTCCCGCTCGGTCACGCGGCGTCGACGATCGCGAGGAAAAGCTCGTGGAAACGCCTCTCCCCGGTGACCTCCGGATGGAAGGCGGTGCCGATGGCGTTGCCGTGGCGGACGGCGACGACGCCGCCGTCGCCGAGGGTGGCGAGGACCTCCACGTCGGGGCCGGTCTCGACCACGAGCGGGGCACGGATGAAGGTCGCCTCGACCGGCGGGCCGCCCAGAGCCGGCACCACCAGTGCCGTCTCGAAAGACTCCGCCTGGCCGCCGAAGGCGTTGCGACGCACCGTGACATCGATTCCGCCGAAGGTGCGCTGACCGACGATGCCGCCCTTGAGCCGGTCCGCGAGCAGGATCAGTCCCGCGCAAGTCCCGTAGACCGGCAGACCGGCGCGGATCGACTCGGTGAGGGGCTCCGCGAGCCCGAACGAGCGCGCCAACTTGTCGATGACGCTGGATTCTCCCCCCGGCAGCACCACACCGTCCACGTCGGCCAGGTCCTCCGCCCGACGGACCGGCGCCGTATCGGCGCCGAGGCTGCGCAGCGTCCGCACGTGCTCGCGGACGTCCCCCTGTAGGGCGAGGACGCCGATCCGCGGGCTACCAGCCACGCTCGGCGAGGCGGTGGGGGGCGGGCAGGTCGGCGACGTTGATGCCGACCATCGCATCCCCGAGGCCACGCGAGACATCGGCGATCACCTTGGGGTCGTCGTAGAAGGTGGTCGCCTTGACGATCGCGGCGGCGCGCTCGGCTGGGTTTCCCGACTTGAAGATGCCGGAACCGACGAACACACCGTCGGCACCCATCTGCATCATCATCGCCGCGTCGGCCGGGGTCGCCACTCCCCCGGCGACGAACAGGACCACCGGAAGCCTGCCGGTTTCGGCGACCTCGGCCACCAGCTCGTAGGGCGCCTGCAGCTCCTTGGCGGCCACGTACAGTTCGTCGCGGCTCATCGAGCGGAGGGCGTTGATCTCGCCGGTGATCTTCCGGATGTGCTTGGTCGCCTCCGACACGTCCCCGGTGCCGGCCTCGCCCTTGGACCGGATCATCGCGGCGCCTTCGTTGATGCGCCGCAGTGCCTCACCCAGGTTGGTCGCGCCGCACACGAAGGGGACGGTGTACCCCCACTTGTCGATGTGGTTGACGTAGTCGGCGGGCGAAAGCACCTCGGATTCGTCGATGTAGTCCACGCCCAGCTGCTGGAGCACCTGCGCTTCGACGAAGTGGCCGATGCGGGCTTTGGCCATGACGGGGATCGACACCGAGGCGATGATGTCGTCGATCAGGTCCGGGTCGCTCATCCGCGCCACGCCCCCCTGGGCGCGGATGTCGGCCGGCACACGCTCGAGCGCCATCACGGCGACAGCGCCGGCGTCCTCGGCGATCTTGGCCTGGTCCGCGGTGACGACGTCCATGATGACGCCACCCTTCAACATCTCCGCGAGTCCGCGCTTGACGCGATCGGATCCGGTGGCGTTCGTGGTCACGGGTGTCCCTTCGGCGGGCCGCATGTGCGGCTCAGACAATAGCGAGAAATGATCTAGGCCAAACGATAGCATCGACCCCGTCGTCTCCGTCGACGCGAGAGGATCGATGTCATGCACCGACACATCGAAGGCACGACGGCCTCCGAGATCGCCGAGAGCGTCCGCGCCGGGATCGACCGCGGGATCTTGCAACCCGGGGACGCGCTCCCTTCCGTGCGAGCGCTCGCGGAGTCGCTCGGCGTGAACCGCAACACCGTTGTGGCCGCATACCGGCATCTCGCCGGGTCGGGACTGGTGGTCTCCCGCGGACGCGGTGGCACCCGTGTCGCGGCTCACACTGTCGTCGCGCAGGAGGGGTACGCCACCGACAGCGCGCTCCGAGACGTCGGGACGGGCAATCCCGACCCCGCGCTGATCCCGGACGCGTCCGATGCGCTCGCACGCGCGGGCGGGCACCCGGTGCTCTACGGCGAGCCGGTCATCGATCCGGGGTTGCGATCGTGGGCGACGGCGTGGATGTCCGACGCGACCAACGCCTCCGCGGGCCGGCTGACCGTGACCAGCGGAGCCGCCGACGCGGTCGAGCGTCTCCTGGCCCAGGCGCTCACTCGCGAAGACGCCGTCGGCCTCGAGGATCCGTGTTTCCTCACGAGCAAGCACACCGTGCAGGTGGGTGGATACCGGCCCGTCGCGATTCCGTGCGACAACGAGGGTATGACCGTGGCGGGGCTGCGGAACGCATTGACCCACGGCGTACGCGCCGTCGTCTGCACCCCGCGGGCCCAGAACCCCTCCGGCGCGAGTCTGAGCGCGCCGCGCGCCCGCGCGTTGCGTGATGTGCTCGCCGAGCACCCGTACGTGCTGGTCATCGAGGACGACCACTTCTCGATGCTCTCGACCCGCCCGTTCCACTCGGTCGTCCCCGTCGGCCACCGACGCTGGGCGTTGGTGCGGTCGGTGTCGAAGTTCCTCGGACCGGACATGTGCCTCGCGGTCACCTCCTCCGACCCCGAGACCGCGGCGGGACTGGCGATGCGGCTGACGCCGGGGACGACGTGGGTCAGCCACTTGCTTCAGCGCCTTGTGCACGCCCTCATGACCGACCCACAGGTGCGCACGCGGATCGGGGAGGCGGCGGCACACTACGCGGCACGCAACACGGCCTTCGTGCACCTGCTGAACGCGCGCGACATCACCGCCACCGTGCCCGACGGGCTGAACCTGTGGGTGGATGTGGAGTGCTCGGCCGAAGCGGTCGTCACACAGTTGATGCGGCGCGGTTGGCTCGCCCGCGCCGGCGACGACTTCGCCGTCGAGGCGGGCGCGGCCCCCTCGCGGCGGCTGCGCCTGACCGTGCACGATCTCGACGACGCGGACCTCGCTCTGCTGGCATCCGACGTCGGCGACGCGGTGCGTACGGTGCGGGTTCGCGAGACGGGGGTGGCATGATCGGAGCCGTGAAGATCCTCTCCATCCAGTCCGCGGTCGCGTACGGCCACGTCGGCAACTCCGCCGCCGTCTTCCCGCTCCAGCGCATCGGTGTGGAGGTGTTGCCGGTGTACACCGTCACCTTCTCCAATCACACCGGCTACGGACAGTGGCGTGGTCCGATGATCAGTCCGGACGACGTGCGGGAAGTGATCCGCGGCGTTCAGGAGCGGGGCGCCTTCGGCGACATCGATGTCGTGCTCTCCGGATATCAGGGCGGCGAAGGCATCGCAGACGTCATCCTCGAGACCGTGGAGCAGGTCAAAGCAGCCAACCCGTCGGCCGTCTACGCCTGCGACCCCGTCATGGGAAACGCCAAGAGCGGGTGCTTCGTCGCCCCGGCCATCCCGGTGCTGCTGCGCGAGCGGGTGGTGCCTGCGGCCGACATCATCACGCCGAATCAGTTCGAACTCGGCTTCCTCACCGGCACCGAGCCGAGCGATCTGGAATCCACCCTGGCCGCGGCCGACGCCGCGCGCGCGATGGGGCCGCGTACCGTGCTGGTCACCAGTGTGGAGCGTCCCGACCGGCCCGAGGGGACGATCGAGATGATGGCGGTCACCGACGACGGCGCGTGGATCGTGCAGACTCCGCGTATCCCCATGAAGGCCAATGGTTCCGGCGACGTCACCGCCGCGCTGTTCACCGCCCACCTGCGGCGCACCGGCGACGCGGCCGATGCGCTCGCGCGCACCACCTCGAGCGTGTTCGCCCTGTTGTCGATGACACACGAGTCAGGTCAGCGGGAGCTCCAGCTCATCCAGGCGCAGGAGCACTACGCCGACCCGCAGATGCAGTTCGACGTGCAGCGGGTCCGTTGATCGGGATCACGGCCAGGCGGCGCTGACCGCCTCGCGCACCTCGCCGAGCAGCTGCGGCAACGCCTTGGTGCGGCCGATGATCGGGAAGAAGTTCGCGTCGGCACGCCAGCGCGGCACGATGTGCTGGTGCAGGTGCTCGTCGACGCCGGCGCCCGCAACCGCGCCCTGGTTCATCCCGAGGTTGAACCCGTCGCAGCGGCCCACCTCACGCAGAACGCGCATGCCGATCTGCGTGAGCTCGCCGATCTCGGCGACTTCTTCGGGCGTGGCCTGGTCGTAGGTCGCCACATGCCGGAACGGGCATACCAGCAGGTGTCCGGAATTGTAGGGGAAGAGGTTCAGGAGCACGTACGCCGTCTCGCCCCGTGCCACGATCAACCCGTCCTCGTCGCTCTTGTCGGGCGCCGCACAGAACGGGCACTCGTCGCGGAGCACCTGCGGGCCCGCCTGGATGTAGGCCATCCGGTGCGGGGTCCACAGCCGCTGGAACGCATCCGGAACGCCGGCGAACGAGGCCGCGTCGACGACGTCCGCCGGCTCGTCGGCGTCGTTCACGCGAAGTCCTCGGCGGTGTCGATCAACGCCTTGCCCCGGATCGCCGCGAGGATCCGGTCGACGGCTTCCTCCATCGGCACGGCGTTCTGCTGGCTGCCGTCGCGGAATCGGAACGACACCGCGCCGGCGTCACGGTCCTGCTCGCCGGCGATGAGCTGGAACGGGATCTTCTGCGCCGTGTGGGTGCGGATCTTCTTCTGCATGCGGTCGTCGGAACGGTCGACCTCGGCACGGACCCCGGCGGCCTTGAGGCGGTCGATGACCCCCTGGAGGTGGTCGGCGTACTCCTCGGCCACGGGGATACCCACCACCTGTACGGGGGCCAGCCACACCGGGAACGCGCCTGCGTAGTGCTCGAGGAGGATCGCGAAGAAGCGCTCGATCGAACCGAACAACGCGCGGTGGATCATGATGGGGCGGTGCTTCTCACCGTCCGATCCGGTGTACTCCAACTCGAACCGCTCGGGCTGGTTGAAGTCGAGCTGGATCGTCGACATCTGCCAGGTCCGACCGATCGCATCACGGGCCTGGACGGAGATCTTGGGGCCGTAGAAGGCCGCGCCACCGGGATCGGGGACCAGCTCGAGGCCCGAGCCTTCCGCGACGCGGCGCAGGGTCTCGGTTGCCGATTCCCACAGCGCGTCGTCGCCGAGGAACTTGGCGTTGCCGGGCTCCTTCGTGGACAGTTCCAGATAGAAGTCGTTCAGGCCGTAGTCGCGCAGCGTCTCCAGCACGAACTGGAGACTGTGGACGAGCTCGCCTTCCACCTGGTCCTCGGTGACGTAGATGTGGGTGTCGTCCTGCGTCATGCCGCGCACACGGGTCAGGCCCGCCAGCGTGCCACTCTTCTCGTAGCGGTAGACGCTCCCGAACTCACTCAGCCGCAACGGCAACTCTCGGTAGCTGCGCCCGCGGGAACGGAAGATCAGATTGTGGAACGGGCAGTTCATGGGCTTGAGGTAGTAGTCCTGCCCCTGACGGGTGACGTTCCCCCCGTCGTCCACGACCTCGTCGAGCTGCATCGGGGGGTACATCCCCTCGGCGTACCACTGCAGGTGACCGCTGGTCATGAACAGGTCACCCTTGGTGATGTGCGGGGTGTTGACGACCTCGTACCCGTTCGCGAGCAGACGCTCGCGCATGTACCGCTCGATCTCGTAGCGGATGATTCCGCCCTTGGGGTGGAAAACGGACAGGCCGGGACCGATCTCCTCCGGGAAGGAGAAGAGGTCCAGCTCCTTCCCGAGCTTGCGGTGGTCCCGCTTCGCGGCCTCCTCCAGGCGGGCCTGGTACGCGCGCAGCTCGTCCTTCGTCGGCCACGCCGTGCCGTAGATGCGCTGCAGCTGGGGGTTCTTCTCGCTCCCCCGCCAATACGCGCCGGCGACCCGTTGCAGCGCCCAGCCGTTGCCGATCATGCGGGTGTTGGGCACGTGCGGGCCGCGGCACAGGTCCTTCCAGACCGTCTGCCCCTCGCGGTCGACGTTGTCGTAGATGGTCAGCCCACCGGCGCCCACCTCGACGGCGGCGCCCTCGGCGGCTTCTCCACCGGCCGCGGTGCCGCCCTTGAGATCGATCAGCTCGAGTTTGAAGGGCTCGTCGACCAGCTCGACGCGCGCGTCGGCGTCGGAGACCTCGCGACGGGTGAAGCGCTGACCTTCACGGATGATGCGTTGCATCTCCTTGGTGATGGCCTTGAGGTCCTCGGGGGTGAACGCCTCGTCGACACCGAAGTCGTAATAGAAGCCGTCGGTGATCGGCGGACCGATGCCGAGATTCGCCTGCGGGCGGATCCGCTGCACGGCCTGGGCGAGCACGTGCGCCGTCGAGTGGCGCAGGATGTCGAGTCCGTCGGGGCTGGACACCGCCACCGGCTCGACGTCATCGGTGCGCTCGACGGTCGCGGCGAGGTCTTTCAGTTCGCCGTTGACGCGCATGGCGACGATGGAACGATCGGGGAACAGCGCGAAGCCGTCGGCGGGATAGGACACGTCCGACGGAGGGGCAACGTCAGTCACAGGGAAACTCTCCAGAAAGTGGCTCGGATCAAGGCTACCGCCCGGGCCGGACCGGTCCGTCGGGCGGCGGTGCTCAGCTTCGGGCGCCCGTGGCGCCTCGCCCGCTCAGGCGCTCGGCGTTCGGGCACTGCGCACCGAGCGAACGGTGCCGAGCCGACGGAGGTCCATGACCGCCAGTGTACGCGCAGCGCTCGGCGCGCGACGCACGCCGGAAAAGCGAAAACCCCCGGCGGCCCGGGGGTTTCAGGTGGTGCGCGATACTGGGATCGAACCAGTGACCTCTTCCGTGTCAGGGAAGCGCGCTACCGCTGCGCCAATCGCGCCTGTGAAGGCTGTTCACTTGTCATGCGAGGTGGCGACGGGATTCGAACCCGTGTAAACGGCTTTGCAGGCCGGTGCCTAGCCGCTCGGCCACGCCACCG
>NZTV01000087.1 GCA_002703245.1 Microbacterium sp.
ATGGCGCATTCAGCGTGTGCAATTAGCATGTACCGAACCGTCTGCCTGCCTGAGGAGCCCCGTGGGACTACTGGACAGCTTCGAGAAGGGTCTCGAACGCGCTGTGAACAGCGCGTTCGCGAAGACCTTCCGCAGCGGAATTCAGCCTGTCGAGATCGCGTCGGCGCTGCGCTCCGAACTCGACAAGAACGCCGCCGTCGTCAGCCGCGACCGCATCCTCGCCCCCAACTCCTTCACCGTGCGGCTCTCCCCCGCCGATGAAGAGAAGATGGCGGCGGTCGGTCCGGCCCTCCTCGACGAGCTCGACGCGCTGGTCAACACGCACGCGCGCGCGCAGGGCTACAGCTTCGCCGGAGCGGTGACGATCGATCTGCGTCGCGACGAGTCGGTCTCGACCGGCACCCTCCGGGTGGACTCCGAGACGGCCCGAGGACAAGTCTCCTGGCGGGCGGTGGTCGACGTCGAAGGCAAACGTCACCCGCTCATCGCCTCCCGCACCGTGATCGGTCGCGGTAGCGACGCCGACATCACGATCTCCGACAGCGGTACCAGCCGCAAGCACGTCGAGATCCTGTGGGACGGCGAACGGGCCATGGTGCGCGATCTGGGCTCGACCAACGGCACCAAGCTCAACGGCGTGAAGATCAGCGAGGCGGCACTCGCGCCGGATTCGACGATCACCATCGGCCGCACCGATATCGTGTTCCGTGTCGTCGCACACGCGGCACCGTCACGCTCGCCGCGTCCCGTCGGCGACGCGACGCGGGTATTCGACCAGCGTGAGGGACTGTCGTGAGCGAACTGACCCTGCTGCTCCTGCGCATCGGCTTCCTCGTGCTGATGTGGTTCTTCGTCTTCGCGGTCGTGTACTCACTGCGCGCCGACCTCTTCGGGGTCAAGGTGCGCAAGATGCCGGAACCGGCAGCGGCCGGCGCGCAGACGAAGGCGCCGACCTCGTCGGCGGAGGCCCCCACGGCCGCGGTGGCCCGCTCGACCGCCCCCGCGAAATCCGGGGGAATGGCCACTCGCGACGCGGTGACCCGCATCGTCATCACCAGTGGACCGAAAGCCGGTCTGGAAGTCCCCCTGGGCGATGACACCGTCACGATCGGACGCTCCAGCGAATCGGGCCTCGTGATCCGCGACGACTACACCTCCAGCCACCACGCCCGACTCGTGCAGCGCGGGGATCAGTGGATGATCCAGGACCTGGACTCCACCAACGGCACCTGGCACGACGGTACGCGCGTCAGCGCGCCCGTTCCGATCAAGGTGGGCGCCCCGATCAAGGTCGGCGCGACGACCTTCGAGCTGCGGAAGTAAGCGTCGAGGACGACACGGATGGTCTTCCAGGGCTCGAGCGCGGCGATCTCCCATACGGGGAAGGTCCGCTCCAACAACCAGGATTCCGGCTATGCCGGGTCCAACCTCTTCGTGGTCGCCGACGGCATGGGCGGCCACGCCGGCGGTGACGTCGCCTCGGCGCTGGTCATCCACCGCCTCGAGCACCTCGACGACGATCCCTTCGCCTCACCCACCGTCGCCGAGCGGGCGCTGCGCGACGCCATCGCCGACAGCGCCACCGAGCTGATCGACACCGTCGGTCGCCGCCCCGAGCTGGCGGGCATGGGGACCACCGTCAGCGCGCTGCTGATGGTCGACGACCTCGCCGTGATCGCCCACATCGGCGATTCGCGCATCTACCTCTACCGGGACGGATCCCTCACCCAGATCACCACGGACCACACGTTCGTGCAGCGGCTGGTGGATTCCGGCCGCATCACCCCCGAGGAGGCGCGGTATCACCCGCGACGCTCCGTGCTCATGCGCGTGCTGGGCGACATGGACCCCGATCCCGAGCTCGACACCTTCATCATGCCCACACAGCCCGGCGACCGGTGGCTGTTGTGCTCCGACGGGCTGTCGGGGGTCGTCGACGACGCGCACACCCAGAAGGCCCTCGCCGCAGGCAACGCCCCGGGTCGCACCGCCGACACCCTCCTCAAGCAGGCCCTCGACGGCGGCGCCCCGGACAACGTCACGATCGTGCTGGTCGACGTCGGGGGCGCCCACCCGGTCTTCACCGGCACCGCCACCATCGTCGGATCGGCCTCGCACCCGGCCGGCGTCGAAGTCCCGGCCGCGCGTCCCGGGCGCGCGAGCTGGCTTCACCCGAACCGCCAGGCCGCCAACGAGCCCACGCACTTCGAACCCGACGCCGACTTCCTCGAGGAACTCATCGAAGAAGACCGACGCCGCGCCCGCCGGCGCCGCGTGGGATGGATCGTCGGGCTGGTGCTGGTCCTGGGGATGCTCGCCACCGCCGGCGTCATGGCCTACCAGTGGACGCAGACCCGCTACTTCATCGGCGCCGACGAGGACACGGTGGTCATCTACCAGGGCATCCAGCAGGACATCGGTCCGATCTCGCTGTCGACACCCTACGAAGACACCGGCATCGCCCTCGACGACCTGCCCTCGTTCACCCGCAGCACCGTCGAACGCACGATCTCGGCCGACTCCCTCGAAGCGGCCGAAGTGATCGTGGACCGGCTGCGCGACACCGCGGAGGCGTACGGATGAGCGCGCCCGTCGACATGACCGACCAGGTGTCCACCGACACCGCTGTCGTGCGCGCGCTGCGCAAGATCCGCGTTCCGCAGACCCGTCGCAACCGCGAACTCGCCCTCATCCTGTTCGCGACCCTCATCAACGGTTCGGCGGTCGCCCTGGTGCAGCTCGGTGCGCTGGGGGCGATCGATTGGTCGTTCCTCATCTACACGGCGGCGATCGCGGTCCTGGTGCTCGCGTTGCACGTGGTGCTGCGGTTCGTCGCACAGTCGGCCGATCCGTTCGTGGTGCCGATCGCGACACTGCTGACCGGCCTCGGCCTCGCCGAGATCTACCGGATCGACATCGCCAAGGGCGCCGAGGGGTGGGATGCGTTCTCCACCCGACAATTGGCGTGGGCGGCGATCGCCCTGGCCGGCGCCATCGCACTCGTGCTGATCCTGCGCAACTACCGTGTGCTGTTCCGCTACACGTACGTTTCGGGCTTCGTCGGCCTGCTCCTGCTCATGCTGCCCTTCATCCCGGGCCTGGGAACCGACGCCAACGCCGATGTCTGGGTCTCACTCGGGTTCGTCTCGTTCCAGCCGGGTGAGTTGGCGAAGATCGCCCTGGCGATCTTCTTCGCCGGCTACCTCGTCCGCACCCGCGAATCCCTCACCTCCACCGGAACCCGCTTCCTGGGTCTGACGTGGCCGCGCGCACGCGAGCTCGGACCGGTGCTGGTCGTGTGGGGGGTCTCGCTCGGGATCATCGTGATGCAGCGCGACCTCGGCACCGGCATCCTCATCTTCGGCATGTTCATCGCGATGCTCTACGTCGCCACCGGCAAGACCAGTTGGGCCCTCATCGGGGTCACCCTGGCCGCGCTCGGGGCCTTCCTCGCCTCGCGCGTGCTCCCGTACGTCGGGGAGCGGTTCACGAACTGGCTCGATGCGTTCAACCCCGACACGATCAACGGCCCGAGCTATCAGCTCGTGCAAGGGATCTTCGGCCTCGCCCAGGGTGGTCTGATCGGCACCGGCCTCGGTCAGGGCCGACCCGAGCTGACACCGGTCGCCGAGAGCGACTACATCCTGCCGAGCCTGGGCGAAGAGCTCGGCCTGGTCGGGGTGTTCGCGATCCTGTGCCTGTACATGGTCTTCATCAGCCGTGGCATCCGCATCGGGCTCGCCGGACAGGACGACTTCGGCAAGCTGCTCGCGACGGGCCTGGCCTTCACGATCGGCCTGCAGGTGTTCATCATGGTCGGCGGCGTCACCCGCGTGATCCCGCTGACGGGTCTGACGACGCCGTTCCTGGCCGCGGGTGGTTCGTCCCTCGTGGCGAACTGGCTGATCGTCGCACTCCTGCTGCGCATCTCCGATGCGGTGCGGAACAAGCCCCGGGTGGTGATCGGATGACCCGCGAACTGCGCCGTCTGAGCATCGTGTTGCTGGCGATGTTCCTCGCCCTGTTCACGTCGGTGAGCTACATCCAGGTGATCCACGCCGACGCCCTCGCCGAGAATCCCGCCAATACACGGGCTCTGTACGATTCGTACGAGGTCCAGCGCGGATCGATCATCGCCAGCGGCGCCGCGATCGCCTCCTCGGTCCCCTCCGACGACGTCTACAGCTGGCAGCGTGTCTATCAGAACGGGGAACTCTGGGCTCCGGTGACCGGCTACATCAACCCGGCACTCGGCTCGGCGACCGGTATCGAGCAGGCGATGAACGCCGAGCTGAGCGGCACCGGGAGCACACAGTTCCTGTCGCGGATCGAGCGGATCATCACCGGCCAGCCCGCGGCGGGTTCGAACGTCGTGTTGTCGCTGGATGCGACGGTGCAACAGGCCGCGTACGACGCGCTGGGCGACCTGACCGGGGCGGTGATCGCGATCGAGCCCGACACCGGACGCATCCTCGCGATGGTCACCAGCCCCGACTACGACCCCAACGCGCTCGCCTCGCACGACACCGCCGACGTGATCGACGTCTACAGCCAGCTCGAGGCCGACCCCACCAAGCCGCTGTCGAACCGCGCGATCGCCGGTGACTTGAACCCCCCGGGCTCGACCTTCAAGCTCGTGACGGTCTCGGCCGCCCTGGCCACGGGCGAGTGGACGCCCGACTCCGAACTGCCCAACCCGGGGACCTACACGCTCCCCGGGTCCTCGAGCGTCATCCGCAACGCCACCGGCGGCACGTGCGGGTCCGGCGACACCGTCACCATCGCCGATGCGTTGCGGCTGAGCTGCAACATCCCGTTCGCGGAGCTGGCGGTCGAACTGGGCGATCAGACGATCCTCGAAGAGGCCGAGAAGTACGGCTTCAACATGTCTTTCGAGACGCCGCTGGTTTCGACCGCGTCGAGCTACCCCCGCGGCCTGGACGACGCGCAGACCGCTCTCACCGGCTTCGGGCAGGGGCAGGTGACGGCCACGCCGTTGCAGATGGCGATGGTCTCGGCCGGGATCGCCAACGACGGCATCGTGATGAACCCGCGGATGGTCGACCGGGTGATCGGGCCCGACCTGTCGGTGCAGCAGAGCTTCGAGGACACCGAGTTCGGACGGGCCCTCGAGGCGGATCTCGCCGCCGAGCTGGTGGCCATGATGGTCGACAACGTCGAAAACGGCGTGGCGAGCGGTGCAAGAATAGACGGAGTGGATGTGGCCGGTAAGACCGGCACCGCAGAGAACGGGACGGATGACCCGTATACGCTCTGGTTCACAGGATTCGCCCCCGCCGAAGATCCCGAGGTCGCAGTAGCGGTCGTGGTGGAAGACGGTGGCGGACAAGGGCAATCCGGGAGTGGCGACACGATCGCCGCGCCCATCGCGAAGAAGGTCATGGAGGCGGTGCTAGGACAATGAGACCGACGCAGGGTGCGACCTTCGGTGGGCGCTATGAACTGGATTCGCGTATCGCGGTCGGCGGTATGGGCGAAGTGTGGGAGGCCACCGACCACGTCATCGGACGTACCGTCGCGATCAAGATCCTCAAGGACGAGTACATGGGGGACCCCGGGTTCCTCGAGCGGTTCCGCGCCGAAGCGCGCCACGCCGCCCTCGTCAACCACGAGGGCATCGCGAGCGTGTTCGACTACGGCGAGGAAAACGGCAGCGCCTTCCTCGTCATGGAGCTCGTCCCCGGCGAAGCCCTGTCGACCATCCTCGAGCGCGACACGTCGCTGTCGACCGACAAGACCCTCGACATCGTCGCGCAGACCTCGGCCGCGCTGCAGGCGGCGCACGCCGCCGGTCTGGTGCACCGTGACATCAAGCCGGGCAACCTGCTGATCACCCCGGACGGCCGGGTCAAGATCACCGACTTCGGCATCGCCCGCATCGCCGACCAGGTGCCGTTGACGGCGACCGGTCAGGTGATGGGGACGGTGCAGTACCTGTCCCCGGAGCAGGCGTCGGGCCATCCCGCATCGCCCGCCACCGACATCTACTCGCTGGGCATCGTGGCGTACGAATCGCTCGCCGGGAAGCGCCCGTTCACGGGTGAGTCGCAGGTGGCCATCGCCATGGCCCAGATCAACGAGCAGGCGCCGCCGCTGCCGGCGACGGTCGCGCAGCCCGTGCAGAACTTCGTCACGGCCATGATCGCCAAAAAGCCCGAGGAGCGGCCCGGCTCTGCCGCGACGGTCGCCCGTGCCGCCACCGCGCTTCGTCGCGGCGATCTGGCGGCCGCGGCCGCCGCGGTTCCGGCGATCGCCGCCGGTGAGGTCGGCGACGACGTGACACAGCTGCTGACCGCCGGGGGCGCGACCGCCGCCGCCACCCAGCTGCTTCCGCCCGACACCGCCGCCGCTCCCCTCGCCGACGGCGAAGAAGAGGGCAAGAAGAAGCGCAGCCCGTGGACGTGGCCGCTGATCGCGCTGATCATCCTCCTGGCCCTCGTCCTCGGCGGCACTTTGTGGGCGCTGTTCGGGAACCCGCAGCCGGAGCCGACGCCGACCGACAGCACGTCCTCGGCGACCCCGACACCGACCCCCACGACGCCGACGCCGACGCCCACCGAGGAGCGCGTCGACGTGAGTTCGCTCGGCCTGACGGGTCAGACCTGCGACGCCGCCCGCGGCATCCTGGAGCAGAACGACCTGGTGGCGGACTGCCAGACCGGCAACTCCGCCGGCACCGCGGAACAGGTCGGTGTGATCTACGAGGTCAACCCCACCGGTCGCGTCGAGACGGGCACGACCATCACGCTCACCGCATACGGCGAGCAGGTCGCCATGCCCACGCCCACGACGCCGTCGCTGGACACCCAGACGGTCGCCCCCGGCGGCACCCTCACCGTCACGTGGGAGGGTTACAGCTGCCCGGCCGGCGAGGGGTCACCGAGCGCGTACAACTTCTCGGCGACCAACGGCACATTCTCCAACGGGGAGTCGACCTCGGCGTTCGGACAGAGCGAGCGGAACGCCCAGATCACCGTGCCCAACAACGCCAGCGGTACCGTCATCGTGACCTACACCGTCACGTGCAGCGGTGGCGAGGCCGGCCAGCGCCAGTCGCCCCAGTCCGGTGAGGCCACGGCGGCCATCCAGCCCGCCCCGACCACCTCGCCGACGCCGTAAGGCCGTCCGCGCGAATGATTCCCGGGACCGAGGTCGACTAGGCTGAGGACGCCACACCGGGGGAGTGAACGTGACTGCTGAACCACGCGTGCTTTCAGGACGCTACCGCGTCGACGAGATCATCGGCCGTGGGGGTATGGCCACCGTCTACCGGGGATACGACCTGACCCTCGGGCGCGACGTCGCGATCAAGATCCTCGATCGCGAGCTCGCCGACGACAACTCGTTCCGCACCCGGTTCCGTCTCGAGGCGCAGGCCGCCTCGCGGATGTCCCACCCGGCGATCGTGCGCGTCTACGACGCCGGCGAAGACACCGAGCGGAACCCGGACGGCTCCACCCGGGCGGTTCCGTTCATCGTGATGGAGCTGGTCAAGGGACGCCTGCTGAAGGATGTCATCGCCGAGGGCCCCGTCCCCGTGGAGGACACCGTCCGCTACGTCGACGGCATCCTCGAAGCCCTCGAGTATTCGCACCGTGCGGGTGTCGTGCACCGCGACATCAAGCCGGGCAACGTGATGATCACCGACGCCGGTCAGATCAAGGTGATGGACTTCGGGATCGCGCGCGCGGTGTCGGACTCCTCGTCGACGGTCGCCGAGACCACGCAGATCCTCGGGACGGCGGCGTACTTCTCCCCCGAGCAGGCCAAGGGCGATCCGGTCGACGCGCGTGCCGACCTGTACTCCGCCGGCGTGGTGCTCTATGAGATGCTCTCGGGCAAGCAGCCCTTCCGCGGGGAGACCCCGGTGGCGATCGCCTACCAGCACGTCAGCGAGACGCCGGTCGCGCCCAGTGAGATCAACGAGACCGTTCCCCGATCGCTCGACGCGATCGCGTTGCGCGCGCTGGCGAAGGATCCGTACCAGCGCTACCAGGACGCCGCGAGCTTCCGCGAGGCGCTGGATGCCACCATCGACGGCAAGGCGCCGTCCAAGCGCCAGGTCGGCGCACTCACGAGCGAGCTGTACGGGCCCAACCCGCGCCAGGCCGCGGAGACGGCCCGGTCGCTGCGCCAGTTGAGCACCGACACCACCATGAAGCGCACCCAGCCAGGCCCGCCGATCGCGTGGATCTGGGCGGGTGTGGCCATCGTGGCGGTGCTGCTGATCTCGGTGTTGTTCTGGGCGCTGTCGGTCCGGCCGACGACGGATGCACCGTCCACGGCCCGCGTCGTGCCCGATGTGACCGGCATGACCTTCGAGCGCGCCGAAGAGACGCTGGCCGCTCTCGATCTCGTCGCGGCAGAGAAGTCACAGTCCAGTGCCGACGTGGCCGAAGGCAACGTCATCCGCACCGATCCTGTAGCGGAGACCTCGGTGAACCCCGGGCAGGAGATCGACGTGTTCGTCTCGACCGGTCAGGAGCTCGCCGAAGTGCCTGTGCTCGAGGGACTCGGTCAGGATGCGGCGACGCAGGCGCTCGAAGGCGCCGGCCTGGCCCTGGGCACGATCAACCGGACCAACGACCCGGACCTGTCCGAGGGGATCGTCATCTCGGCCGATCAGAGCGCCGGGGCGGAGGTGCCCGTCGGCACGACGGTGAACCTCACCGTCGCGAGCGGGCGCGTGGTGATCAACGACGTCACCGGCTACACCGTGGAGGCCGCGACCCGTGAGCTGGAAGCGGTCGGTCTGTCGGTGCTGACCCAGGAGGATCAGTCGTGCCCGGCGTCCGCGCCTCCGGTGGTGCAGTCGCAGTCGCTGGCACCGGGTGAGGTGCCGGTGCACTCGGAGATCACGCTGACGTTCTGTTCCGGCACGGCCTGACCCGCCCGGGGATCAGGGGCGCCGGCCTCGGCTGCGCGCCACCGCGCCGTCGACGCCGACGGTGCCGAGCCAGTTCGCCAGGAGCCGGTACCCCCCCTCGGTGAGCACGCTCTCGGGGTGGAACTGCACACCCTCGATCGGCAGGCGGCGGTGACGGATTCCCATGACCGTGCCCTCGACGGTCTCGCTTGTGACCACCAGATCCCCGGGCAGTGTCTCGGGGACGACCGCGAGCGAGTGGTATCGCGCCGCGGTGAACGGCGCGGGAAGCCCGTCGTAGAGCGTGGTGGCGTCGGCGGTGCGTCGCACCGGGGAGGTCATCCCGTGCATCAGTTCCGGCGCGTGGTCCACGCGCGCGCCGAACGCTTCGGCGATCACCTGGTGACCGAGGCACACGCCCAGCACGGGATGGCCCGTCATCGCCGCGGTCCGGACGACGTCGATCGATGCGCCGGCGCGTGACGGCGTTCCCGGGCCGGGCGAGATGAGGGTGGCGGTGGCGCCGTCCAGGAGGGGCCGGATGCGCGGTGGGTCCAGCTCATCGGCCTCGACGACGTGGGTGTCGGTTCCGAGCTCGTGCAGGTATCCGACGAGGGTGTGGACGAAGCTGTCGTGGTTGTCGACCACGAGGATCCGTCCGACCGGCGTCACTCGACGGTGACTTCCTGCGGATTCACGTACTCGCTGATCCACGGGAAGGCGTAGAAAAAGAGCCCGTACAGCACGGCGGCCACGAGCAGGAGCACCAGGAACAGGCGCACCCACCACGGTCCGGGCAGGGCTCGCCACAGTGCAGCGTACATCAGGCGGACACTCCTTCGGTGAGGGCTGCCGGGGCACCCGCCTCCCGAGGCGTGAACGACTCGAAGACGCCGTAGGCGATGATCCGTTCCGCCAGGGAGTACATGGGGCTGCAGCTGGTCATGGTGATGAACTTGCCGTCCGCCTCGATCTCCGGCTGCTGCGGAACGGCGGCCAGCACGTCCACCTCGTTCGGCGTCACGTACTCGAGAGTGCGGAACCGGTAGGTGTACCACCCCTCCTCGACCTCGACGACGATCGCGTCGCCCACCCGGAGGTCGGCGATCTGATTGAACGGCTTGCCGTAGGTCGTGCGGTGCGCGGCGACGGCGAAGTTGCCCGTCTCGCCCGGCATCGGTGAACCCGGGTAGTGTCCGATCCCGATCGGGTCGAGTGTTCCGGCGCGAGTGACCCCTCCCGCCATCGGTACCGCATAGTCCTCTCCGAACCGCGGCACGTGCATGACGCCGAACACCTCGGTGTCGGCGGGTTCGGCGAGGACGGGGATCTCGACGTCGTCGTCGGTCTCGTCCGGCGTCTCGGACGCCGACGGCTCGGGGATCACCGGTGGTGCCTGCTGCGCCCACTGCTCGGAGAGTTCGGTCCCCTCGGCGTTGCGCTGTGCGCCGTAGATGAAATCGCCGATCCACAGCTGCCAGGCGACGTAGAGCATGGCGATGACCCCGGCGGTGATCAGGAGTTCCCCGATGACACCCGTCACCGACGCACGGCGTCGTGGCCGGGCTGTCCGTCGACGACCGGAACGATCGCGCAACGCAGCGGCCGGCTGAGGTTCGACACTGGTCTGCTCGCCCACACGGCGAGTCTAATGACCACATGCTGTGGCACCGCTGGCAGTAGACTGTCGGCATGGCACGCCCCGGACGAGACGACGACGCGATGGCGGAACGCCCCGAAGGCGAACCGGCCCCGAACCCGGTGTGGTTCAAGCCGATCATGCTCGGCCTGATGCTGCTCGGACTCGTGTGGGTGCTGGTGTTCTATCTGAGCGCCACGCAGTTCCCGATCCCGGATATCGGCGCCTGGAATCTCGTGATCGGCTTCGGTATCGCCTTCGTCGGTTTCCTCATGACCACGCGCTGGCGCTGACCGGCGTCTCCGGAGAGAACGACACCGTCCCTGATGGGGCGGTGTTTTTCGTTGTCCACATGTGGATAATTACACCGGTGTGATTTCTCCCCACCTGTGGAAGAGCCTGTGGATAACTCCCGCTCAGAAGTAGAGGAACGGCGGGATGAGCAAAAGTGCGAGCAGTCCGACCGCGACGGCGATCAGCAAGGCGATCTGGAGGATCCGCCGACGCGGTGACCGCGTCACCGAGAAGATGAATCCGACGAGCGCACCGACGACGAGTCCGCCCACGTGCGCCTGCCAGGAGACGTTGAAGCCCGGGATGAACCCGATGACGAGGTTGAGCCCGAGAATGATGGCGATCCCGGTGACATTCGCTCCGAGGTGTCGTCCGATGACGAGAAGGGCTCCGAACAGGCCGAAGATCGCACCCGAGGCCCCCACGACGGGCGTCGAGAAGGACAGGAGGGCGACGGCGACCGATCCCCCCAGTGTGCTGAGCACGTAGAGCGCGAGGAACCGCCACCGTCCGAGTAGCGGCTCGAGGCTGCGACCGATCAGCCACAGCGCCAGCATGTTCAACCCGATGTGCCAGAAGCTCGAGTGGACGAGGGCGACCGTGAGCACCGTCCACGGCTCGAACGCGACGGGAAGGACGGGGTAGAGGCTGGGTGCCCAGAACAGCAAGGTGCTCTGGACGACCTCACCGATACCCGGGATGAGGGTGATGAGGTAGGTGAGGGCGGTCAGCGCGATGATCGCGTAGGTCACCACGGGGCGGCCGCCGTAGGTGGCGACCGCCCGTGGCCGTGACCAACGCTTCTCCGCCTTGCGCTGGGCGGTGGTGCGGTTCTTGCGTTGCTCGGCCATGCATTCCGGACAGATCACACCGACGGCACCCTGGGTCTGACATTCCGGACAGATCGTCCGCAGGCAGCGCTGACAGAGCACGAAGCTCTGCCGCTCGGGGTGTCGGTAGCAGTAGTTGTCGGTGTTCTTCTGGAAGTCGGCCGAGGTCATGGAAGGGCGTGGTCGAAGCGTCAGACCGCGACGATGTCGACCGACTCGAGCACGACCGGCTCGATCGGACGGTCACCGGCGGCGGTGGGAACCTTGCTGATCGCGTCGACGACCTTCTTGGAGTCTTCGTCGGCGACCTCGCCGAAGATGGTGTGCTTTCCCTGGAGCCACGGCGTGGGGTCGGTGGTGATGAAGAACTGCGAACCGTTCGTGCCCTCCGGCTTGCCGGTGATCGCGTTGCGGCGCAGGCCAGCGTTGGCCATCGCGAGCTTGTAGGGGTCGTTGAAGTTGAGCTCGCCGTTGATCTCGTCGTCGAAGGTGTAGCCCGGTCCGCCGACGCCCTGCCCGAGCGGGTCGCCGCCCTGGATCATGAAGCCGGGGATGATGCGGTGGAAGACGACGTCCTTGTAGAGCGGGCCCTCACCGGGCTGCCCGGCGGCGGGGTGGGTCCATGAACCCGTTCCGTCGGCGAGTCCCGTGAAGTTCTTCACGGTGCGGGGGGCGTGGTCCCCGAAGAGATTGACGACGATGTCGCCGTGGTTGGTGTGGATTGTGGCGACCGCGGTGTGCTGAGGCATGTGTATATTCTCGCAGAGTTGCGTGCAAGCCCTCCGTCTGGAGGATGCGTCTGGCAAGATGGGGAAAGACCGACAGTCCCGGATTTAGGGAGGGCCCCCGTGAGCCTGAGCCGCAAGCGCAAGAAGGAACTCCGCAAGCTCCAGCAGCAGGCGAACAAGCTGTGGGATTCGCAGCAGGTACTGGTTGACGAGGCCGCAGGTATGGCGCGCGAGGCCAGCCGCCAGCTCGGCAACTACAACCGCGAGCAGATCGTTCCTCAGGTGCAGCAGGCCTACGGAAAGTACGCCGCACCGTACGTCGACAAGAGTGTCGCGTATTCGAAGAACGTCCTCAGCGACAGGGTCGTTCCGGCGACCGGTGCCCTCGTCGGCTCCGCACTGTCGGTGTGGGATGCCGCGAACGACACCCGCGATCGCCTCAAGGCCGGCAAGGGTCTGGGCGAGCTGGACTCGAAGAAGTACGCCAAGAAGGCCGACAAGTACGGCAAGGACGTGCAGAAGAAGCTCGCCAAGAAGCTGGCCGCTCTCGAGCCCGAGCCCAAGGGCATCGGAGCCGGAGGTGTGATCGCCATCATCCTCGGCGTGGCCGCTGCTGCCGGTGTGCTCTACGCGGCCTGGCAGACACTGCGCGCGGACGACGAGCTGTGGGTTGCCGACGACCCGCTGCGCGCACCCGACGCGTGAGCGACGCTCCGTCTTCACCACGTCGAGCCCGTGACGCCGCCCAGGCGCGCGGGCTCGACGTGTCTTTCCGGGAACGCCCGGCCGCAAAGAGTCTTCCCGAAGCGGCGGAGGCGCTCGGCATCCCACCCCGGAGCATCGTCAAGACGCTCGTGGTCAAGCGATCCGACGACAGGTGCCTCTTCGCGTTGGTGCCGGGCGACCGTGCGATCTCATGGCCGAAGCTGCGCGCCCTGGTCGGCGTGAATCGCCTTCAGCTCGCGCCGCCGGATCTTGCACACGCGGCCACCGGATACGAGCGGGGCACCATCGTTCCCGTGGGGAGCACCAACGATCTTCCGATCTTTGCCGACGAATCCATCGTGGGCGAGCGGATCGCGATGGGGGCCGGCGCGCACGGGTACAGCATGTTCGTCGACGCGGACGCGATCATCGCGTCCTACGGCGCCGTCGTCGCCGACATCACCAAGCCTCTCGACGCCGACTGATCACAGATCGCCTGACATCCGCAACGCGATGTCGACGAGCTTGACCCGCTGCAGGCCGCGGACGGTGTCGAGCGGGAACCAGCCCGCCCGATCGGTCGACCCGTCGACCTCGTTGCGCAGCTTTCCTCCGGTGATGTGCGCGCGGTAGACGATCCGCAGCGCGTGCAGCGGGCCCTCGGCGTCATCGGAGACACGCCGACCCTCGGGGATGACGCGGGAATGGATCCCGAGGAGCTCGTCAATCTCGACGCGGTAGCCGGTCTCCTCCCACACCTCTCGGCGGGCCGCCTTCTCGGGGTCCTCCCCCGGTTCGAGGCCGCCGCCGGGCATGGTCCACGCGGCACGCCGACCCTCGATCCAATGGGCCAGCAGCAGGCGACGGTCCTCGTCCACCACCACGGCGTACGCTGCGACCCGCATGTCCATTCGGACAGACTATCCGGCGGCGCACGACGAAGCCCCGGCCGTGGCCGGGGCTGTCGAGATGTGGAGCCTAGGAGATTCGAACTCCTGACATCCTGCTTGCAAAGCAGGCGCTCTACCAACTGAGCTAAGGCCCCGGGGCTGTGAGTGGGGCTACCAGGACTTGAACCTGGGACCTCTTCATTATCAGTGAAGCGCTCTAACCGCCTGAGCTATAGCCCCTTGTGGAGTGACAGCCGGAGCCGTCAACCTCCAAGACTTTACCCGATGTGCGCGGCATTCACGAAATCGGGTCGGCGGCGCTCAGTTGGAGGTGAATCCGACCAGCAGTCCGCCGGTGACCTTCACCGCGAGGTTGTAGACGCCGGCGACGACAGCGCCCATCACGGTGATGACCACAAGGTTCAAAATCGCCACGACGGACGAATACGCCAGCACCTGCGGGAACCCCACGAAGGCGGTGATGGAGATCCCGCCGTCCGAGAAGCTCGTGAAGAACTCGTCCACCTGACTGATGATCCCGGTCGTCGACACGATGGCGTACACCAGGAGGTACGACACCACCGTGGCGATCGCGACGGCGACCGCCGCGAGGAAGGACAGCTTCACCGCGGACCAGAAGTCCACGTACACCAGGCGCAGGCGCACCTGCTTCGTGCTGGCCTTGGAACTGGATTTCTTCGCGAGCTTGTCGGCTACCGTGCTCATGCGTCCATACTCTTCTCAGTCGAGGGGGAATCGTCCGAGGGTGCAGACGGACTCTCTTCCTCGGCGGCTTCTTCGGCCAGCCCCCGCTCGGTGTTGCGAGCGATCGCGAGGATCTTGTCGTCGTCTCCCAGACGAGCGAAAACCACACCCATGGTGTCGCGACCCTTGGCGGGGACCTCGGCCACGGCAGAGCGTACCACCTTGCCGCTGGCAAGGACCACCAAGACCTCGTCGTCGCTGTGCACGAGTAGACCGCCGGCGAGAACCCCCCGGTCATCGTGGAGTTTGGCCACCTTGATGCCGAGGCCGCCGCGACTCTGGGTGCGGTACTGCGCCACCTCGGTGCGCTTGGCGTAGCCGCCATCGGTCACGACGAACACGAACTCGTCGTCCTTGGCCACCGAGGCCGACAGCAGGCTGTCGTCATCGCGGAAGGTCATGCCCTTCACGCCCTCCGTCGCGCGCCCCATCGGACGCAGCGCCTCGTCGGTCGCGGTGAAACGCAGTGACATGCCGTTGCGGCTGATGAGGAGGATGTCCTCGTCGGCATCCACGAGAAGCGCACTGACCAGCTCGTCCTCGTCGCGCAGACGGATCGCGATGACACCGCCCTGACGGTTGGTGTCGTAGTCGGTCAGGCGGGTCTTCTTGACCAGCCCGCTCCGGGTGGCGAGCACGAGGTAGTCGGCCACGTTGTAGTCGCGGATGTCGCGGATCTGCGCGATCTCCTCGTCCGGCTGGAGCGCGAGCAGGTTGGCGACGTGCTGTCCCTTCGCGTCACGACCTCCCTCGGGCACTTCGTACGCCTTCGCACGATAGACCCGGCCCTTGGTGGTGAAAAACAGCAGCCAGTGGTGGGTGGTCGTGACGAAGAAGTGCTCGACGACATCGTCGGCGCGCAGTTGTGCGCCACGGACGCCACGGCCGCCACGGTGCTGCGAGCGATAGTTGTCGCTGCGTGTGCGCTTGATGTAGCCGGCGCGCGTGACGGTGACGACCATCTCCTCTTCGGGGATCAGGTCTTCGACCGACATGTCGCCGTCGAATCCGGGGAGGATGTGGGTGCGACGGTCGTCGCCGAACTTGTCCACGATCGCGCGCAGTTCGTCACGGACGATGGCGCGCTGGCGGGTCTGGTCGCCGAGGATGTCGTGGTAGTCGGCGATCTGCGCCTCGAGCTCGCTGGCCTCGTCGATGATCTTCTGTCGTTCCATCGCGGCCAGACGACGCAGCTGCATCGCCAGGATCGCGTCGGCCTGCACGTCGTCGATCTCGAGGAGGGTCTTCAGTCCGTCCCGCGCGTCATCGACGGTGGGCGAGCGGCGGATGAGGGCGATGACCTCGTCGAGGGCGTCGAGCGCCTTCAGGTATCCGCGCAGGATGTGCATCCGCTCTTCGGCCTTGCGCAGGCGGTAGCGGGTGCGGCGCACGATCACATCGATCTGGTGGTCGATCCAGTGGCTGATGAACCCGTCCAGCGCCAGCGTGCGCGGCACACCGTCGACGATCGCGAGCATGTTCGCGCCGAAGTTCTCCTGCAGCTGGGTGTGCTTGTACAGGTTGTTCAGCACGACCTTGGCGACCGCGTCGCGCTTGAGCACGATCACCAGACGCTGCCCGGTCCGGTCGCTGGTCTCGTCGCGGATGTCGGCGATGCCGGTGATCTTCCCGTCGCGGGCCAGGTCACCGATCTTCACCGCGAGGTTGTCGGGGTTGACCTGGTACGGCAGTTCGGTGATCACCAGGCAGGTGCGGCCCTGGATCTCCTCGATCGCGACGACGGCGCGCATGGTGATCGAGCCGCGCCCGGTCCGATACGCCTCGCGGATGCCGCGGGTGCCGAGGATCTGCGCGCCGGTGGGGAAGTCCGGACCGGGGATGCGCTCGATGAGCGCTTCGAGCAGCTCGTCCCGCGGCGCATCCGGGTTGTCCAGGGCCCACAGGGCACCGTTGGCCACCTCGCGGAGGTTGTGCGGCGGGATGTTCGTGGCCATACCGACGGCGATGCCGACGGACCCGTTGACCAGAAGGTTCGGGAACCGCGAGGGCAGCACGGCGGGCTCCTGGGTCTGCCCGTCGTAGTTGTCCTGGAAGTCGACCGTCTCCTCTTCGATGTCGCGCACCATCTCGAGGGCGATGGTCGCCATCTTCGTCTCGGTGTATCGCGGCGCCGCGGCCCCCATGTTGCCCGGTGAGCCGAAGTTGCCCTGCCCCTGCGCGAGCGGGTATCGCATCGACCACGGCTGCACCAGACGCACCAACGCGTCATAGATCGCGCTGTCGCCGTGCGGGTGGTACTGACCCATGACTTCGCCGACGACGCGCGCGCACTTGGAGAACGACTTGTCGGGACGGAAGCCACCGTCGTACATGCCGTAGATCACACGACGGTGCACCGGCTTCAAGCCGTCGCGCACGTCGGGAAGCGCACGGCCGACGATGACCGCCATCGCGTAGTCGAGGTAGCTGCGCTGCATCTCCAGCTGCAGATCGACCTGGTCGATCCGGCCGTGATCGTGCTCGGGAGTGGGGCGTTCTTCGTCAGCCATGTGGTTTCTCCGTGTCCGTGCGTTTCGTCTCTTCGCTTCGCACTCCGCTCAGCTCCCGGAAGGAAGCCCCTGCGAAGGCCTGGTCGTTGAGCGAGCGAAGCGAGACGAAACGCCCACGACCTGTTGTTCAGATGTCGAGGAACCTGACGTCTTTGGCATTGCGCTGGATGAACCCGCGGCGTGATTCGACGTCTTCTCCCATGAGCACGGAGAAGATCTCGTCGGCCGCGGCGGCGTCGTCGATCGTCACCTGCTTCAGGGTGCGGGTCGTGACATCCATCGTCGTCTCCCACAGTTCCTTGGCGTTCATCTCACCGAGACCCTTGTAGCGCTGCACCCCGCTGTCCTTGGGGATCCGCTTCCCGCCGGCGACGCCGTCGGCCAGCAGCGCATCGCGCTCCCGATCGCTGAAGACGTACTCGTGGGGCGCATTCGACCACTTCAGGCGGTACAGCGGCGGCTGCGCCAGATAGACGAATCCGGCCTCGATGAGACCGCGCATGTAGCGGAACAGCAGGGTCAGCAGCAGGGTCGTGATGTGCTGACCGTCGACATCGGCATCGGCCATCAACACGATCTTGTGGTACCGCGCCTTGGTGATGTCGAAGTCCTCGCCGATCCCCGAACCGAAGGCCTGGATCATCGCCTGGACTTCCTTGTTCGACAACGCCTTGTCCAGACGGGCGCGCTCGACGTTGAGGATCTTGCCGCGCAACGCCAGGATCGCCTGGGTGTGCGGGTCGCGTCCCTGCACCGCCGAACCGCCGGCGGAGTCACCCTCGACGAGGAAGATCTCGCTGATCGACGGGTCCTTGCTCGTGCAGTCCTTGAGTTTGTCGGGCATCGCGGCCGACTCGAACACGCTCTTGCGTCGTGCGGTCTCGCGGGCCTTCCGCGCGGCCATGCGTGCGCTGGCGGCGTCGATCGCCTTCCGGATGATGTTCTTGGCCTGCTGCGGATTGCGGTCGAACCAGTCGCCGAGCTGGTCGCCGACCACCTTCTGCACGAACGCACGGGCTTCGGTGTTGCCGAGCTTCGTTTTGGTCTGGCCTTCGAACTGCGGCTCCGACAGCTTCACGGAGATGACCGCGGTCAGTCCCTCGCGGATGTCTTCACCGGTGAGGTTGTCGTCCTTCTCCTTGAGGAGATTCTGTGCGCGTGCGTACCGGTTGACCAGCGCGGTCAGCGCCGACCGGAAGCCCTCTTCGTGGGTTCCACCCTCGTGCGTGTTGATCGTGTTGGCGAAGGTGAAGACGTTCTCGCTGTAGCTGGTCGTCCACTGCATGGCCATCTCCATGGCGATGCTGCGGTCGGTGTCCTCCGACTCGACCTCGATGATCTCGTCGTTGACGACCTCGGCGTGACGCACCTTGTTGAGGTACTCGACGTAGTCGACCAGGCCGCGCTCGTAGAAGAAGCTGTCGTGACGGGCGTCGGGGGTCTCGGTGCCGTTGCTCGGCTCGACGTCTTCGACGTACGCCTGCGGACGCTCGTCGCGGAGGTCGATCCGCAGCCCCTTGTTCAAGAACGCCATCTGCTGGAAGCGCGTGCGCAACGTGTCGTAGTCGAACTCGACCGTGTCGAAGATCTCCGGGTCCGGCCAGAACGTGATGGTCGTTCCGGTCAGCTCGCTGTCCTCACCTTTCGCGAGCGGGGCGACCGCATGGCCACCGTCCCGGTAGGACTGCCGCCAGACCGACCCCTGTCGGTGCACCTCGACCTCGAGGCGGTTCGACAGGGCGTTGACCACCGAAGAACCGACGCCGTGCAGACCACCGGAGACGGCGTACCCGCCGCCGCCAAACTTGCCGCCCGCGTGCAACACCGTGAGGACGACCTCGACGGTCGACTTTCCTTCGGTGCGGTGCATGTCGACCGGGATGCCTCGACCGTTGTCGACCACGCGGACCGCGCCGTCTTCGAGGATCGTCACCTGGATGGTGTCGCAGTATCCGGCGAGGGCTTCATCGACGGAGTTGTCGACGATCTCGTACACCAGGTGGTGCAGACCGCGCTCCCCCGTCGAACCGATGTACATGCCGGGACGCTTGCGCACCGCCTCCAGGCCTTCGAGCACCTGGATGGCGTCCGCCCCGTATTCGTTGGGTTTCCCGGTGGGGGTGGTCGCGGCGTTTTCCGCCGGTTCCTCGGGAACGCTGTCGGGGTTCTGGGACGTCATGGGTGAGGGCGCTCCACATCTGTCGGCCGGATCCTTCCCACTCTATCAACTCCGGCCCTCTCAGACCGCTTCTGCGGCCCTGTGGCGCGATGAAATCGCGGCCGACATTGCGGGACGTGGCTTATCCGTAGGTATCGCGAGGGCCGCGGCCTGGAACGGCTCTGGTGCCCCATTTCCAAGAGGGGACGTCGGGGCCGATGAATCGCACCGCCACGACGCCGGCCTCGGGGTATCGGCGGACGATCTCGGTGAGGATCTGCGAACGCATGAGTTGGAGCTGTTTGGCCCAGGCCGTCGAATCGGCCTGGATCGTGAGGGTCCCCTCGTGGAACGACACCGGGCGGGTGCGCTCGGCGGTGTCGGCCCCGGCCACTTCCGCCCAGGTCCGGACGACGTCTTCGCGGGCGAGTTGACCTTCCCACCCGGCCTGTCTGGTCAGCTCCGTCAACACGTCTCCCACACCCCGCGGATCGCGACCGGCGGTGAAGGGCTGGTTCTCGTCGTCCGTCCGCACGCGTCGACGACGACGCCACGACTTCGAGGAGGGCTTCAGCCCGCGCAACCGAAGGTAGGTCGCAACGGTCTCGGGAACCTGCTCGGGGGTCTCATCCATCGTTGGCCTCCGGGACCTCGGCGAGGATGCGTCCCGAATCGACCCGCACCACCTGGGTGCGCAGGGGTGCCGGCACGTCCTGCTCGACGGCGGCGGTGACCACCACCTGCTCGTACCCCTGAGCGACATCGGCCAGCCGCACGCGCCGGTCCGTGTCGAGTTCGGCGAAGACGTCGTCGAGGATGAGGACCGGGTCGCCCAGCAGCGACTCGGCGCGCAGCAGCTCGGCGGAAGCGAGGCGCAACGACAGAGCGACCGACCAGGATTCGCCGTGGGATGCGTAGCCCTTCACCGGCAGTCCCCGCACCTTCAGCACGAGGTCGTCGCGATGCGGTCCCACCAGGGTCACCCCGCGCTCGAGCTCGGATGCCCGCCGAGCGGCCAGCGCCGCCCGGAACTGATCGTGGATCGGAGTGGCCGACCTCTCTCCTTCCGCGCCCGCGTCGTCCTCTTCCGGATCGGCGCCGGCCACCGACATCGCCCAGTGCAGACGGGGCTGGTGATCGGCTCCGGCGATGGCCGTGTAGGCGTCGGTGAGCGGCTGGGTGAGATCATCCGCGAGACGCAGCCGTGCCTCGATGACCTGGGAACCGAGTGTGACGAGTTTGTCGTCCCATACATCCAGCGTGGACAGTCCGTCGCCTTTCACCCCTCGCGCACGCGCCGACTTCAGCAGCGCATTGCGCTGTTTGAGCACCCGGTCGTAGTCCTGCAGGACCGACGCCATCCGCGGGGCGCGCTGGATCAGCAGCTGGTCGGCGAAACGGCGACGTGCAGACGGATCCCCCCGCACGATCTGGAGGTCTTCGGGAGCGAACAGCACCACCTGCGCGTAGCGCGGCAGCTCCGCCGTCTTGACGGGGGCGCCGTTGACACGGGCCTTGTTCGACCCCTGCTTGTTGAGCTGGACCTCGAGGGTGACGCGACGCTCGCCGTGCCCCAGGCGGGTCCGGATGAACGCGGCATCTTTTCCTTCGCGGACCATCGGGGCATCCTGAGAAACCCGATGCGAGCCGAGGGTGGCGAAGTAGGCGATCGCCTCGGCCAGATTCGTCTTCCCCTGCCCGTTCCGGCCCACGAACACGTTCGGTCCGGGGTGCAACGACACATCGGCAGCCGCATAGTTGCGGAAGTCGACGAGTGAGAGCTGCTCCACGATCACCGGAACAGCCTAATGATCGCCTCGGACGTCACCGATTGATCGCTCCTGGATGTCGTGGCGCCGTGCCGCTCGGACTCAGCGCAACAGCAGATTGGGCTGGAGCAGGTATTTGAACGAGTCTTCGCCGCCCTTGTCGACCGACGTCTGCGGGGTGATCAGGACCGGGCTGAGCTTGTTGGCGTTCTCGCTGGAGGTGAAGGTCACCCGCGCGAACTCGCTGCGAACCGCACCGAGCGACTCCAGAAGGTACTGCGGGTTCAGGCCCAGGGTCACATCGTCACCGCCGGAGAGGGTGGAATCCACCGACTCCGTCGCCCGCGCCTGCTCCGTGCCCGAAGCATCCATCGACACGCTCTCCGACGTGAAGGTGAACCGCAACGGCGCCGACCGGTCGAGGACGAGGGCCACACGGCGGACGGCTTCGGCGAGGTCGGCGGTGTTCACGACGGCGTGGTGGTCGTTCTGCTCGGGGAACAGACGCCGCACGGGTGGGAAGTTCCCCTTGATCAGCAGCGACGTGACCGTCTTGTTGCCCGCGGTGAACGCGATGATCTCGCGGTCGCCGCTGCCGGAGAACGCGATGGAGATGTCGCCCGAGTGGGCGAAGGTCTTGCCGACCTCGGTCAGCGTTCGTGCCGGAACCAGCGCGGTCGTCGATTCGTCGGATGCACCGGAACCGCCGTCCCAGGGGATCTCGCGCAACGCGACGCGGTAGCGGTCGGTGGCGACCAGACTGAGACGGTTGCCGTTGACCTCGAGCTGGACACCGGTGAGGACGGGGGTGACGTCATCCCGTGAGGCCGCGAACGCCACCTGGGCGATGGCCGTGGCGAAGTCCTCACCGGGCACGAGACCGGACTCCCCCGAGACCTCGGGGATCGCGGGATACTCCTCGACGGGCATCGACGAGAGGGTGAAGCGTGCCGACCCGCAAGTCAGGACGACACCGTCCTCAGGGTCTTTGGTGATCTGGATCGGCGCGTTAGGGAGCCGGCTGGCGATGTCCGACAGTAGCCGGCCGTGGACGAGGATCGTCCCCGGTTCGTCGACCGTTGCATCGATCGTGGTCCGAGCGGATGCTTCGTAGTCGAATGCCGACAGCGACAAGCCGGTCTCAGAAGCTTCGATGAGCACGCCCGCGAGGATCGGTTGCGGGTTGCGCTGCGGAAGGAGCTTTACGACGAATGAGACGGCTTCGCTGAAGACATCGCGATTGACCTGGAATCTCACGTACGCTCCCTCGACTTCGGGCATGGGGTTACTCATGCTACTGCCCTGTCCGGCCCATGCTAGTGCCGGACCGGCTCGGAGAGGCATCCGGGGTCGTGCATCGATCGGCTGGGGGCTTCCCACAGGCAAGGTCATCGAATCGACCTCTGCTTAAGTTCTTGTTCTTCATCTTGTTAACAGCTGTGGAAACTGTGGATAACTCGGTGGATCCCAGTGCGTTCTAGGGAACTACAGAGGTGTGAGATGTGGAAGCGATGCGGAATCATGCGGAATTCCGTTCCCGGGCGACGAACACGTTCACGTCGTCTTCCACAGGCGGATGCCGTTTCGTTCACATGTCGAGGCGATGCATCCCCAGTTATCCACAGGTTTTCCACACTGTGAAGAACGTGCATGATGGCGTCTCTATGCGTGCGCTGTCAAGTGCAAATGCGTGCGGGGCGCGTCGCGGGCGGGGGACACACGGGAATCCGTGGCGCGACGGGCGGTGAATCGAGGTGGAGGGGCTCGCTCAGCGGGTGCGGCCGAGCTGAGCGGTGATCTCGGTCACCTGGTTGTAGATGGAGCGACGCTCCTTCATGAGGTCGCTGATCTTTTTATACGCGTACATGACCGTCGTGTGGTCGCGATTGCCGAACAGCTGCCCGATCTTGGGGAGTGAGAGGTTCGTGCGTTCGCGACACAGGTACATGGCGATCTGTCGGGCGATCGCGACCGCTTGCGAGCGGCTCGAGCCGTACAGGTCGTCGACGGTGAGCTTGAAGTACTGTGCGGTCGCCTGGATGATGTCGGTCGGCGAGATGACGTTCGCGTCGTCCTGGTCGACGATGTCGCGCAGGACGGTCTGAGCGAGCGACATGTCGAGGTTTGACCGGTTCAGGCTGGCGAACGCCGATACGCGGATCAGGGCGCCTTCGAGTTCGCGGATGTTCGACGAGACGACCGTCGCGATGTACTCGAGCACCTCGTCGGGGATGTGAAGCCGCTCGCTCTGCGCCTTCTTGCGGAGGATCGCGATGCGGGTTTCCAGGTCGGGCGCCTGCACATCGGTGATCAGTCCCCACTCGAAGCGGGAGCGCATCCGGTCTTCGAAGCCGGTCAGGTGTTTCGGTGGCACATCGCTGGTGATGACGACCTGCTTGTCGTGATCGTGGAGCGTGTTGAAGGTGTGGAAGAACGCCTCCTGCGTTTCGGCACGACCCTGGAGGAACTGGATGTCATCGATCAGCAGGATGTCGACGTCGCGATAGCGCGCCTGGAAAGCCGAACCGCGGTTGTTGGCGATCGAGTTGATGAAGTCGTTCGTGAACTCTTCGCTCGAGACGTACCGCACCCGGATGCCGGAATACAGGCTCATCGCATAGTCGCCGATGGCGTGGAGCAGGTGGGTCTTGCCGAGGCCGGAGTCGCCGTAGATGAACAGCGGGTTGTAGGCCTTCGCGGGCGCTTCGGCGACGGCGACCGCGGCCGCGTGGGCGAACCGGTTGGATTGGCCGATGACGAAGTTGTCGAAGGTGTACTTCGGGTTCAGCCGGGTGTCGTCGCGCGATGTGCCACTGGAGGGCGCTGGAGCCTGCTCTTCGAAGACCTGCCGCGCGGTGGGCACCGGGGCCACCGCCGGCGCGGGGACGTTCAGTTCCTGGATCGGGACCGGGGCCGTGAGGTGCGCGTCCACGATGTCGGGATTGACCACGACGCGGAAGGTCGCCGCGGGCGGGTCGTAGGCGGGATCTTGTTCGACGTGGGCGAGGGCCTCCATGATGGGGGCGCGCAGTCGCTTGTTGAGCTGGGCGGCGGTGAGATCGTTGGGGACGTCGAGATAGAGCGTCCCGCCCATCACACCCTGGGGAACGGCCAGATTCAGAAAGCCGCGTAGCTGGGGCGTGACCCGATCATCGACAGCGAGGGCCTCCAGAACACGTCCCCAGATGGGGACATCTGGAATCTCGTGCTGCGACATGAAGCTCCCGGGGAAGTAGACGTTTCGCGCCCGCGAGATGACACCCGCGCAACCTGTGGATAACTGACCGTGCCACGCTAGTCAGCGGCAGAGCTGCGAGCAAACTCCACTGTAGTTCCGGGCCGCGTGTCCTGACCAGCGGGTTCCCAGCCTTTGTGGATAATGTCGCCTCCGGCGCGCAGGTTTGAGTCCTGCCCGCTGTCGACGTATCCTTACTCAGTTGACTTATGCCCTTGTGGCAGTCCTGTACCCCGTCCCCGGAAGAGCGTCCCGAGGACACCCGATCCGGAAGAGATCTCATGAGCAAGCGCACTTTCCAGCCCAACAACCGTCGTCGCGCCAAGAAGCACGGCTTCCGCGCCCGTATGCGCACCCGCGCCGGCCGTTCCATCCTCTCGGCTCGTCGCGCCAAGGGTCGCGACGCTCTCTCGGCCTGATCACACGGTGCTCGCGAGGCAGAACCGACTGACCCGCGGAGCGGAATACAAGGCCGTCGTCCGCCGGGGTGCGCGGTGTGCCGGAGCGAACTCGATCACCTACGTGACCCACTCGAGTGACGACCGCGCCGCACGTTTCGGTTTCATCGTGAGCAAGCAAGTCGGTTCCGCCGTCGTTCGCAACACCGTGCGGCGACGGCTGAAGGCCGTGTGCGCGGCGGCGTTGACCGATGTGCGCCCCGGTGCGGATGTCGTCATCCGTGCACTCCCCGGGTCGGCCACCGCCGACTTCTCCCAGTTGCGCGACGAGGTCACGCGGTGTCTGGCGAGGCGGGCGGCGTGAGCGTTCTTCCTTCATATGCCATCGGCGACGGGCACCTGACCGCATCCGGTTCACTCCGGGCGATACCTCTTCTCCCCCGGAACGCCGCGTTGGCGTTGCTGCATGGTTACCGGGCGACCATCTCGCATACATACGGTGACGTGTGCAAGTACTACCCCTCGTGCACCGCCTACTCGGTGGCGGCCGTGCAGCAGTACGGCGCCGTCGTCGGGAGTGCGATGACCGCCGTGCGCCTTGTACGGTGCAACCCCTGGGCGAAGGGCGGCGTCGATGACGTGCCGCTTCGCGAGAACTTCCGTCACGACATCACCCCGCGGGGTTTCGTCGTTCCTGGCTCCACCGGAAAGGACTGATCCCGCGCATGGATCTTCTGAGCTTCGCTGCATCGGCGACCGATTCTTCGGGCGGCGGTGGTTTCGATCTGATCGGAACCATCCTGTGGCCCCTCAAATGGCTGGTCGAGCTCGTGCTCGTCGGTTGGCACGCGCTGTTCACCGCGGTCGGGATGCCGCCGGCGGACGGGTTCACGTGGGTCTTGTCGATCGTGGGACTGGTGATCGTTGTCCGATCGGCGATGATCCCGTTGTTCGTGCGGCAGATCAAGAGCCAGCGCAAGATGATGGAAATCGCTCCTGAACTGCGAAAAGTCCAGGAGAAGTACAAGGGCAAGCGCGATCAGCTCTCTCGTGAGGCGATGAGTCGCGAGACGATGGCGTTGTACAAGAAGCACGGTACGACGCCCGTGTCGAGCTGTTTGCCCCTCCTGGTGCAGATGCCCGTGTTCTTCGCGCTGTTCAGCGTGCTGAACGATGTTCAGAAGATCGGGGACGACCCGAACTTCAGTGGTGTCGGACTGCTGAACACGGAGCTGACTCAGGAGTTCTACGACGCCAATCTGTTCGGCACCGTCTCGTTGCACGAGACTCTGATCGATGCGATCAACGCCGGCAACGTCACGGCGATCATGACCCTGGTGACGCTCGTGGTTCTGATGATCGCGTCGCAGTTCTTCACGCAGTTGCAGATCATCTCGAAGAACCTCTCCCCCGAGGCCAAGACCGGCCAGGCGTACCAGATGCAGAAGATCATGCTGTACGTTCTGCCGTTCGCCTTCGTGTTCTCGGGTGTCTTCTTCCCGCTGGGTGTGGTCATCTACTGGTTCGTGTCCAACCTGTGGACCATGGGTCAGCAGTTCCTCGTCATCCGTGAAATGCCCACTCCGGGTTCGGATGCAGCGAAGGCTCGCGAAGAGCGTCTGGCTCGCAAGGGCAAGGCGATCGACTCGTCGGGCAAGGTCGTCACGATGGAGAAGTACGAAGCGGAACAGCAGCGTCTCCTCGAAGAGGCGGAGCGGGCGAAGTCCACGCAGCCCAAGCGCCAGCAGCCGGTGGGTAAGCAGCGAGCGAAGAAGCAGGCCCAGAAGCAGTCCGGCTCGTCGGGTGGCAACGGGCCATCCGGAAACCCGAAGTCCTGACCCGCATCAACCACTGAGGAATGATGAGTAGCAACTCCGACACGGCAACGACCTCCGCGCCCGACCGCACCCCCGCGACGGTCGAGGAACTTGAACAAGAAGGTGACGTCGCCGCGGACTTCATCGAGGAGCTCCTCGACATCGCCGACATCGACGGTGATCTGGGACTGGACGTCCGTGCCGGCCGCGCATACGTGTCGGTCGAGGCGGAGGACGATGACTCTGTGCGCGTGATCTCCGCGCCGGACACGGTTCAGGCGCTCCAGGAGCTGACCCGCATTGCCGTGCAGAACAAGACCGGGCGCTTCTCACGTCTGATCTTGGACATCGGCGGGTCGCGCGACGCTCGTCAGACCGAGCTCGCGAACCTCGTCGACCGTGCGATCGCGCGGCTGGATGACGGCGCTTCGCAGGCGTCACTCCCCCCGATGTCGAGCTACGAGCGCAAGCTCGTTCATGACATCGTCGCGGAGCGGGGCCTCACTTCCGAGTCGTACGGTGAGGGCGCAGACCGCCACACCGTGATCCGCCGCCACTGAGTGCGTTCTCTCCCGTTTCACGTGAAACACGCATGACTGAATTCGAGGCCGAACCGGCCGTTGCCGCCGAGCTGTTCGGTTACCGTATCGACCTTGCGCGACGCTTCACGCGCGCACTGGCGGAGCATGGGGAAGAGCGCGGGTTGATCGGACCGCTCGAACTTCCTCGATTGTGGACGCGTCACATCCTCAACAGTGTCGTGGCTGCTCCCCTGTTCTCGGGTCGTGTAGGAGATGTCGGGTCGGGTGCGGGCCTTCCGGGTCTGGTTCTGGCTATTGCGCGCCCGGATGTCCGGTGGGTTCTGATCGAGCCGATGGAACGACGGTGTGTGTGGTTGAACGAGCAGGTGGATGCGCTCGGGCTCGAGAACGTCGAGGTGGTGCGTGCTCGGTCGGAGGATTGGTCTGAGGGTGCGGTGTTGGATCAGGTGACGGCGCGTGCGGTGAGTGCGTTCCGAACGTTGATCCCGTTGACCGCTCCCCTGGTTCGCGACGGCGGTGAGCTGATCTTGTTCAAGGGGTCGAACGCCCCAAAGGAGATCTCCGCGGCGGAGAAGCAGATCCGCAGGTTCAAGCTGACGCACGTGCGCGTGGAGCTGGTCGGGGATGGCGTCATCTCCGAGCCGACGAGGGTGCTCCGAGCGACGGTCTCCCGCTGACCCCCTCCCCCGCGCCGATCGAGTAGCGCCCTCCGGGCCCGTACCGAGATCGCCACCCCGGCACCGTGCGCTTCGCGCCGCATACAACGCCGCCGATCGAGTAGCCCGCACCGCGGGCGTGCCGAGATCCCCCACGTTCCACGTGAAACATCCCGCCGAGGATCGCACCCCCACACCGTGCGTCTCGTTCCCCTACAACCCCGTCGATCGAGTAGCGCCCTCCGGGCGCGTATCGAGATCCCCACCCCTGCCGGTCGCGACACTCCGGCACCGTCCTGCCGGTCGAGTGGCCCGCGCCGCGGGCGTATCGAGATCCCGCCGTTCCACGTGAAACATCGCACCGAGGATCGCGGGTACCTCCTGTGCGCCTCGCTTCCCACATAACCCCGCCGATCGAGTAGCGCCCTCGGGGCGCGTATCGAGATCCCCGTCAGCCGCCGGTCTCGGCACACCGACACAGCCCCGCCGATCGAGGAGCCCGCACCGCGGGCGTACCGAGATTCCCACTGCCACGCGTATCGAGACGCCACAGCCGTCTCCTCTACCGCAGCCAAGTGAGTACGCTCCTCCCCAGTCGCGACGACATGGCATCAATCCACTACCGGGGCGATCGCAGCGTGCGGCTCGGATCGGCGCGAGACGCTGAGGGGATGCCATACATGTACATCTTGGAGTGCGCCGATCGGTCGTTCTACGTGGGCAGTACCCGTGATCTGGACTTCCGGGTCGCCCAGCACAACTACGGGGAAGGCGCCGAGTACACCTTCAGGCGCAGACCGGTGCGCCTCGTCTACTTCGAGGAGTACGAGCGCATTGATGACGCCTTCCAGCGTGAGAAGCAGGTGCAAGGGTGGGGTCGTGCGAAGCGGATCGCGCTGATAGCGGGTGACACTCACGCCCTGCGACCCCTGAGTAAGAAGCCGAGCCGGACTCCTCGTGAGGACAACAGCTGACGCCTACGCGCAATGGGTGGCCCGGCTCTCGCTGTCGTGAGCGAGACCGTCGGTGTGGGCGGCTCGTGTTTCACGTGAAACGCCGGCGTCGAGCGACGCCGGAGGTGGCTCACGCCCGGGACGGGGTGGGATGGGTGGATGGGGTGTCGGCACCCGCCCGTGTGGGGATCTCGGTACGCGCCTGAGGGACGCTACTCGATCGGCCTGTAGCCACCCGCGGTGGTCGAGTAGGTGGCGAAGCCGGCGTACCGAGACCCGGGCGGCAGGGGATCTCGGTACGCGCACTGTGTGCGCTACTCGATCGGCGGGGGGAGGTCGTGGGGAGCGGTCAGAGTAGGCGGCGTGCTGTGAGCGTTGTTTCACGTGAAACGGGTGGATCTCGGTACGCGCCCGAGGGGCGCTACTCGATCGGCGAGTGGACTCCCGGTGGTCGAGTAGGCGGCGAAGCCGGCGTATCGAGACCCGAGCGGGAGGGGATCTCGGTACGCGCACTGTGTGCGCTACTCGATCGGCGGGTGGGGTGGGGTCGGTGACGTCGGGGGTGCGGGTTAGAGTGGAGTGATGCTCGAACGGACGCGAAAGAGAGAGCGTTTCACGTGAAACAGCCCGAAGAATCGGCCGCGGAATCCCCTTTCTCGTTCGACGACACTCCCCTAGCCCGCGAGATCGCCGACCTCTCTGCACGTCGACGCAATCTCGAGGGGATCGACATCTCACTCAGCGGGCGGACCCGTGTCATCACGGTGTCGAACCAGAAGGGCGGCGTCGGAAAGACCACCAGCACGGTGAACCTCGCCGCTGCTCTGGCATCCATGGGGGCGCGGGTCCTCGTGATGGACCTCGACCCGCAGGGGAACGCCTCCACCGCGCTCGGTGTCCCGCACGACTCCGAGACCCCGAGCGTCTATGACGTGTTGATCGACGACTTCCCGATCGCAGACATCGTGCAGACGAGCCCGGAGTCACCCAACCTCCTCTGTGCGCCGAGCACCATCCACCTTGCCGGCGCGGAGATCGAACTGGTCTCCCAGGTCGCGCGCGAGCACCGCCTGAAGACGGCGCTCGACACCTACCTGACAGAGCTCACCGAGCGCCTCGACTTCGTGATCATCGACTGCCCGCCATCTCTCGGCCTGCTGACGATCAACGCCTTCACCGCCGCTCAGGAACTGCTGATCCCGATTCAGTGCGAGTACTACGCGCTGGAGGGTCTCAGCCAATTGCTCGGGACGGTGCGGATGATTCAGAAGCACCTGAATACGACGCTGCACCTCTCTACGATCATGCTCACCATGTACGACGGGCGAACCCGCCTGGCACAGCAGGTCGCCGAGGAGGTGCGGGAGCACTTCCCCGAGGAAGTCCTCCACACGATGATTCCGCGATCGGTGCGAGTCTCTGAGGCGCCGAGCTTTGGACAGACCGTCATCGCATACGATGGTCAGTCTGCCGGGGCCATCGCCTACCGCGAAGCCGCGGTCGAGATCATCGGGCGTGACAAAGACAGTTCGGTAACGATCGAAGGGACACCCTGATGCCGAAGCGCACGGGACTCGGACGGGGTATCGGGGCCCTCATCCCCACCAACGAAGCGACGGAGGATCGTCCGTCCGACGTTTTCTTCCCGAAGGCGGCCGCCGACGACAAGGACACGGCCGCGTCGTCGGTCCAGGCATCCGACATCGACGCACCCGACGCACCCGACGCGACCGACATGGCGACCGAGGCGTCGGAGGACTCCCCCGAACTCGTCGCCGTGCCCGGCGCGCGACTCGCGCACGTCGATCCGCACACGGTCGTCCCCAACCCGCGACAGCCACGCACGCACTTCAACCAGGAAGACCTCGACGAGCTCATCCACAGCGTGCGCGAGTTCGGTGTGCTCCAGCCCGTCGTCGTCCGCGACACCGGTGATGGTCAGTATGAGCTGATCATGGGTGAGCGCCGCACACGTGCGGCACGAGCGGCCGGGCTCACGTCGATGCCGGCGATCATCCGCGAGACCGCCGACGAACATCTGCTCCGCGACGCGCTCCTGGAGAACCTCCACCGTTCCGAGCTGAACCCGCTCGAAGAAGCATCCGCCTACCAGCAGTTGCTCGACGACTTCGGCATCACCCAGGAAGAACTCGCAACGCGGATCGGCCGGTCCCGTCCCCAGATCAGCAACACCATCCGTCTGCTGAAGCTGCCCGTACCCGTGCAGCAACGCGTCGCCGCGGGTGTGCTCAGCGCCGGTCACGCTCGCGCGATCCTGTCGCTCGATTCCCCCGAGGCGATGCAGAAACTCTCGGACAAGATCGTGAACGAGGACCTCTCGGTGCGCGCCGCCGAAGCCGCGGCGAAGACGACAGGGCCCGGTGCCGGCAAGACCGTCAAGCCGCAGGCCGGCGCGCGCAAGGCCTACCTCGACGAAGTCGCCGAGCGCCTGGGAGACCGCCTCAATACGCGCGTCAAGGTCAGTCTCGGAATGCGTAAAGGCCAGATCAGCATCGATTTCGCGAGCATTCAAGATCTCAACCGCATCCTCGAGGATCTCGGGGAGAACGGCTTCGGTTCGACCTCGTAGGCCGGGTTTCCACAACCTCCAGCCCGCCGCGCCGATGTCCGGTGTGCGGCGTACCCTGGATGGGTGACGCACGACGAGAACACCCCCCGGCGAGCCAGCCTGGAGCTGCTGCGCGCGGAGGCGGCGGACGAGTTGTCTGTTCTCGTTGACGAACGACTGCACGGTGGTGAAGACCCCTGGGACTTCATGGAAGACCTTCCCACCGTCGACGAACTCGTCGTCCTCACGCTCCGCGCCGAGAACATCGCCGCCAACGGCGGGGTGCGACCCTCTCAGGCTCGGCACTACCGCGTCCTCCGACAGATCGCGCTGGACTATCCGCCCCTGACGAAAGCGGTATGGCGTCTGCTGGGTGAGGAGAAGCATCGACGCTGGGACGCCTCCGCCCACGCGGATGTCTCCTGACGGCCACACAACCGCCCGGCCAGACAGAAGCCCCGCCAACCCTCACGGGCGGCGGGGCTTCTGTCGTCTCAGGACGCGTGATCAGCCGAGGAACTCGGCCAGATCCTGCTCGAGAGCGTACTTCGGCTTGGCGCCGATGATGGTCGACTTCACTTCGCCGCCCTGGAAGACCTTCATCGCCGGAATCGACGTGATCTGGTACTTCATCGCGAGGTCGGGGTTCTCGTCGACGTTGAGCTTGAGGACGGTGATCTTGTCGGAGTTCTCCGACTGGATCTCGTCGAGCACGGGCGAGACCATGCGACACGGGCCGCACCACTCCGCCCAGAAATCCACGAGCACGGGGCCGTCGGCCTGCAGGACATCCTGCTCAAAAGTCGCCGACGTGGTCGCCTTGGCGGTCATTTCCACTCTCCTTCAGGGATTCTTTCGTCTATCGGATCAACGTGCCGCGGCCGCGGATTGTTCCGCAGCCTCCAGGGGCGCTTCGTCATCGGCGCCCGGACGGCTCTCGATGAGGTCTGCGTCGGCGTCGGGAGCGCCGGCTTCACCGAGCGCGGCGAGGTAGTGCTCGACGTCGAGGGCGGCGATCGTTCCGCTTCCCGCGGCGGTCACGGCCTGGCGGTAGGTCGGGTCGATGACATCGCCGGCGGCGAACACACCCGCGGCCGACGTGCGCGACGAACGCCCATCGACCCAGACCGTCCCGGCCTCGGTGAGTTCGAGCTTTCCGTGCACGAGGTGCGTGCGGGGGTTGTGGCCGATCGCGACGAACAGGCCCTCGAGCGCGAGTTCACGACGGCTGCCGTCGACGGTGTCTTCGAGGACGACGCCGGAGACGGCATCCTCGCCCAGCACGTCCACGACCTGGCTGTTCCAGACGAACTCGATCTTGTCGTTGTTGAACGCCCGCTCCTGCATGATCTTGGATGCGCGCAGTTCGTCGCGACGGTGGATCACGTAGACCTTCGAGGCGAACTTCGTAAGGAACGTCGCCTCTTCGATCGCCGAGTCGCCGCCGCCGACGACGGCGATCTCACGCTCGCGGAAGAAGAAACCGTCGCAGGTCGCGCAGTACGAAACGCCGCGGCCCGACAGTCGCTGCTCGCCTTCGATACCGATCTTGCGCGGGGCTGACCCGGTCGCGAAGACGATCGCGTTGGACTCGTAGGACTTGCCGCTGCCGAGCGTGACCTTCTTGACCGGGCCGTCGATGTCGAGCTCGACGACATCGTCGTAAAGGACCTCCGCGCCGAACTTCTCGGCCTGCTCCTGCATCTTCGCCATGAGGTCGGGCCCCATGATGCCTTCGGGGAAGCCGGGGAAGTTCTCGACCTCGGTGGTGTTCATGAGTTCGCCACCGGCTTCGACCGAGCTGGCGACGACGATGGGTTCGAGGTTCGCCCGCGCGGCGTAGATCGCCGCCGTGTAACCCGCGGGACCTGAGCCGATGATGATGACCTGACGCACTGCGCCTCCTTCGTTGTGGTGCCGGCAGTGACAACACATGGTAATGGCACGGAATTCCCCGAAGGTGAACGACCGGATTCAGGCGCCTCAGCGACCTCCGGGGAGGAAGCGTCGCACCAATCCCACCGCGGTCTGCAGCTCCGGTGCACGGAGCACGGCGAGCATCACGATGTAGATCACGGCGACCCCCAGTCCGATGACGCCCGTGCCGATCGCGGCGAGCAGCGGGTTGGAGCTCGTCCACCCGTCCGGCCCTCCCAGCAGCAGGTACACGCCCCATCCGGCCGCCGCAGCGGGCACGGCGGCGAGGGTGAAGCGGGCGAGCGAACCCAGCCACACCCCCACGCGAAGGCCGCCGATCCGCCGCTGAAGCAGCCAGGTCGCGATGATCACCTGTACGACCGATGCCAGCGACTGGGTCAGGGCGACCGAGGACGCGAGCTGCGGCAGGCCGATGAGGCCGGCATCGACGAGCGCGGCGGACGCGAGCGCTCCGACGATCACGAGAGCCACCTGTACGAGGGTGAAGAAGAACGGCGTGCGGGTGTCGTCGTAGGCGTAGAACGTGCGCTGGATGACGAACAGGACCGCCAGCGGGATCAGGCAGACGAGGAAGGCGAGCAGGACGGGGGCGGCCTGCAGGGCGCCGGCGGCGTCGTTGGTGAAGATGCGGCTGGCCGGCACGGCGGCGACGGCCAGCGCGGCGGTGGCCAGGACGACGAACAGGCCGAGGGTGCGGATGCTGCTGACGATGTCGTCGCGCACCTCCCCTTCGCGGCCGGCGGACGCGTGCTCGCTGAGGCGTGTGTAGTAAGGCGTACCGATCGAGAGCACGATGATCGAGTACGGCAGCATGAACAGTAGCCACGCGTTCTGGAACGCGAACACCGACGGACCGTCATTGGAGGCCTCGGAGAGGACCCGCGTCTGCACGAGACCCGCCAACTGGCCGGCGAGCATCATGAGGAACGTCCACCCCGCGAGGCGGCCGATCTGTGCGAGGCCGACACCCTTCCACCGGAAGTCCGGGCGGACGCGAAGTCTCGCCGAACGCCAGAAGAGCAGGAGGAGTGCGGCCTGCACGACGATCCCCGCGGTGGCGGTACCGCCGAGCAGGGCGATCATGTCGGGGGTCCACCCGGCGACCTCGGTGACGGGCCCGCTGAACAGCGCAATGAAGACGAGGAACCCGGCGATCGAGACGACGTTGTTGACGATCGGCGCCCACGTGAACGGTCCGTAGATGCGGCGGGCGTTGAGGGTTTCGCCGACGAGGGCGTACAACCCGTAGAAGAACACCTGCGGCAGACACCAATAGGCGAACGCCGTCGCGAGGGCGGTCTGGGCCGGTGAGTACTCGGGTGCATAGAGCTGCACGAGCCACGGTGCGGCGGCCGTCGCGATCGCCGTCGTGATCAGCAGGCCGACCGTTCCAAGCGTGAACAGCTTGGACACGAATGCGCTGCCCCCGTCGGCATGCGCCGCAGCCTTGACGATCTGCGGAACGACCACGGCGCTGAGCAGCCCGGCCGAGATGATCGCGTAGATGTTGTTCGGGAGCTGATTGGCCACGGCGAACGCGTCGGCCGCGGCGCTCGGGACAGAGCCGACCGCGGCGACGAGCACCACCGTACGCAGCAGTCCCGTCAGTCGGGACACGACGGTGCCGGCGCCGATGAGCACGCTGGCGCGGCCGATACCGCTCATCGATCGTCCTCGGCTTCCTCGTCGCCTGTCGCGTCGGTGTCGTCGCCCGCTGTCTCGTCGTCGGGTTGACCACGGCGCCGGTGACGGATCGTGCGGACGAGGCCGATCACGAGCAGCCCGCCGACCAGGACGGCCAGCACCGTGATGCCGATGCCCTCCCACTCGGCGCGGACGTACACTTCGGCGCGTTCGGCGGACCCGATCTGCACCCCGGCGGGGCTGCGGATCTCGAGGGCCACATCGACCTCACCGTTGCCGATGCGAGCCTGCACGGGTACCTCGATGCGGGTGTTCGATGCGGGGCTCGCCACCACGGTGACCGTGTTCTCGACATCCAGGCGGAGGTCTTCGGGTTGGGCGTAGAGGGTGAGGTTCACCGGGTAGGGAAGGTCGTTGCGCACCCACACGGGAAGTGTCGAGCTCGACCCGAGAAGCTGGATGGTGCTGGGGGGGAGCAGGCCGACCGCGTCGATCGTCTCGCGGGTCCCCTCGCGCTGGGAGGCCACGACCGCGGGCCAGGTGTCGTCACCTCGCCACGCGTTGCCGAGCACCTGGAGGATCTCGTTCCGGTTCGGGCCGGTCAGCAGCTGGGGGTCGTCGAGGACCGTCGCGAACTGTGCAAGTGCCTCTTCGTCGCCGTGCATGTCGGCCGCGGCATATGCACGTTCTTCGTCGGGGACGCCATCGAGGAGCTGCACCGGCGTGGGGTCTTGTGCGATCAATCCGGCGAATGTCGCTGCGGTCGTCGAGGGCGCCTGGGTGGCGGCGAGCACCGCCGCCCGCAGGGCGAGGCGGGAGCGTTCGTCGGATGACCTGTCGACGGTCACGAGAAGAGGTGCGTCCCCGGCGTCGTCGGCGGCGAAGTGCAGGTACGCGCTTGCGGCCGCGAGCGGCGCCGCGCGAAGCGTCGTGTCGTCTTCGATGGATGCGGCATGCAGCTCACGGGAGATGTCGGAGTCGTAGACGAGCAGCTGCGTGTCGGTCGCGGACGCGCGTGCCGGGACGGTCGCCCCGGTCCCGGTCACCAGATCGGACTCGGTGAGGATCAGCGGCGCCTCCTCCTGCTCACCGGAGACGGGCGAAACGGCGTCGGCGACCGTCGCTCCGCCGGTGCCGGTGGCCGGCCAGAGCACATCGGATGCGGCGGTGTCCATGCCCAGGAGGTCCTCGAGCGCCGGCAGTCGACCCGCCTGCTCGTCGACATCAGTCGGCGTCGCCGATGGGGTCGGCGTGGGCGTCGCCGATGCGGCCGTGTCGGGTTCGTCGAGCACGACCGGGGAGCTGAAGTCGGCCTCGCGCATGAACGCGGTGAGTGAGCCGGGCTGAAGCAGCGCGTCGAAGCCGGCCTCCACCTGCGCGGCGATATCGGCATCGCCGTACTGCAGGGCGAAACGGGCGTTCGGCAGCGAGTCGAGCTCAGCGAGCCACTCCAGCGCCGACTCGGGCGCCGATGTCCCGAGAAGCCGGATGGAGGCGAGGATCGCCGGATCGATCGCGAGGACGACGGGGGTGCCGGCGACGGCATCCAGTTGGGAGGCCAGGGAGCCGCCTTCTCCGGTGAGCTCCTCGAGCTGCGCGGCGGTGAGCGTGGCCGTGTCGATCGCGCGGGCCGTGATCGGCACGACGACGGTGAGAGGCGTGGCACCGTCATCGTCGGGAACGGTCACGGCACTGCGGACCTCGATGGTGTCGTCTCCCACGGCGAACGTGGCCGCGAGAGGGTAGACCCCGGGTGCGCGGCCCGCGAGAGCGTCGTCCTCGCCGTCGATCGTCAGACGCGCGGTCTGTTCGGCGCCGGACAGGGTCGCCCCGAACGACGTCGTCCCGATCTCTTCGGTGCGCGCCGCGGAGTCGCCCTCCAGCCAGGAGGACAGGGACGTCCTGCTGGCGAGCGCGTCGTCGGCGAGGCCGAGTGAGACCTCCACCGCGTCCAGGGCTTCAAGGGTGCCGTTGTCGACCACGAACGACACCGTGAGCGCATCCCCGTCATCGAGGATGCCGTTGCCGGCGGGTGCCATCGTGTACGAGACCTCGCCGCTCAGCATCGGGCCGTCCGATGTCTCCGGGTCGGGTTCGACCGGTGCCGACCAGGCGGATGCGGGGGTGAGGAGGAGGGTGCTGCACAGCGTGACGATCGACAGTGCCGCGGCGGACATCGTGGTGAGGATGCCGGAACGCGCGGCGGGGCGCCGGGGACGGCGCGCGGCGTGCGGAGGGGAAACGGTGTCGGTCATGGGGAGCTCCGGTGCGATTCATGACCGCACGATCGGTGTGATTCTACGGTTCGCGCCTGTGGTGATCTGTGAGCCGTGCCGCGCGACCGGTCGACGGCGCGGTCGACACGGTTGAATGGGGGGTGCTTCCCGAACCCGATGCCGCAACCTGCGCCGCCCTCGCCGACGATCTCCGCGCCGCCGGATTCACCTCGGAGCAACTTCGGGCCGCGTGGGGTGAGAGCGCAGACGACGCCACCGGGCGGGAGCTGCGGGCGCCGGCGCTGCGGGCCCTCGGTGCGCGGACCGATCCCCTCGCCGTCCTCGGCCGCCTGCTCGCCCTCGGCGTCCCGCAGCCGAGCGCCGCGGTGCACACCGCGTTGCCGTCATGCGGCGTCGAGGGGCTGGCGTGGCTCGGCCTGGCCACCGTCAGCGGCGACACGGTGCACCCCGCCGCGCTCGTCCGCCCGCAGTCGTTCGGGGACGCCACCGGCGACGGCGAGTGGTGGGTCGCCAGCGACCTGGATGAGATGGCTTTGGGCGGCCCCCTCCCCGAAGACCACGTCCTGGGGGTCGGGGGCGCATCCCTCACTCTGGCCACCCTGCAGATGCCCACAGCCGCCTCACGGGTGTTCGACCTCGGGACCGGATGCGGCATCCAGGCCCTGCGCGCGCGCCGGTTCGCCGACGCGGTCGTGGCCACGGACGTGTCGGAACGCGCCCTGCGCTTCACGCGCTTGAACGCGCTGCTGAACGGCGTGGACGGGATCGACACGCGGCTGGGCAGCCTGTTCGAGCCCGTCGCGGGGGAACGGTTCGACCGGGTCGTCTCCAACCCGCCGTTCGTCATCACCCCCCGGGCCGAAGGTGTACCCGCGTACGACTACCGCGACGGCGGACGGGTCGGCGACGCGCTCGTGGAGGCGGTCGTGACCGGGGTCGGTGAGGTCCTCGCGCCGGGAGGCGTGGCGCAGTTCCTCGCCAACTGGGAATCCAAAGACGGCGTCGACGGTCTCGAGCGGGTCCGTGCGTGGGTCGAAGCGTCCCCGGTGCCGCTGGATGCGTGGGTGGTCGAACGCGAGCGGCTCGACCCGCTGGGTTACGCGGAGTTGTGGATCCGGGACGGCGGGACGGTTCCGACCAGCGACCGTTTCGCGCGGCTGGTGGATGCGTGGCTCGACGACTTCGAGGCCCGGGGCGTGACCGGGGTCGGGTTCGGGTCGGTGCTGCTGCGGCGCGCCGAGGGGTCGCCGACCCTCGCCCGGTACGAGCGGGTCGGGACCGTGACAGGCCCGGGTGCGCTCGGCGGCCACATCGCCGATGTGCTCGCCGCGCACGACCGCATCGCCACCCTCGACGACGCCGAGCTGTCCGCGCGGGTGTTGCGCACCGCATCCGATGTGACCGAAGCCCGCCACCACATGCCCGGAGCGGAGGACCCCATGGTCATCGAGCTGCGCCAGGGCAGCGGGTACGGGCGGACCGTCGGCGTCGATCCGGGTCTGGCCGCGCTCGTCGGCGCATGCGACGGCGATCTCGCCGTGGGGGTGCTGATCGACGCGATCGCCCAGCTGATGGAGGTCGACGCCGTCGATCTGCGTGCCGATCTCCTCCCCCGCGTCCGCGAGCTGATCGCCACCGGCTTCCTCACCGTCGTCGACTGACGGACCGCGCGGGCCGGATAGGTAGGCTCGAGACCATGCTGAACATGGCCGAGGGTGTCGCGCGCCTCGGCGCGCTCGCCGAGTCCCCGATCGTCGCCACGTTGGCCGAGGCGTTCGCCGCCGCGGGTCGGGAGCTGTCGATCGTGGGGGGCCCGGTGCGCGACGCGCTGCTGGACCGCCCGGTGCACGACCTCGATTTCACGACCGACGCGCATCCCGACGAGATCCTCCGGATCGTCACGCCCATCAGCACCGCCCAATGGGATGTGGGGCGCGAGTTCGGGACGATCGGCGCGCGCATCCGTGGCGAGCAGGTCGAGATCACCACCTACCGTGCCGACAGCTACGACGGGACCACGCGCAAGCCGGTCGTCGCTTTCGGTGACCGTCTCGAGGGCGACTTGGTGCGGCGCGACTTCACGGTCAACGCCATGGCGATGCGGGTTCCCCAGCGCACCCTCATCGATCCGACCGGCGGTGTCGAAGACCTCCTGGCAGGGCGCTTGCGCACCCCGATCGACCCGAAGGTCAGCTTCGGCGACGACCCGCTCCGGATGCTCCGTGCCGCACGGTTCGCCTCGCAGCTCGAGTTCGACGTGGATCCGGGGACGACCGACGCGATGGCCGAGCTGCGCGAAACTCTGCGCATCGTCAGTCCGGAACGCATCCAGGGTGAGCTCGTGCGTCTGCTCGGCACGGATGACCCGGTGCGGGGCATCCGATTGCTCGTCGACACCGGTTTGATGGCCGAATTCTTGCCCGAAGTGCCGGCCCTGCGCCTCGAAGTCGACGAGCACCACCACCACAAAGACGTCTACGAGCACTCCCTCACGGTGGTGCGGCAGGCGATCGCTCTGGAGAACACCCGGCACCCGGGTGCCGCCCCCGATGTTCCGTTGCGCCTCGCGGCGTTGCTGCACGACATCGGTAAGCCCGCGACGCGCCGCCTCGAGCCCGGCGGTGGGGTGACCTTCCACCACCACGACGTCAAGGGCGCGCGCATGGCGAAGAAGCGTCTGAACGCCCTCCGCTTCGACTCGGACACCACCAAGGCGGTGTGCCGCTTGATCGAGCTGCACCTGCGCTTCTTCGGATACGCCGAGGGGGCGTGGACCGACGCGGCCGTACGTCGCTACGTGCGGGACGCGGATTCCGAGCTCGAGCGGCTGCACATCCTCACGCGGGCCGATGTCACCACCCGAAACCGACGCAAGGCGAACCGGCTGGCGACCGCGTACGACGACATCGAACGACGCATCGACGAGCTCGCCGAACAGGAACAGCTCGATGCGATGCGTCCGGAGCTGGACGGCAACCGCATCCAGGAGGTGCTCGGCATCCGCCCCGGTCGTGAGGTCGGTGAGGCGTACCGGTTCCTGCTCGACATCCGCCTCGACGAGGGGCTGATCGGGCCGGATGCCGCCGAACAGCGCCTTCGCGAATGGTGGGCGGCCCGGTCCTGACGAGAACGGCCCGCACCCTCGAGGGAGGGCACGGGCCGATCGTGGGTGGCGCGGGTCAGGCCTCGCTCGGCACGACCACGGCGCGTCCGCGCACCGTGCCCTTGTGCAACTTCGTGTACGCCTCGACGGCATCATCGATGCCGTAGCGCTCGACGTGCACGCCGACCGAGCCGTCGCGGGCGAGATCGAGCACCTCGCGCAGCTCGGAACGCGTGCCCCAGTAGGGTGCACGCACGGTCGCACCGAACGGGGTCGAGAAGAACCCGGTCGCGAGCGTTCCGCCACCGATTCCGACGATGTGGATGAAGCCGTCGACGGCGACGACGGCGCGGGACAGGTCGAGGGTGGGCTGCATGCCGACGAAGTCGAACACCGCATCGGCTCCGAGTCCGCCGGTCAGCTCGCGGACCCGGTCGGCGGCATTCTCGTCGGAGATGATCGTGTGGTGCGCGCCGACCTCGGTGGCCAGCTCGAGCTTCTCCTCGCTGACATCCAGTGCGATCACCGTCGCACCGCTGATCGCGCGGATGATCTGCACGCCGACGTGTCCGAGTCCGCCGACGCCGATCACGACGGCCGTCGAACCGGGCCGCAGCTTGTGCTCAGCCGCGGTGATCGCGTGGTAGGGCGTGAGGCCGGCATCGGTCAACGACACGGCCTTGACCGGGTCGAGGTCACCGAGCGGGACAAGGTGGCGCTTGTCGTCGACGATGACGTACTCGGCCATGGCTCCCGGTGCGCCGAGTCCGGGAGGGGCGATACCCATGTCGGCGGCGTACGGGCAGTAGTTCTCCGCCCCCTTCGAGCAGGCGTGACACTGACCGCACCCCCAGGGCCCGTAGATCGCGTACGCCCCGCCCATCTCGACCCCCTCGACGCCGTCGCCGAGCATGTCGACGACACCGACGCCCTCGTGGCCGAGGGTGAGGGGAAGCGGGTAGACGTACTGCTCTTCGGGCAGGTCCATCAGGAACCAGTCGGAGTGGCAGAGCCCTGCCGCGGTCACCTTCAGGCGGATCTGGCCGGGCCCGGGCTCGGGGGTGTCGATCTCGACGACCTCGGGGCCTTTGCCGATTTCGCGGTACTGCACAGCCTTCATGGGAAACCTCCGGTGTTTCTCGGGTAGTGATCCGTTCCCCACCTTGCCAGGGGCGCGCCTCGGCGCGCCAGGGGGTGACCCGGCTCGACCCGCGTCCTACACTGGCGATACGCTCCTCCGCTGCCGATCGGAGCCGGATGTCTTCTGCGTGGTCGCGCCAACGCGGGGTCTCACCCGAGACGTCCCGTCTGCTGATCGAGCGCGCCCACGAAGAGCTGGTTGCGGGTAACCCGGGCGACACCCGACTCGCCGATGTCCGCCCGCTCGTGCGCGATTCCTGGGAGCGGTCGCTCGCCTCCCTCGTCGGCGCCGAGGGCCTGCCGCCGATGGACCTCTCCCCCGAAGAGCTCGAGGAGTACCGCCGCGCGCATCCCCTGGCGACGGTGATGGACATGGTCCGTGGACTGCTGCTCCCCGGAGAAGCAGGTGAATCGGGCGTCGTCGTCGCCGTGGGGGATGCGTCGGGTCGACTGTTGTGGGTCGAGGGCGACCACGACATCCGCGGACGAACCGGCGACATGGGCTTCGTCGAAGGCGCGAACTGGTCGGAGGATGCGGTCGGCACCGCCGCACCCGGCACCGCCCTCCGCCTGGACCGGTCTGTGCAGATCCACGGCGCCGAGCACTACAACCGGCTCGTGCAGCCGTGGTCGTGCACCGCGGCGCCGCTGCACGACCCGGAGACCCGGCGTCTGCTGGGTGTGATCGACGTCACCGGTGGCGTCGAGGCCGTCACGCCGCAGGCGCAGCTGCTCGTGGACGCGACCGCTCGCGCGATCGAGAGCGAACTGATGGTCGCGCGCCTGCGGCAGCGCACCGAGACCCCGAAACGGCGAAAAACCCGACGTGCGCCGCTGCGGGCGACGCTGCGTGTGCTCGGCCGGGACCGGGCGGTGCTGGAGACCGGAGACCCCGCCGGCCCCACCGCCTCGATCGAGCTGAGCGCCCGTCACGCCGAGATCCTCCTCATGCTCGCCACCCACCGCGCTGGCTTGTCGGCCGGGGGACTCGGTGAGCTCGTCTACGGCGACGGCGCCACCGACACGCTCCGCCCCGAGATGGTGCGGCTGCGGAAGGTGCTCGAGTCGGTGGCACCCGCGTTGGTGCCCGCATCGCGTCCCTACCGGCTGACGGTCGACCTCGACACCGACGCGCAGCACGTCGTCTCGCTGCTCGATCGCGGTGCCCACCGGGTGGCGCTCGCCGCCTACGCGGGCGCGGTGCTACCCGACTCGGTCGCGCCGGGGGTGGAGCAATTGCGGGCCTCGGTGAGCGCCGCCCTCCGGGAAGCCCTCATCGAAGACGCTGGTGTCGACGTGCTCCTCGCCTACGCCGACACCGACGAGGGCGCCGAAGACGCCGAGGTCCTCCGCCTGTGCCTCGAGATGTTGCCGGCCCGTTCCCCCAAGCGCGCCGGCCTCGTCGCACGCCTCGACCGTCTCGCGCCGTGACCTTCTGACCTGCCGCCGGCTCCTGCAACCGGATGCAACGTCGTGCGTCCTAACGTTTCGGCACGTCGCGACAGTGTCCGTCGCGCAGCCAGTCGAAGGAGACAGCAACCATGACCATCGTTGAAGAAGGCGTTTCGAGCGTCTACGCCGCCCCGGGTCAGCGCGGATCGTTGGCCGACTATCGCGCCCGCTACGGCCACTACATCGGCGGCGCGTTCGTCGAACCCGTGAAGGGCCAGTACTTCGAGAACATCTCCCCCGTCAACGGAAAGCCGTTCTGCGAAGTCGGACGAGGCACCGTCGAAGACGTCGACCGCGCCGTCGACGTGGCTTGGCAGGCGTTCGAATCGTGGAAGCGCACGACGCCGGCCGAACGTGCCGTCGTGCTGAACAAGATCGCCGACCGGATCGAGCAGAACCTCGAGATGATCGCGGTCGCCGAGACGTGGGAGAACGGCAAGCCGGTGCGCGAGACCCTCGCCGCCGACATCCCCCTCGCCGTCGATCACTTCCGCTATTTCGCCGGTGTGCTCCGGGCGCAGGAAGGCTCGCTCAGTCAGCTCGACGAGAACACCGTGGCCTATCACTTCAACGAGCCGTTGGGTGTGGTTGGGCAGATCATCCCGTGGAACTTCCCCATCCTCATGGCCACGTGGAAGCTCGCCCCCGCGCTGGCCGCCGGCAACTGCGTGGTGCTCAAGCCGGCCGAGCAGACCCCCGCGTCGATCCTGTTCCTGTTCGACCTCATCGGAGATCTGCTGCCGGCCGGTGTCGTGAACATCGTCAACGGGTTCGGCATCGAGGCCGGGGCTCCGCTCGCGCAGCACAAGCGCATCCGCAAGGTCGCCTTCACCGGAGAGACCACCACGGGGCGACTGATCATGCAATACGCCTCGCAGAATCTCATTCCCGTCACTCTGGAGCTCGGCGGCAAGTCGGCCAACGTGTTCTTCGAGGACGTCGCCCAGAGCACCGACGACGCGTACTACGACAAGGCCCTCGAGGGCTTCACGATGTTCGCGCTGAACCAGGGCGAGGTGTGCACGTGCCCGTCGCGCGGGCTCATCCAGCGGTCGATCTACGACCGATTCCTCGGCGACAGCCTCGACCGGGTCGGCAAGATCAAGCAGGGCAACCCCCTCGACCCCGAGACGATGATCGGTGCGCAGGCATCGAACGACCAGCTGGAGAAGATCCTCAGCTACATCGACATCGGCAAGGCCGGCGGTGCGAAGCTGCTCACCGGAGGAGAGCGCGTCGACCTCGGCGGTGACCTCAGCGAGGGCTACTACGTCGCCCCGACCGTGTTCGAGGGGTCGAACGACATGCGCATCTTCCAGGAGGAGATCTTCGGCCCGGTGGTCTCGGTCACTTCGTTCGACGACTTCGACGATGCGATCTCGATCGCCAACGACACCCTCTACGGCCTGGGCGCCGGAGTGTGGAGCCGTTCAGGCGACATCGCCTACAAGGCCGGTCGTGCCATCGAAGCCGGCCGGGTGTGGACGAACACCTACCACCAGTACCCGGCCCACGCCGCGTTCGGCGGGTACAAGCAGTCCGGCATCGGACGTGAGAACCACCTGAAGATGCTCGACCACTACCAGCAGACGAAAAACCTGCTGGTGTCCTACGCCGAAGGCGCGATGGGCTTCTTCTGATCCACCCTCGCCACGACGGGTGGGTCCTTACTCAGGCTGACCGCAGGTGGGGGGCCGGTTCGGCTGCCGAATCCGGCTCCCCACCTGAGTTGGGGCTCACCCCACCGGGCGGCCGAGACCGAACGAGAGGAGAAGGCGATGGCGGAGACGACGACGTACAGTCGCGTGGCGGTGTCTGACGAGGCCGCGGGGCTGCTGCGCGAGCTGACCGCGACGCACGGAAAGCTGATGTTCCATCAGTCGGGCGGATGCTGTGACGGCAGCGCGCCGATGTGTTACCCCGTCGGGATGTTCCTGACGGGCCCATCCGATGTGCACCTCGGGTCGCTCGAGGTCGGTCTCGACGACCCCATCGAGGTCTACATCTCGGAGGCGCAGTTCGAGTACTGGAAGTACACCCACATCACCATCGACGCCGTCCCCGGGCGCGGGGCGGGCTTCAGCGTCGAAGGCCCCACCGGCAAGAGGTTCATCATCCGGTCGCGGATGCTGACCGAGCCGGAACTGGAGGCGTTCGGGCTGGGCCCGGCCAGCGCTTGATCCTCGCGAACCGGCGCGACGCCTGCGCTAGCGTGTGCGCATGGAGGAAGCCGCCCGCACCCGCGACGACTCGCAGCCGCTCCCCAGCGCCGAGCGGCTGAAGGCCTTCACCGACGCCGTTGTCGCCATCGCGATGACGTTGCTGATCCTGCCGCTGATGGAAAGTGTCAGCGACGCCGGGACCGAGAGCGGTTCGGTCTCGGAATGGTTCGTGGCGGAATGGACGGGCCTGTTCGCCTTCGCGTTGAGTTTCGTGCTCATCGCCAACTTCTGGCTTGTGCATCACCGCCTCTTCGCCAAGGTCGAACGCGTCGACACGCCGCTGATGTGGCTCACGGTGCTGTGGATGTTCACCATCGTGTGGATGCCGGTGGCGACCGCGATCACCACCGCGTTCACGGAGGACACGGTGCAGCTGGTGGTCTACATCGGAACCCTGACGGTGACCTCCGCCGTCCTGGGGGTCACGCGGCTCTACCTGTCGCGTCACCCCTCTCTGTACGACGAACCGCCGGGCGATATGCGCGACGAGCTGATCGGGGGATGGACCATCACGGGACTGTTCGCGGTGGCGCTTGTGGTGAGTATCGTCTTCCCGGCGATCAGCTACGCCGCGCTGTTCCTCCTCGCGCTGCGGCCGCTGTTTCAGCGACTCGTGTTGCGGCGCCGCACCTGAGTGATCGGTCAGAGAATCCGCGTCGATTCGCTTTCGGGCACCACCGGATGCCTACCGTGGAGTCACGCAATGGAAGGGAGCGGTGTGTTCTTCACCACCGATGACGACACCCTCGGCGAAAACGTCGCGGAGGCTCTCGAAGAGGGCTGGCGCACGTGGACCGGCTTCAGTATGGCCCTCGCGATCGCGGTGGGCATCGCGATCGGCATCGCCATCGTGGTGGCCGTCATCCTCTCTCTCGTCGGAAGAAGGATGCCGTGGGCGCACGATCTGCACGCTCGACTGGCGTGGCCGTTCCGCGTCACCGTCCTGATCATCTCCGTCTTCGTGGCGACGATCGCCCTCCCGGGCGATGACCTCCGGAAGGGGGTGCAACACACCCTCGGCATCGCGCTCATCGCCTCGTCGGCGTGGTTGCTCGCGCGGGTGTTCCTGTTCTTCGTCGACAGTGGCACCAAGCGTTACAAACTCACCGAGAGCGAGAGTTTCTCGGCACGCAAGGCGCGGACCCAGCTGCAGATCATCCGGCGCCTGGTCGTCGCGGTGATCGTCATCTTCGCGCTGGGTGCGATCCTCATGACCTTCGACCAGGTGCGCGCGGTCGGCGCGAGTGTGCTCGCGTCGGCCGGTGTGGCATCCATCGTCGCCGGTCTGGCGGCCCAATCGATCCTGGGGAACCTGTTCGCGGGCGTGCAGCTGGCCTTCAGTGAGGCGATCCGTGTCGGCGACGTGGTGGTCGTGCAGGGCGAGTGGGGCAAGATCCGCGAGATCACCCTCAGTTACGTCGTGCTCGAGGTGTGGGATCAGCGCACTCTGGTGTTGCCGTGCACTTACTTCACGACGACCCCGTTCGAGAACTGGACCAAGCTGGGCAAGGCGCTGCTGGGCACGGTCTACTTCGATCTCGATTGGCGGGTCGACGTCGACGCGATGCGCGAGGAGCTCGACCGTGTGCTCGCCGAGACCGACCTGTGGGACCGGGTCGGCAGTGGCGTGGTCGTCACCGATGCGAGCGGCGGTCTCCTCCAGGTGCGGGTCATGGTCAGCGCGGCCGACTCCGACAAGATGTGGTCGCTGCGCTGCCTGGTGCGGGAGAAGCTCGCGGTCTGGGTGCGCAACGAGTATCCGGAGGCCCTTCCGCTGCAGCGGTTCCGGATGGATGTGCCCGATTCCGCCACGGCGAGCTCCGCGGGTGCGCTCAACGCCCGCGACTCCTCCGGTCCGGGCGGGGCGCTACCAGGCGAGCAGCAGCGGTAGCACCCACGTCAGCGCCCACCATCCGACGATGATCCCGATGAGGATGATCGTCGAGCGGCGGATCCCGGTGCTCAGCCGCCGGCCTTGCGGGGCGACCCCCGGGGGTGGTCGCAACAGTCCCGGGGGCGCGTCGAAGGGGGTGGCCGTGCGCGCCGTGCCGGGTTCTGTCGGAGCCGGGGTTTCCGGCCGGCTGGTGCCGGCCGCCGCGTCCATCGCCGGCGGCACGGGTGCGGGGACCCCCGCCGTCGGGCCGACCGGGGCCGCCGTCGCGGGTGTGTGTGCGGCGTGACGGAGGCGGTCGTCGCGCCACCGCTCCCACTGGGCGAGCTTGTCGAGCATGGCCGCGACGGCACCGAACAGCCATGCCCACGTGGCCGGGTCGAGGGTGACGAAGTCACGTTTGGCGTAGAAGAAGAGCCAGTCGTCGACGATCTCGACGTCGAGGGCGGCGGCGTTGTCGATGAACCGCGCCATGATGTCGGGGGTGAACAGGTAGAGCGCATCCGCCTCGTAGCCGCGCGGACAGAACAGGGAGAAGTACCGGTCGAAGTCACCCTCGAGCCCCAGGTGCTGCTCCTTGCGGTACGACATCGGCAGGTTCGAACCGAACAGGCCGTTGTTGCTCGTGGCATCGAGCACGATGTGCGGCAGGGGGATGTCGAGTTTGACCGCCACATAGCCCCAACGGTGGGTGGTGCGGCTTCTGCCGTTCCCGGTGGAGTAGCGGTAGTTGGCGAATTCCACGAAACGCGGCCGGTCTCCGCGGACGACGTCGGTGGATCGCCGGCTCGATCCCTGGCGGAAGATCATGCCGGGCAGCGGTGGGGACGCGATCGCGGGCAGGTAGCGGAGGTGGTTCGCCGAGGCGAACGCATCCAATCGGTATCGCCGTTCGCGGGTGCCGCGCCAGGTGCTGAAGACGCCGAGTCCGACGGCGAGGCCGACGACGGCCAACGCGATCATGGGTACCGCGAAGACCAGCAGCGACCATCCGCCGATTTCTGACGAGAGGCCGACGGCGATGGTGAGGAAGACGAAGAAAAAGGAGGGGAACACGATCAGGGCGACCAGCGCGATCGCGACGACCGTGCCGATGCGTGCGGCGTTCCATTCCGAGCCGGTCCTCCGACGCATCGCGTGTGCGTGGGCGCGCACGGCCGCAGGGTCGACGGGGGAGGTGAGGGGTCGCGCATCGAACGACATGGCGCCCACGCTACTCAGGATGCGCTCGCCGCTGCGACGCGGATTCGGTCGGGGCAGCGGCTTCCGCTACCATAGGGGGGTTGTCTGCGCGCAGCATCATGCCGCGTGTCGTGGCGACATGCAACACACCCTCCTGCTGATGGGAAATGCCCGTCAGCCGTTCTAGTCCGAAGGAGGTGGGTAAGTGACGCATCAGTACGAACTCATGGTGATCCTGAACCCCGAGGTCGACGAGCGCCAGGTCGCTCCGAACCTCGACAAGTTCCTGAAGGTCATCACGAACGATGGTGGCTCGATCGACAACGTCGACATCTGGGGCCGCCGCCGTCTGGCCTACGAGATCCAG
>NZTV01000018.1 GCA_002703245.1 Microbacterium sp.
CACCCGAACGCACATTCACAGCCACACCTAATCATCCCCTGATCAGGCAAAAAATGCTCCAAGCCACTCCGAGAACGCCACCATTCATGCGACAGCCTCAACGGGTGCAGGTTCCGGAGCTCCGTCGTCCCGCCGTCTTCCCATGCCACCGAGTGGTCGATCTCGCACCGCTCGGCGGGTATTCCGCAGCCGGGTCCCATGCACCGGCCGGCGCGCCATTTCACGATGTCTCGAAGCGCCTTCGGGGGACGGTAGCGGTCACGTCCGAACTGCGCTTCGAAGGCCGGCATGTGCGCGCCGATCCACGCCATGCCGTCGTTCCCGGTTTCGAGCACGACACGACGTCGGGTCACCGCGTCTTCGTGCCGCTCTTCGAGGGTGCTCGCGCGGTGGTCTTCGACGAGCTTGCGGAGAGCGCGGCGGAACGGGCCGATCTGCAAACTCTCAGCGGCGTCGAGAGCCTCGGGGAGCAGAGCTGCCGCGGCGTCGGGGCCGAGCTCATCGAGCCCGGCGACCAGGACGTAGCCCTTGTCGTCGTCGATGCGACCCGCGTGTAGGGAGTGCCACACCTCCGGATAGCGGTGGACCAGCGCCTCCGCCTGCTGGAGCATCGCCTCGGCGACGTACTCCGAGACCCGCATGCCCGCCGCCAGCTCCAAACGGACCGAGCGGAAGGCGACCGACGCCAGATCGACGCCGAACGCGGACGCTTCCGAGACCGCCCGCCGCCTCATCCCGTCGATGGCGACGTAGCGCTGCGCGACGAACCGCATCATCACGTGGCTCAGGTCGAGGACATCATCGAGCGAGTCGGGGGGATCCGACGCGGACTCCATGAGGAGCTCCACGGGGATCTCGAGGTGCGGCATGCCGTCCTCGTCGATCCAGGTCTCCGGGTCGTTGTCCATGCTCGAACACTAGAACATACCTCCGACATCGCCTCGAGGGAGTGTCATCCGGTGTTCGCCGCGCGCCGCCCGCGCCCGCGCGCCGTTCAGTGCATCCACAGAAGCCGTTGCGACAATAACGGCAAAGCGCCGTCGACTAGACTCGACGCCGTTCGACGGATGCCGCCACGGCGGCCTCGTCGGGAGGGTTGTCCGAGCGGCCGATGGAGCTGGTCTTGAAAACCAGTGGGCAGCAATGTCCCGTGGGTTCGAATCCCACACCCTCCGCCACAACATCGTGGTCGGCGTGATCCGAACACGGGGAGCGCCGACACGCGGTGGGTGACACCCCCGAGAGGATCCGAGTGAGTCAGAGCAAGCGTGGTCGGCGCACCGTCGCACGGCACGGCGAACTGAAGTCGCCGCATCCCGCCGGCCTCCTGGCGAAGATCGTCGGGATCGTCGCGGCCGTCGTCTTCGTCGCCGGCGCGGGCATCGCCGCCTACACCGCGTACGACATCACCGCCAGCTTCGCCGACGAGGCCGTCGCGCTCGACGGGCAGGATGCGGTTCCGCCCGACATCGGCGCGATCGAGGGTGGCGTGAACATGCTCGTGGTCGGCACCGACGAGTGCGAGGAAGAGTACGCCTACCTCTTCGGGGAGCGCTGCACCGGTGCAGATGCCGGCGGTCAACTCAACGACGTCAACCTTCTGGTGCACATCTCGGACGAGCCTCGTCGTGTGACGGTCATCTCCTTCCCGCGCGACCTCATGTCGGCCCAGCCCGAGTGCACGGACGAGGACGGCAGCATCAACTACGCCGTCAGCTACGCGCAGCTGAACACCGCATGGGGGCGCGGCGGACTCAACTGCACGGTCAAGACGATCTCCGAGCTGAGCGGGATGAACATCCCGTTCGCGGCCAAGGTGAGCTTCGGAAACGTCATCAACATCACCGATGCCATCGGAGGCGTCGACGTCTGTATCGGCAACGGTGGCATCCAGGACCCGTACACCGGCATCGACTGGCCCGCCGGTATCCGCAACATCCAGGGTGTCGAGGCGTTGCAGTTCCTGCGCACCCGTCACGGCCTGGAGAACGGCAGTGACCTGGCTCGCATCAGCAACCAGCAGCAGTACATGTCGTCACTGGCCCGAAAGCTGGTCAGCGAAGAGGTGCTGGCGAGCCCGTCCACGTTGCTGCAGCTCGCCACGACCGCGGTCGACAACGTCACCCCCAGCCAGAGCCTCACCAACCCGATGACCCTGGTGCAGATCGCCCTCGCGGTCAAGGACGTGCCGTTCGAAGACATCGTCTTCGTGCAGTACCCCGTGTACGACGACCCCAACGACAGCAACCGGGTCGTGCCGAACTACGAGTCGGCCGACGCACTGTGGGCCGCGCTCGAGGCCAACCAGTCGCTCGAGCTGACCAGCGACCCCAACGACACCGGTGGTGTCATCATCGACGAACCGGCCACGGATGAAACCGAAGCTCCCGCCGAGCCGACGGAGGAGCCGACCACCGACGCCACCGGTGAGCCGACCCCCGAGCCGACCGAGACCTCCGCGGTGCTTCCCGACTCGATTCCCGGATCGACCGCCGCGCAGGAGACCTGCTCGGCCGGCAACGTCTTCGGGTGACGCTCCCGCCGGCGTCCGCGGGTTCGTCTCCCCGGACGTCAGCGGGTATGATTACCTGGTGCGTCCACGCGCTCATGCGTTGCGGATGCCTGGAGACGTCGCATAGTCAGGCCTAGTGCACCACCCTGCTAAGGTGGAGTCCCCGTAAGGGGACCGAGGGTTCAAATCCCTCCGTCTCCGCGCAAGAAAAGCCCTGGTTCGGCATTTCGTTCTCCTGATAACCCAATTGCGAAGAACTTGCGAACAGCTTTCTGTTCGCAAGTTGCCGTCAGCGCCGAAATACTGCAGGCAGTCGGAGCCGGAAGTCCCTGGTCGAGAGTCGTTTCTGGCGTGCCGTTCAGGTTTTGCGACGGAGGGGCGGTGTCCCTCGGTCTCTGTCGTGACTGTGCAAGCCACTTCTGCTGTCGGGATAGGTGCGGCAGACCCCCGCGAGGTCACGCGGCTGAGCGTGGGTTGGGATCGCATCGCCGGCGTTTCGTCGTCGAGGCAAGCGCATATCGTGTTGCACACGTCGCTCGATGTGTTTCCTGATCGATCGACCGAGGCAGATTGCCGCTCACAGGGCCACCGAAATCGCGGCCCGCCACTCGGAGCATCTATGGACAGCAAGACAAAGAACCGTCAGCACTCGACAACGCTTCGTGCCATGGTTGAGCGAGCCTATGGCCGCTCTCAAGTGGTCAACGACGAGGCCTTCGTTCAGGAACTGACACAGGGGTGGTTCAACGTCGCCTACAAGGTCATGCTCGCCGATGGCCGCAACGTCGTTCTCAAGATCGCGCCGTCATCTGCGACGGACGTCATGACCTACGAGCGCCGGCTCATGCGGAACGAACTGGCGACGATGGAGATCGTCCGACGCCACTCGAACCTCCCGATCCCTGCCGTGGAGTACGCGGACACAACGAGGGAGCTCTGCGATGCTGACTGGTTCTTCATGGAGTACGTCGATTCCGAGAATTTCGGCCAGCTTCTGGAGAGCGGTCGAATCTCCGCGTCGGCACGCGAATCGCTGATGGCACAGCTCGGTGTCATGAACCGAAGACTCAACAGCATCGTCGGCCACCACTTCGGGCCGGTCGCCGGCGAAGGTTCCCAGAGCTGGCGGGAAGCCTACATGGATCTCGTGTCCGATCTTCTCGACGATGGAAGACGCGCAGACGTGGATCTTGGCTATGAGTATGGGGAGATCCTGTCGATCGTGGCGAATCGTTCGGCGGTTCTCGATGACATCAAGACACCGAGACTGGTGGCGTCGGATCTCTGGCCGAGTAACGTGCTCATCCGCGACGACACAATCGTCGCGATCATCGACCACGAACGGGCCGTGTACGGTGATCCGCTGATGGAGTCGGGATTCCTTGGCGACGAGCTCCCCATTTTTCCCAGCGCCGAGTCTTTTCAACGCGGCTATGGTGCGGGAGCACTCAGTGCTCGGCAGCGGGCTCGCCGTCGCCTGTACTCGTTGCATCTCATGCTCGTGATGATGATCGAACCGAGCTACCGCGGTCTGCAGGACCCTCAGCAGTACCGGTGGGTGCGGGCTCGGTTCCGGGATCTGATCTCAACTATCTGAGCGCACGACATCCGCGTCAAACGTCGCGCTGCCCGGAGGTGCGGGTGAGCGTGGGGCGCAGCGCCGCCAGGGAACGGCCTCTCAGCGCGCCCCACCAGACACCGGCGCCGTAGGCGAGGTCGTCGAGCCGTCGCGCGAGCCCGAACCGAAGAGGGTCGAGCCCGGGCCGGAGCCGCACGAACTCCCACACGGCATCCGCGACAGCAGCGAGGACCACCGCTCGGCGCAGACGACGTGAGAAGACAGAACCCAATGCCGCGGCAGGCCACCAGTGGCGCACGAGCAGAGCGAAGCCCTGAGCGATTGATGCGGCGACGCCCGACAGTGTGAGGTGCGTGGCGATAGCCCTGCGGTCGTGCACGTGGCCGATGCGCCTGGCGATGCGCGTGGCGACCACCACCGTCGTCGCGAGGGCGACCGGTATCGACCAGCGCCGCTGCGCGAGGAGGGCGATCAGCAACACCACGCCCCACGGGGGCAGCACGACCGGGGGGATGTCAGCCGGATGCCGTGCCGCCAGCGGATGCGCTCCGGTGCCGTAGAAGAACTTGCGGCCGAGCCACGTGCGCAGACGGGTACGGTGCTCATGCCTCACGACAGCCGCCGGCTCGAACCGCACTCGGTGGCCCTCAGCGACGAGTCGCCAGACCAGGTCGACGTCCTCGCCCACGTGCATCGATGGGTCGAAGCCCGCACCCAGCCGGTCGACCCGCGCCACGAGACACGTGCTCGACACCCAGGTCACGGGGCTGCGCGGCCGGACGCTGGCGCTGTCGGTGCCGAGGTCCAGGGACGACCGGGAGTTCTCATATCGGGTGATCCAGTTCGCGGCCTCGCCTTCGAGCCCCAGGACACGCGGGGCGGCCATCGCGAGGCGCGGGTCGGCGAAGTGGCGCAGCAGTGTGTCGAAGCATTCGGGCTCGATGACGACATCCGAGTCGACGAACGCGACGAAGGGTGTGCGCACCCGCGACAATCCGGTGTTGCGTGCCGCCGCCGACCCGCGATTGTCGGGGTGCGCCACGAGCACTGCCCCGGAAGAGCGCGCGACCGCGGCCACCGCATCCGCGTCGTCCGAACCGTCGTCGACGACGATCGTCTCGGCGACGGCGGGCGGAATACTTGCCAGCAGCCGTGCGAGCTGCGCGGGGCGGTCCTTGACGGGAATGACCACACTCAGCTGTGCGAGGGGAATCGGCGACAGCGACGATGCCACCGGCTCCGCGAGTCCCGCGGCCATGAGGTGTTCCGCCAGAGCTCGGCCCGTGGCATCTCGCACGATCAGCTGCCGGTCGACGATCAGCGTCGCTGCGCCAGTGGTGAGCCGCGCGACCCTCGTCGGCGATCCGCCTACGAGCACACGGCCGCCTTCGCGAAGTTGCGTGCGGCGCCCGAGGCGAACGGTGAAGCCGTCTGTGAGACTCACGCTTCGCCCTCGATGGCCGGTTGACGAACGGCCGTTGAACCGACGTCGCGCGCCGGGACGAGCATGCCGTCGTGGCGCACCTCGCCGCGGGTGACCCGTGCCCACGCTTCATCCACGATGGCTGCCAGCAGCACGGCTCCGCGCTCCGGCGTCGCTTCTGCGGGGCGCCCCAGCACCCCGTTCGCGCTGACCCCGCGCACCCCGTGGGCGCGGAGGTCGGGAAGGATCTCGCTGAGCGGTCGCTCGTCACCGGTCGGCCGCTCGGGACGCACCAGGTCGGGGGTGAGGTGCAACAGCAGGGACGTCTCCGCCCAGCCCGCATGGAGGTCGGCTGCCGGCACGTCGCGGCTGAGCGGGTCGCTCATCGACGCGCCGGGCGCGGGCGGCCCGGCAGCGGGCCCCTGCGCGCACGGCAGCCATGCCGCATCGCACCCCTCGTCCCGCAGCTGCGGCACGGCGCGGCGCAACGCGTCGACGTTGCCGCCGTGGCCGTTGACGAAGATGATGCGACCGGCCGACCGCGTGGCTGATCGGCCGACTTCGAGCAGCACTGCGGCCAGCACCTCGGTGCCGATCGACACGGTGCCGGCGAATCCGTCGTGCTCGCCGCTTGCCCCGTATGGCACGGGGGGCGCGGCGACGAGATCGAGCGGGGACCCGGTCGCCCTTGCGGACAATGCTCCGGCAACGGCGTCGGCGATCGTCGTGTCGGTCGCCAGCGGCAGGTGGGGACCGTGCTGCTCGGTCGACCCGACCGGCACGAGGAGGATCGCGCACGTCGCGCTCGGCCAGGCACGGTCCGCCAAGCGGGGTGAGTGGTCGGCGGGGTGCACGCGCGTCATCCTTTCGTGGTGTCCTCCGTCGCCGAGCCGAGGGGTGCGATCTCTCCCGCGCCGGCGTCCGCTCCCAGTGTGCGGGAGAACTCCTGCGGGATCCACAGATCTGCGGGGCTGAGCTCGTCGATCGACGAGTGGCCGAGCCCGAGCACGGCGGAGTCGAGTCCCATGCGCAGCAGATCGAGCACATTCTCGACGCCCGTCTGACCGTTCGCGGCAAGTCCCCACAGGTACGCGCGACCGATCATCACCGCACGAGCGCCCAGCGCGAGCGCCTTCGCCACGTCGCCGCCGCGGCGCACACCCCCGTCGAGCAGCACCTCGAGCTGATCGCCGACGGAGTCGGCGATCGGTCCGAGGCAGCGGATCGTCGCGGGGGTCGTATCGAGGTTGTTGCCGCCGTGGTTCGAGACCGAGATCGCGTCGGCACCGATGTCGACGGCGCGCTTGGCGTCGTCGACGCGCGTGATCCCCTTGAGCAGAAACCGCCCGCCCCACTCTTCGCGCAGCCACCGGACGTCGTCCCAGCTCGGCGGCGGCGTCTGCATCCACTCGCCGTACGCTCCGAAGAAGGTCGGCGCGGGGCCGTCGGGCGGCTGCAGGTTCGGCACCGTCAGGTCGGGGATGCCGTGCTTGGCCCATTCGAGCAGCCAGCCCGGGCGGACGATGCCTTCGGGCGCGAACCGGATCATCGCCTGCAGGTCCATCTTGTCGGGAATCTGCGGGCTGCCCCAGTCGCGACCGATCGAGAACGACCAGTCCAACGTCGCGATCAGCGCTTTCGCTCCGGCCGCGCGGGCGCGATCCATCCGCCGGATCATGTCGTCGCGGCTGCCGGTCCAGTACAGCTGGAAGAACGTGTTCTCGTTGGCGGCGACGACCTCTTCGACCGGCTTGCTGGCGAACGAGCTGAGCCCCATGATCGTGCCGCGTGCCGCGGCCGCCCGCGCGACCGCGACTTCGCCGTCGGGGTGCACCGCCTGCACTCCGGTCGGCGAGATCAGCACCGGCAGAGAGATCGGGATGCCGAGCACCGACGTCGACAGATCCCGCTCCGGTTGGTGTCCGGCCACGTGCGGGGCGAACTCCAATTCCGCGAGCGCGCCGGTGTTGTCTCGGGGCGTCGTGCCGCGCTCGCTGCCGGCGACCAGGGCCGCGTAGACCGACGGCGGCAGCCGCTTCTTCGCGCGCCGCTGCGCTTCGAGCACGGTCTCGAACCAGGGGTTCTGCTTCCAGGGCCACTCCATGATGTTCCTTCCTGCGGGCCTATCGCGCCGCGAAGACTTCTGTGACGGCGGGGGCGACGTCGCGGTACCCGTGGATCACACGACAGGTTCCGCGACCGCGTGCCGCCAGTTCTCGACCGAGGTCGACATCCTTCTCGCCGGTCGCGTCGAGCAGGATGTCCAATCGCGGCAATCGGGCGGCCCAGGGCCGCGGGTCGGGGCCGGCGTTGTGCACGCAATCCGACAGCAGCACGACGCGCGCCTCGCGGGCCGGCACCCGAGCGAGCTGCCCGGCGGCGATCTCGAGAGGAAAGGCCACGTTCGTCAGCCCCCGTGCGGGGATCCGCAGGATCGCGTCGAGCAGCTCCATCGGCTGCACCTCGTCGCCCAGATTCAGCAGCACCGCCGCATCCGACCAGAACGCGACGATGCCGAGCGCATCGTGCTGCAGCTCGCCGGCGAGGGCGCCGACGGTGGCCGCAGCGGTCTTGATGCGCTCGCCGCGCATCGATCCCGACAGGTCGACGAGCAACACGACCGATCGGGTAGTGCGCATCCGCTCACGGACCAGGATGTCTTCGTCGTCGGGCACGGGATGCTCGGCGAGCACCGCGATCGTGGCGTCCAGGTCGATCTCGTCCGAACCTCCCCGGTAGGGGACGCTCACCAGCTGCCCGGCGCCCCGGCGCTCAGTGGCATCCCGCCGCGGCCGGCGCACCGCGAGCCGGCCCGCGATTTGGCGAGCCCGCGCACGGACCGCGGGGTCGACGGCCGCAACGTCGATCGGCGCCGAGACCAGCGCCGCCGGTTCATCGGTCTCACCCGGTGCCGCCGAACCGCGCAGCGGCAGTGTCTTCGTTCCACCGCGGCCGCCGCGCATCACCGCACCGCTGCGGCCGGTCGCGTCTAACATGGTCGGGGGCTCCTCAAGGTGCTTGGGCGTGCGGCGCAGGGGTGCGCCGTCGGTGCGGGAAGACCTCCGACGGCCGCTGCGCAAAGGGCTGTCGGCGGCGACATCCCTTCAGCCGGGCGCCGCCTTGGCCGGTTCGAGGATGAAGCGGTCCTCCCAGATTTCACGCAGCACCCGCTCGGGTGTCGTCTCGGCGGCCTCGTCCAGGTGGATGCGGCCCGACAGCGCCACGATCATCGCGTCGTACACCGTCTCCGGGTACTCCTCGGCGTCCGCACTCCGGATCTCGCGGAGCTCGGCGAGCTGCCCTGCGACGAGGGTCGTGTCGATCGCGCCGCGCACGCTCGATCCCTGCCGGACGTCGGGGTGCGTGCGGGTGGCACGCGTCACGGCGACCGCGTCCCGCGCGAGATTCTCTCCGAACGGCCTGTCCGCATCGGCGCGCAGGTGCACGATCTGCTCCTCGGCATCGGCATCCTGATAGTCGATGGCGAGGCGGTTGAGACGATCATGCACGCTCGTCGACAGGCGTGTGGTGCCGACGTTGTCGTACGGATTCATCGACGCGATGACCCGGAACGTCGGCTTCGCCTCGATGCGCCCGACCCTCGGGATCGCGATCGACCGGTCGGCCATCGCCGTCAGAAGTGTGTTGAGGGTGTCTTCGGGGGCGCGGTTGAACTCTTCGATGTAGAGGAAGCCGCCCTGTAGCATCGCCTCGACGAGCGGGCCGGGCACGAAGTTCTCGGGGGAGTAGTCTTCCCGCAGCACCCGTGCGGGGTTGTGGTGGCCGACGATCTTCGCCGGGGTGAGGTCGGCGTTGCCCTCGACGAACAGCAGCGGGATGCCCCACTCCTGCGTGATCGCCGACAGCATCGTCGTCTTGCTGGTTCCGGGCGGTCCCTCCAGGATGATGTCGCGCCCGGCGGCCACGGCCGCGAGCGTGAGTTCGAGTTCACGCTCGCGGCCGACGATCCGCGCCGCGATGCGACGACGGCTGTCGGCGAGGTGATGGCCTTGATCCGCCGTCGTGATCGCGTCGGAACTCACTTGACCGCGGCTCCGGCGTCGACGGGAAGCGGCACCCCGGTGATGTATCGGGCCTCGTCCGAGGCGAGGAACAGCACCGCGTTGGAGATGTCGACGGCGTCGACCCACGGAATCGGCAGCGCGTTGATCGCCGTCGCCGCCTCCTTGAAGTCGTCGACGCCTGGATTCTCGACGTCTGGCCGGAAGAGCCGATACGTCTGATCGTTGTTCACCATCGGCGTGTCCACCACTGTCGGGTGCACGCTGTTCACCCGGATCATGTCGGGCGCGAGCTCGAGCGCCAGCGTGCGCATGAGGCCGACGACCCCGTGTTTCGCCGACACATAGTGCGCGATGTTCGGGAACGCGAACAGTCCGGCATCCGAGCTGGTCAGGATGATGGACCCGCCGCCCGCGGCCTTGAGGTGCGGGATCGCGGCTTTGCAGGTGCGCCACACACCGGTCAGGTTGACGTCGACCATGTCGACCCACAGCTCTTCCGACAGATCCTGCGCTGGAGCCATCGCCGTCGAGATCCCGGCGTTCGCGCTGACGATGTCGAGTCGACCCAACTGGGCGACTCCGGCGTCGAGAGCGGACTTCAGCCCGTCGTAGTCACGCACATCGGCCTTCGTGGCCACGATGCGCCGGTCGAGCGCTTCGACCTGACGGACCGTCTCCGCGAGATCATCCTCGGTCGCGGGCCCGTACGGAGCGCCCGGGATGTCGTCGAGCACGTCGATCCCGATGATGTCCGCACCCTCCTGCGCCAGCCGCACCGCGTGCGAGCGTCCCTGCCCGCGCGCGGCTCCGGTGATGAAGGCGACCTTGCCTTCGACTCTTCCCGTCATTTCCCTGTCCTCATTCCTGTCTCGTCGCCGATCATTTGACCGGGTCGGGGTTGTATCCGGGTTGCAGCAGATGTCCCGCGTCGACCGGCACGGAGATACCTGTCACCGCCGAGGCGAGCTCGGAGTTGAGCCACAGCGCCGCGTCGGCGATCCTCTGGGGCGAGAGGAATCCGGCGCCCTTGAGGGCGTGAAACGAGTACCCGGCCTCGAGCATGTCCTCCTCGGTGCCCTCTCCCTCCGGCTTTCCCGACATCATGTCCCAGGCCCCCTGCCAGCTGGTCATGGGGGTGAGGATCGCTCCCGGATGCACGGAGTTGACGCGTATTCCGTGGCGCGCATACTCGAGGGCGAGGGTCTTCATGACGCCCACCACGCCGAACTTCGCCGCGCAGTAGTGCACGTAGTTCGCGCCGGGTTCCAGGCCGTTGATGGAGGAGGTCATCACGATGGACCCGCCGCCTTGGTCCATCATGTGCGGCAGCACCGCCTTCGCCGACTTCCACACCGCCGTGAGATTCACAGCGATCATGTCGTCCCACATCTCCTCGGTCATCTCGTGCGCGGGTGCGAGGGAGAAGATCCCGGCGTTCGCGATGAGGATGTCGATGCGACCCAGATCGGCGATGCCCTTCGCGACCGCGGCATCGAGATCCGCCTGGTTGCGAACGTCACCGACGACCGGCACGATGCGCCGATCGAGGGCCTCGACCTGGCGCACCGCCTCGTCGAAGTCGGACTGCTGAGCCATCGGATACGACACCGTGGAGACCTGATCCAGCGTGTCGATGATCACCACATCAGCGCCCTCGCGCGCGCAGGTCACGGCATGCGCGCGACCTTGCCCGCGTGATCCCCCAGTGATGAGGGCAACCTTTCCTTCAAGCAATCCCATCGTCGTCTCTCCTTGCGTGTTGCGAGCGTGGGGCTCTCATCAGTACTGGGTGTTGCCGGCATCGACCGTCATCGCCAGCGCAGTGACGTAGCGGGCTTCGTCGCTGGCGAGGAACAGCACGGCGTTCGACTGGTCGCGCGGCTCGGTCGCGTCGATGGGGAGCATGTTGGTGAGCATCCCGCCGACCCTCGGGTTCTTCTCGAGCAGCGGCGGATAGGCGCCCGCCATCTCTCCCATCGCGGTCTCCACTCCGGTCGGGTGAAGAGTGTTCACCCGGATGCTGTGCTCTGCCAGCTCGGCGGCGAACGCGCGGCCCAGCCCGGTGACACCGTGCTTGGACGCGGCGTACGGGGTGAGGAACGGGAGACCCTTCAGCCCCGCGGCGGAGCTGGTGAGGATGATGGAGCCGCCGCCTGCGGCGATAAGGTGCGGTGCGCTCAGCTGGACGGTGTTGAACACGCCCGTGAGGTTGGTGGCGATCGTGTCGTTCCAGATCTCGGGTGTCACCTCGTCCCACGGCGCGATGATGCAGATTCCCGCGTTACCGACGACGATGTCGAGCTTGCCGAGCTGCGCGACGCCGTCGTCGATGGCGGTCTTGAACGCGTCGCGGTCGCGCACGTCGGTCTTTGTCGCGACGATGCGCCGGTCGAGTGCTTCGACCTGTCGGACGGTTTCGGCGAGGTCGTCCTCGGTCGCGTGTGAGTACTGCAGGTTCGGCACGGGCCCGCAGAGGTCGACCGCGATGATGTCGGCGCCTTCCTCTGCGAGGCGGACCGCGTGTGAGCGGCCCTGTCCGCGTGCCGCTCCGGTGATGAGGGCGACTTTGCCTTCGACTCTTCCTGCCATGGTGATCGTGTCCTTTCGGGTTTTGAGCGCACGAAACCATCGCGACTGGCGGGTCGCCGGTCGCCGTGGAGGGGTACGACTCAGGTGGTGCGGGTGGCGGCGCCTCCCGGGGTGGTGCCGGAGGGCCCGGCGACGTTCGGTGAGGGTGCGGTGAACCCGGCGAGCGGGCTCTCCGCGCACGCGCTCACGGGCGCGTGCGTGATGTCTTTCCGACGGGAGATGGTGACCCTGACGGGGCCGGTCCCGCTGCGCGGGCGCGGCGGGGATGTGCGGTGGGAGTGGTCGTCGCCGGGGCGGGGGAGCGAGCCGTCGTCCTTGCGCTTGGCGAGCTCCTGCTCGCCGTACCCCTGTACACATTCGGGGTCGGGCCCGTCCAGGGGGAGGCCGGTGAAGAACTTCGCTGCCATGCATCCGCCCTTGCAGGTGTCGAAGAACTGGCATGACGTGCATGCGCCGCCGGATTGCGGCTCGCGCAGGCGGCCGAACAGGTCGGATTCGCGCCACACCTGCGTGAATCCGCCGGGGTCCCGCACGTTCCCGGCGAGGAACTCGTCGTGGATGGCGAACGGGCACGCGTACACATCGCCGATCGGATCGATCAGGCACACCACCCGGCCCGCTCCGCACAGGTTCAGCCCGGGCAGAGCCTGCCCGTAGGCGGAGAGGTGGAAGAACGAGTCGCCGGTGAGGACCTGGTCACTGTGCGCGACGAGCCAGTCGTAGAGTTCGCGCTGCTGGTCGGCGGTCGGGTGCAGCTCATCCCACACGTCGGCGCCGCGCCCAGAAGGGCGCAGTCGGGTCAGACGCAGCTGCGCGCCGTACCGGTCGGCGAGCGCCTTGAACTCGTCGAGCTGGCCGATGTTTGTGCGGGTGCACACCACCGAGAGCTTGAAGTTCTTCATCCCTGCATCGGACAGGTTCTGCATCGCCCGGATCGCCGTGTCGTACGATCGGCCGCCACGAATCGCGTCATTGACCTCGGCCGTGGCACCATCGAGCGAGATCTGCACGTCGACATAGTCGTTCTCCGCGAGCCTCGCGGCGACCTCGGGGGTGATCTTGACCCCGTTGGTCGAGAACTTCACGCCTACACTGTGCGCTGTGGCGTAGTCGAGCAACTCCCAGAAGTCGCTGCGTACGGTCGGCTCGCCGCCGCCGATGTTCACATAGAACACCTGCATCCGTTCGAGCTCGTCGATGATGGCCTTGCACTCGGCGGTCGACAGCTCGCGCGGGTCGCGTCGCCCCGAACTCGACAGGCAGTGCACACACGACAGGTTGCACGCGTAGGTGAGCTCCCAGGTCAGGCAGATGGGGGCGTCCAGCCCTGATTCGAAGTGATCGACCAGCCGCTTGGGTGCGGCCGGTGGCGCATCGGCGATGAGGGTCATGTGGCACGCTCCTCGATCATCTGCGACGAGGCGAGCGTGTCGAGCGCCGCCATGTAGCGCGGTTGCTCGGACTCTGCGACGCCGGCGTTCGCGCACGCCGCACGGGCAGTTGGCGCATCGGCGAGTCGCTCGACGACCCCCAGCAGCGTTCGGTCCTTCAGGAACGACAGCTTGCGTGTGCCGAAATGGTAGAGCAGCGCGCCGAACGGCTCAGGCCGAACGGACACCTGCGGATGAAGCCTCCAGGCGACGTCGGGGTCCATGGGTTCAGTAGACGCCGCACATGCCGTCGATCGACACCTCTTCGACGAGGGAATCGGTTTCGATGGCCGTTTCGGGGGCGCTCTGTGCGTCGGTGACCTGTGATTCGGGATCCATTGGGATGCTCCTTCGTGCGGCGGTCCGCCACCGTTGGCGGATCCGCCACCGTTGGCGGATTGGCCTGCGTGCACGATATTATTGACACCGAGTGCCGAATGGAAGAGGCACTGGCGAAAGAGGACGAGAATGGCTCTCGAAGACCAGCGGGAACGGCCCCGGATCGGTCGTGCGCCCGCCACCAGCCACGGCGAACTCAGCCACCTCGCCCTCGAAATGTTCTTCAAGCGGGGCTTCGACGAAACGACCGTCGACGACATCGTCCGCGAGGCGGGCATCGGCCGCCGCACGTTCTTCCGGTACTTCCCATCGAAGAACGACCTGCCCTGGGGAGACTTCGACCGACTGCTCGATGGAATGCGCGAACACCTCGACGCGGTCCCCGAGGACGTGCCGCTCGCCACAGCCCTGCGGCGGGCGGTGATCGAGTTCAACCGATTCCCCGCCGACGAGCACCCCTATCACCGTGAGCGGATGTGGCTGCTGCTGAACGTGCCGACCCTCATGGCGCATTCCACCCTGCGGTACGAATCGTGGCGACAGGTCGTCGCGGAGTTCGCAGCCGCCCGACTTGGGCAACCGGCAAGCGCCCTGGCGCCGCAGTCGATCGCGTGGGCGTGCCTCGGCCTCTCCCTCGCGGCCTACGAACAGTGGCTCGCCCACGAAGACGCCGACCTTCTCGCCCTCCTCGACGAGGGGTTCGAAGCGACCGCCGACGTGCTGGGGGCGGATCGGGCATGACGACGGTCGTGGTCGGAGCCGGCGCGGCAGGCGCTCCGCTCGCCGCGCGACTGAGCGAAGACCCCGATCGCCGCGTCATCCTGCTCGAAGCCGGCCGAGCCGATGGGCGATTCGCGCCCGACCTGCTCGACGGCTCGACGGTGCAAGGGGCGATGCCCGGACACCCCGCCAACTGGTCGTACCACGGCAACCTCACTCCCGACCTCCCGTACACGATCGCGCGCGGTCGCGTCCTCGGCGGGTCGAGCGCGATCAACGGCGGCTACTTCGTCCGCGCGCGCCCGGGAGACTTCGACACATGGGCGGATGCCGGCGGCCCCACCTGGACGCATCAGTCGGCGCTGCCGGTCCTCGCAGCGATGGAGCGCGATCTCGACTTCGGCGACCGGGCAGGCCACGGGTCAACCGGCCCGATGCCGGTGCAGCGGCCCTCGCAGCAGAACCCGGCGACCGTCGCGTTTCACGCCGCGGCGGCCGAGCTCGGGTTCCCCGCGGAGCCCGACAAGAACGCTTCCGGGCCGCCCGGGGCCGGACCGGTGCCGCTGAACGTGATCGACGGTGTGCGCACCAACACCGGCCTCGCCTACATCGAACCCATCCGCGACCGCCCGAACCTCGACATCCGGGGCGACACGCAGGTGCTCCGCGTGCTGATCGAGGGCAACCGGGTGACCGGCGTCGAGACAACCCGCGGACGACTGGACGCCGACGAGGTCGTCCTGTGTGCGGGTGCGATCGCCAGCCCTCACCTGCTGATGTGCTCGGGAATCGGATCTGCCCGGGACCTGGAGCAGCTCGGCGTACGCGTCGTCGCGGACCTACCCGTCGGCGAGGCGTTCAGCGACCACCCCGACATCGCAGTCGGGTGGAAGCCGCGCCGCACGATCAACGACCCCGCCGAGCGCTTCGCCTTCCCCGCCGCACTCAACTTCTCCTCATCACCTGACGCACACCCAGACGGCGATCTCGAGGTCATGCTCGCCGTCAAGCCGATCGGCTACCTACTCACCGGCGCATCGCGAGCCTGGTCGGGCGGGGCAACGTCAGCGCTGCGGCATCCGGTGCGAACCGCCCGCAGCATGCTCGGTGTCTCCGCGCGCCGCGCCGCATCTCAGCTCGCCCACGCCGACGACCTGCAGCTGATCGTCGGCCTCCAGGCGCCGCAGGGCCGCGGCACCATCACGCTGCGGACAGCGGACTTCTCGCAGCAGCCGAGGATCGACTACCGGTACCTCGAAGAGGACGCCGATCGCAATCGGATGCGCACCGGCATCCGCACCGCGGTCGCGCTGCTGCAGACCGAGTCGTTCGCGGACGTCTTCGCCGGGTTGACCGAGCTCGAGCCGTCTGTGCTCGATGACGACGCCGCTCTCGACCGGTGGATGCGCTCGCACCTGGGCACCGCCATCCACATGTGCGGGTCGGTGCCGATGGGCCCGGTCGTCGACGGCGCCGGGAGAGTGCACGGCGTGAACGGGCTGCGGGTCGCCGACACATCGATCCTGCCGACCGTGCCCTCCAGGGGGCCATTCGCGTCGGCGGTACTCGTCGGCGAGTTGCTGGGCCGCCGCATGCGCGACGGTTGCTGAACGTTCGCGGGATGGCATTTCGCTGCGACGTGCCCACCAGCCTGCCCGATAGCTTTACCATGGTCGTGCACCGGCTACGCCGCTACCCATCTTGCGTCCCAGATGCGACCGAAGCAGGCTGGAGATAGGTTGGCCGCAGGCCTCGGTGTACAAACGCCGGGTGTACCCACGTGCGAAGAATCTGCGAACAAGTGACCGCCCCAGGGCGTCCCTGAACGCCCACGAACACCGCCACGAGCCCAGTCATATCAACGGAAACGGCCTTGAACACCGGCGAGCGACCTCGCACAGGTGGGGTTCAAATCCCTCCGTCTCCGCCGAGCTTTCTGGCCCGCGATCCCCTGAAATAACTGGGATCGCGGGCCATTGGTGGCCCTTCGAAATTGAGGGTGTAGTCGAGGGCCGGCGGCTGGTTCGCGGATAGACGTCGAGGTCTTCCAGGATGGAAGTTCTCACACTGCCCATCCGCCGGAAGACCTCGACGTGCACCACCCTACGTTCGCAACGCCTGATCTGACCACGTTCTGCCGCCTCGACGAGCTCGGTCTCGAAGCCGTCGGACAGCTGCTCGAGCCCGACCGGGCAGTACTTGAGTGCCGTGTCGTCGACGACGACCCGTGGTGCCGGAAGTGCGGTGCGGAGGGCGTGCCGCGTGACACGGTCAC
>NZTV01000088.1 GCA_002703245.1 Microbacterium sp.
GCGGGGCCGATCGGCGGCGCCGGGTTGGCGGCGCCGGCGTTGATCTGGAGCTTGATCAGGCCGGTCACCTTCTTCTTCGGTGCCATTTCCTTTTCCTTTCATCGAACCGGATGCGCATGCGCATCCTGCTCTCCCGCAGACCCGGCGGTTCCGGGCAGCGGTATCCCGCGAACGGGAAGTCCTATGGGTGTCAGACCATCTTCGTGACCTGGTCGAACGACAGCTCGACCGGGGTCTCGCGCTCGAAGAGCGACACGAGCACGGTGAGCTTGCCACTCTCGGGCTTGATCTCGCTGATCGAACCGGGAAGACCCGCGAACGAGCCTTCCTTGATCGTGATGGTCTCGCCGACCTCGAAGTCCACCTCGGCCTGGACGGCGCGCGCCTGCGTCGGCGAACCCTTCGGCGCCGAGCCCTTGGCGGGGGTGGTCTCCTTGACCTCGACGAGCGACTTCAGCATGTTGAAGGCCTCTTCGAAGCGGAGGGGCGTGGGGTTGTGCGCGTTGCCGACGAAGCCGGTGACGCCGGGCGTGTGCCGCACGACCGACCAGGTGTCCTCGTTCAGCTCCATGCGCACGAGCACGTAGCCGGGGATCCGGACGCGCGTGACCATCTTGCGCTGACCGTTCTTGATCTCGACGACGTCCTCCATGGGGACCTCGACCTGGTAGATGTCCTCTTCGACCTCGAGCGTCGACTTGCGCTGCTCGATGTTGGCCTTCACCTTGCGCTCGAAACCGGCGTAGGAGTGGATGACGTACCACTTGCCCTCGAGCGAGCGCAGCTCCGCCCGGAAGGCGTCGTAGGGGTCTTCCTCGACGTCGTCGACGATTTCTTCGGCGGCGGCGGCGTCGGCGACCAGCTCGGGATCGACCGCGGGGGCGTCCTCCTCGCCGTTGACGTCGGGCCCGTCGTAGGGGGCGACCTCGTCGGCGGCATCCGCCGCACGCTCGGTCTCCTCCTCGGCGAGCGAGTCGGTGAGCACCTCGGCGGCCGCCTCGGCCTCGTCGGTGCGGTCGATGTTCAGCGCGTCGTTCACGATGGCGTCTGCTTCCGGGTCGGTGGTGTCGACGTCGTCCAGCGAGGTGTCTTCCTGTTCGTCGGACGACTCGTCGACGACATGGATGGCAACGTGCTCGGCGGAGGTACTGGCCTGCTCCTCACGCTCGAGCTGGTTGCCTTCCTGGGCCTCGTCGTCCTCGGAGGACTGCTCCGCGGCGGTCGCCCAGTCGGCGTCGTCGACATATCTTTCAGACAATTGATTCTCTTCCGTGTCGGTGGGCGCGTGAGGCGCACACCACCCGCTGTTCGACCAGTGGGATCAGGCGCCGTCGGGAACGCCGAAGACGATCTGAGTCGTCCAGGCGAAGAGCACGTCGAGGCCGTAGACGATCGCCATCATCACGACGACGAAGCCCAGCACGACCGCCGTGTACTTCACCAGTTCCTTGCGCGTCGGTGTGACGACCTTGCGCAGTTCGGCGAAGACCTGACGGATGAAAAGGGCGATGCGCGCGAAGACGTTCGGCTTCTTCTCGCGCGACCCGTCGCTCGAGGCGACGATTTCGCCCTTCGGCTCGTCCTGGACCATCAACCCACCTGTTGTATCTTCCGTGTGTCAGCTCGGGCTGACGCGCAGGGCGGACAGGAATCGAACCTGCAACCTGCGGTTTTGGAGACCGCTGCTCTGCCAATTGAGCTACCGCCCTAGAGGCCCGGTCGGACCTCGGACTCCCGCATACTCCGCCCGCGTCCGGTGAGGGTGTCACGGCCCGCGTGGCGGGCACGGCGAAAGAATGCAGAAATGTCCTGCTCTCCCCAGTGTACGGCATGCCCACACCGCCGGCGAACCGGGGTGCGGGCCTCACGGGCCTCCACCGACCCCGGTCAGCCCGGCTGCACGCTGTCGCGATCCGGCTCCTCGCCACGCGCGAACGCGCGCCCGGTCAGCTCGGTCGGCACGACCCGCACATACGTGAATTTCACGGTCGGGATCCACGGCCTGAGCGGCAACCGATCGGCCGCGTCGATCTCGGTCAGTGCATCCAGGCGATGTGCCCGCCCTCGCGCGACCACGCTCCACGCACGCTCGTCGTTCCAGTCGTCGACCTCGAAGAGCACGTGGTCGTTGACCGTCAGCTCCAGGAGCTTGCTCCCCTCCGCCGTACGGAACACCAGCGACTCGCCGTCGACGACGTAGTTGACCGGGAAGACGTCGAGCACCTCACCCACGTGCGTGACGAGGCGTCCGAGCTGGTGCGAGCCGAGATGCTCCCAGCACTCCCCCTCATCGAGGACCGTGACCGCGTCGCTGAACTCATCCATGCCCCCATCCTGCCCCTGGTGTCGTACCGGCGCCAGAGGCGTCGCGCACCCCGCTCAGGCGGTGCGGATGAGCTTCTTGTTGACGAACTCGTCTGCGGCCAGCAGCCCCAGTTCCCGTGAGGTCCCCGAACGCTTGACACCCCCGAACGGCAGTTCAGGCGAGTCGGCGAGCACGAGGTTCACGTACACCATGCCGGCTTCGATCCGATCGGCCACGCGCTGTGCCTGAGCCGGGTCGGTCGTGAAGACGTACGATCCCAGGCCGAAGGCGGTGTCGTTGGCGATGCGCACCGCGTCGTCCTCGTCGACGGCTCGGTGGACGACGCCGGCCGGGCCGAACAGCTCCTCCCCGTACACGTCCATGTCCGAAGTCACGCCGGTGAGCACCGTCGGGGTGATGTATGCGCCGTCACGGGTGCCTCCCGTGGTCAGGGTCGCTCCCTGGGCGACCGCGCGGTCGATCTGCGCCTGCAGCCGCTCGGCGGCGGCCAGGGACGACAACGGACCGAGCACGGTTTCCTCGTCGAACGGGTCGCCCATCACGGTCGCGGCCATCGCGGCGGTGAACTTCTCGACGAACGCGTCGTACAGGCCGTCGACCACGATGAAGCGCTTTGCACCGTTGCAGGCCTGGCCGTTGTTGTCGATGCGGGCGTCGACGGCCGCCGCGACGGTCGCATCGAGGTCGTCGGTGGACAGCACGATGAACGGATCCGAGCCCCCCAGCTCGAGGGCGACCTTCTTGAGGTGACGCCCGGCGAGCTCTGCGACCGCAGATCCGGCCCGCTCCGATCCGGTCACCGACACGCCCTGTACGCGCGGATCGGCGATGACGGTCGCCGCCTGCTCGTTCGTGGCGTAGAGGTTGACATACGCGCCCTCGGGCAACCCGGCGTCGGCGTAGATCGCCTCGAGCGCGGCGGCCGATTCGGGACACTGCGGGGCGTGCTTGAGCAGAATGGTGTTGCCGACGGCGAGGTTCGGAGCGGCGAAGCGCGCCACCTGGTAGGCGGGGAAGTTCCAGGGCATGATGCCCAGCAGCACGCCGATGGGGGCGCGTCGGATCACGGCGGCGCCCTCTCCGACGATGTCGATGGGGGTGTCGCCGGTGATGCGGTCGATGTTCTCGGCGTAGTAGTCGATGATGTCGGCGGCGAAGTCCACCTCCCCCTCGGCTGCGGCCAGCGGCTTGCCCATCTCCCGCACGATGATCGCCGCGAGGTCGTCACGCCGTTCGCGGTGCAGATCGGCGATGCGACGCACGACCACGGCGCGGTCGGACGGAGCGGTGGCGCGCCAGATCTGCGCCGCGTCGTGGGCGCGGGCCACCGCGGCGTCGAGATCGGCGTCGGCGATGGTCGGATACGTGGCGAGGGTCTCCCCCGTGGCGGGGTTGACGACGGCGTATTCGCTCATGTGATTCCCTTTCGTCCGTCGGTCGGAGTCGAGTCTGTCGGACTCAGTCGGCGTCGGGGCGCGGAGCGTCATCGCCCGCGAGCGTCGGCGCGGTGCCGGCTTCGGCCGCGATGAGCTCCTGGTCGAGGATGTCCATCGCCTCGTGAAGCAGGTCGTCACCGATCGACAACGGTGGCAGGAACCGCATCACGTTGCCGTACGTGCCGCAGGTGAGCACGATGACCCCCTCCGCGATGCAGGCTTTGGCGACGGTCGTGGCCAAAGCGGCATCGGGTGACCCCGTCTCCGGGTCGACGAATTCGGCCGCCATCATCGCGCCGCACCCGCGGATGTCTCCGAGCCGCGGATCGCGTGCCTGGATCGCCTCCAGACGTCCACGGAGCACACCGCCGATGTGGTCGGCGCGTCGCGCCATGTCCTCCTGCTCGAAGCTCTCGATCGCCGCCAACGCCGCCGCGCAGGCGATCGGGTTGCCGCCGTACGTCCCGCCGAGCCCGCCCAGGTGCGACGCGTCCATGATCTCCGCACGCCCGGTGACCGCCGCGAGCGGGAGACCGCCCGCGATCCCCTTCGCGGTGGTGATCAGGTCGGGCACGATTCCGAACAACTCGCTGGCGAACATCGCGCCCGTGCGGGCGAATCCGGTCTGGACCTCGTCGGCGACGAAGACGACCCCGTTCGCCCGGCACCAGTCCACCAGCTCCGCCAGGAACCCCTCTGCCGGGACGATGAATCCGCCCTCCCCCAGGATCGGTTCGATGATGACGGCGGCGAGGTTGTCGGCACCGACCTGCTTCTCGATCTGCGAGATCGCGCGTGCCGCGGCCTCGGGACCGGAGAGTCCGTCGCGGAAGGGGTACGACACCGAGGCACGGTAGATCTCGCCCGCGAAAGGGCCGAATCCGCTCTTGTAGGGCATGGACTTCGCCGTCAGTGCCATGGTGAGGTTCGTGCGGCCGTGGTAGGCGTGGTCGAACGCGACGACGGCGGAACGGCCGGTGTGCTTGCGGGCGATCTTGACAGCGTTCTCGACGGCCTCCGCGCCGGAATTGAACAGCGCGCTCTTCTTCGCGTGCGAGCCGGGGGTGAGCCGGTTGAGCGCCTCGGCGACGCCGACGTAGGACTCGTAGGGCGAGATCATGAAGCACGTGTGGGTGAACTGCGCGACCTGCGCTTGGACGGCCGCGACCACCGCGGGGTGCGCGTTGCCGACCGTGGTCACGGCGATGCCGGAGCCGAGGTCGATGAGCGAGTTCCCGTCGGCATCGACGACGACGCCCCCTCCGGCGGCGACCGCCTCAATCGGAACCGTGTGGCCCACTCCGGCGCTGACCGCAGCGGCCTTGCGTTCCAGGAGCGCCTGCGACGCGGGGCCGGGGATGGCGGTCACGAGGCGGCGTTCCTGGGGAAGGGTGGGGCCGCCGACGGGCACGGTCTCGAGGGCAGTGGTGCTCATGCTCGCGAGCGTAGAAGCGCGGCGCCCCCGGACGCACCGTCCCGCATGTACATTCTCAGAAGGCCCCTGTACGAGCCGTACAGCACTCGAGGAGCATCATGCCGACCGCATCCGCCCCGCCGCATCCGACCATCGCCTCCCTCCTGCGCCGCGGCGATCTCGCGCTCCGATTCCTCGAGACCGCCGACGCCGCCCGCTTGTCCCACGAGGTGCGCTGGGTGCACTCCAGCGACCTCGCCGATCCGACACCGTTCCTCTCCGAAGGTCTCGTCCTGCTGACCACCGGCCGCCAATTCGAGGGCGTGGACGACGACGCGTACGCCCGGTACGTCGGACGCCTCGCCGACCGCGGCGTGGTCGGGATCGGTTTCGGCACCGAGGTCGTGCGCGAGGGGGTGCCGGCGCCTTTGATAGAGGCGTGCCGCGCGGCCGCGATGCCGTTGTTCGAGGTGCCCTACCGCACCCCGTTCATCGCGGTGGCGCGCGCGAACGCCGAAGAGGTGGCCGCGACCTCCTACGCCCGACGGACGTGGGCGCTGTCCGCGCAGGGCGCGATCGCCCTCGCCGCGCTCCGCCCCGACGGCCTCGGCGCAACCGTCTCCGAACTCGCCCGGCAACTCGGCGCATGGGTGGGCCTGTTCGACGCCGCCGGCGAGCTCTCGCGGCAGCATCCCGCCGGCGGCCTCGATGCCGGGACGGCCACCGCCCTCCGCGCGGAGATCGGTGCGGTCCTGCGTCGAGGCGCGCGGGCGGGGTCGGCACTGCGGATCGGCGACACCCCCTTCACGCTGCAGACCCTCGGGCGCGGCGGCCACTTGCGCGGGGTCATCGCCATCGGCGCCGGCGACCTGGACCGCGAAGGACGTGGCGTGGTCACGGCCGTCATCGCCATGGCCGGCCTCGCGCTCGAGCAGCACGGCGACCTCGCCCGCGCGCGCGGTGCGCTGCGCGCCGGCGTGGTGCAGTCGCTGCAGGGCGAGGACTCCGCCGCCGCGCGCCGCATCGCCCGCGACGTGTGGGGCCCGATGCCGGAGGCACCGCTGGCGATCGCGGTCACCGACGCCGGCGCCGCCTGGTCGGACGGGGTCGCCGAGTACCTCGAGGTGCGAGCGGACGAGCGGCGCGGCGCGCTGTTCTTCGGGCGCAGCGAGGATGGCCTCGTGATCGTCACGCCGGCCTCGCGCACCGGCGTGCTGGAGGATGTCGCCGAGCGTTTCGGGTGCCGCATCGGCGTGGCCTCCCCCGCCACCTACGACACCTTCACGCGCACCATGGACCAGGCCCGCGTGGCCCGGGACCGCGGCGACGACGGGGTGACGCGCTTCGCCGACGTGGCACGGGCCGGCATCCTCACGGCCCTCGACACCGTCGATGCGCGGGCCCTCGCCGCAGCCGCGCTGCACCCCCTCGTCGAGTTCGACCGCGACCGCGCGGCGGCGCTGCGCGAGACGGTGAAGGCGTGGCTCGACGCCGACTGCTCCCACGAGGCCACCGCACGCGCCCTCGGCGTGCACCGTCATACCGTCCGCGCCCGGCTCGCCACGGCAGAGAAGGTCCTCGGCCGCGACCTCACGTCCTTCGCCGTCCGCGCAGAACTCTGGGCCGCCTTCCAGGCCCTCGACCCCGACGCCTGACGCCGCCGCGCGGCGCATCCGCCCTTTGAATCGACACATCCCGCGTGCGGGAGCGTTGCGCAGTCGGCTGATGTGGGTGTCGGGTCGGCAGACGCGCGCGTTGTGACTGCGGAGGATGCCGTGGACGACGGACGGGGCGGGGATCAGCGCGGCGCGTGGGCCTCGAGGAACTCGTAGACGTCGGTCGTGTCGACGCCGGGGAACGACCCGGTCGGCAAGGTCGCCAACAGGGTGCGAGGCGTGCGCACGTTCGGCCACGAGTGCTCACGCCACGCGGCCTCGAGATCCTCCGGGGCACGACGGCAGCACACCTCCACCGAGTGCTTCGAGACGCCGCGGTTGGTGGTGTCGCGTCCGAGGAACCACTTGGTGTCGTCGAAACGCACCCCCACGCTCACCGAGTGCGCCCCCTCGCTGGAGAACTCGACCCGGGCGGTACACCAGTACGTCCCGTTCCCGGTGTCGGTGTACTGGTAGTACGGATTGAAGTGGTCGTCGACGTCGAAGACGACGCGGCTGGTCCACTTGCGGCAGCACATCTGCCCTTCGATCGCCCCCAACCGGTCCGCCGGGAAGTTCACGTCGTCGTTCTCGTACGCCTTCGTGATCGTGCCCGACTCGTGCACCTTCAGGAAGTGGACCGGGATGTCCAGGTGCACGGTGGCGAGGTTCGTGAATCGGTGCGCGGCGGTCTCGTACGACACGGAATACGTATCGCGGAGGTCCTCCACCGAGATCGAGCGGTCGCGTTTGGCGGCCTGCAGAGCCGGGACCACGTGGGCTTCAGGCATCAGGAGGGCGCCGGTGAGATAGTTCGTCTCGACCCGCTGCCGCAGGAACTCGGCATAGCCGGTGGGCTCGGTGTGCCCCAGGATGCGACTCGAGAGGGCCTGCAGCACCGCGGTGCGCGGGTCGCCTTTGGAAGACAGACGGCTGGAGAGGTACAGACGCCCGTTGCGGATGTCGGCGACACTGCGGGTGGTCTGCGGCAGGTCGGGCACGTAGTGCAACGTGAACCCGAGGTGAGCGGCGATATCGGATGCGGTGCGCTGGGTCAGCGGGCCACCGGGGTGATCGACGGCGGCGAGGACCTCCCGGGCACGCTGCTCCAGCTCGGGGAAGTAGTTGTTCTGCGTGCGCATCAACCGTCGGAGCGACACGTTGGCCCGTCGGGCCTCCTCGGGCGTGGCCGACCGCTCGTCACGGAGCCGCTCGATCTCGCCCTGCAGGGCGAGCATGGTCCGCAATGCGTCGTCCGGGATGGTCTTGGCGATGCGGAACGGCGCGATCCCGAGCGCCTGGAAGGTCTGTCCGCGCATCGCCCGCTCGAGCGCGATCTCCATCGAGGACCGTTCGTCCAGCGGCTCGGATTCCAGCAACGCATCCAGGGAGGTGCCCAGCGCACGCGCGATCGAGCGGAGGAGAGTGAGCTTCGGTTCGCGGCGGCCGTTCTCGATCATGGACAGCTGACTCGGCGCACGGTCGACGGCATCGGCGAGCGCGTCCAGCGTCATGCCGTGCGCGGTGCGCAACTGACGGATGCGTCGGCCGATCGTGAGGGTGTCCACCTCGTCATCGTCGACCTGATCGAGCTCATCCGTTCCCGGGTCGGTGACAGTCATAGCGCGATTCTGTCACGAAAGCAGAATTATCGAAAATCTTCACATCGGATATGGCCGGATCCGTCACCGATCTTCACTGAGAGTGGTCTCACGACCTTCCGACGACATGCCGGAGACCCAACCCAGGAGAAGAGCCGATGACGTATCTCGCCACCCCCGGACAGCCGCCCCTCCGTGCGGGCGACCAGACGCAGACCGCCGCCGACCTCCAGCAGGTCTGGGACACCGACCCGCGATGGGACGGGGTCGAGCGCACCTACACCGCCGAGGACGTCGTCCGCCTTCGAGGATCCGTCCGAGAAGAGCAGACCCTCGCCCGCCGCGGCGCGGAGAACCTCTGGAATCTCCTGCACACGGAGGAGTACATCCGGGCGCTCGGCGCCTACACCGGCGGCCAGGCCGTGCAGCAGGTGCGCGCGGGGCTGAAGGCCATCTACCTCTCGGGATGGCAGGTCGCCGCCGACGGCAACCTGGCCGGGCAGACCTACCCCGACCAGAGCCTGTACCCGGCCAACTCCGTCCCGTCCGTGGTGCGCCGCATCAACAACGCCCTGCTGCGGCAGGACGGCATCGAGCACGCCGAAGGCGAGATCTCCCGGGACTGGATGGCCCCCATCGTCGCCGATGCCGAGGCCGGGTTCGGCGGACCGCTGAACGCCTACGAACTCGCCCAGTCGATGATCCAGGCGGGTGCCGCCGGCATCCACTGGGAGGATCAGTTGGCCAGCGAGAAGAAGTGCGGCCACCTCGGCGGAAAGGTGTTGGTGCCCACGCAACAGCACATCCGGACGCTCAACGCCGCCCGCCTGGCCGCCGACGTCGCGGACGTGCCGACGGTGATCATCGCCCGCACCGACGCCCTCGCGGCCGACCTGCTCACCAGCGACGTCGATCCGCGTGACCGGGAGTTCACCACCGGCGAGCGCACGAGTGAAGGCTTCTACCGGGTCCGCCCCGGACTGGATGCGGTCATCAGCCGCGGTCTCGCCTTCGCCCCGTACGCCGACCTGCTGTGGGTCGAGACGGGCGAGCCGGACATCGAGCTGGCGCGCGCGTTCGCCGAGGCGATCCACGAGAAGTTCCCCGGCAAGCTCCTGGCCTACAACTGCTCGCCGAGCTTCAACTGGAAGAGCCACCTCGACGACGAACAGATCGCCAGCTTCCAGGCCGAGCTGGCGGAGCTGGGGTACAAGTTCCAGTTCATCACCCTGGCCGGATTCCACGCCCTGAACCACTCCATGTTCGACCTCGCCCGCGGCTACGCCGAACGCGCCATGAGCGCGTACGTCGAGCTGCAGGAGGCCGAGTTCGCCGCCGAGGCGCAGGGTTACACCGCCACCAAGCACCAGCGCGAGGCGGGCACCGGATACTTCGACCACGTCTCCACCGCGCTCAACCCCGACAGCGCCACCCTCGCCCTGGTGGGATCCACCGAGGCGCAGCAGTTCCACTGACACCGCAATTCCCCACCCACCCCACCGCATGTCCCACTTTCTGCGCCTCTGCCTCTGCGGAAGAGCAGAAATTGGGACACGCGGCCCGGGGAACGACGACTTGGAGAGATCATGACCATCACCGACACGGGCATCCCGCCCACGACGGACCAGATCCGCCCCACGGCCGGACCGATCCCGACCGGCGCCGGCGAGGCGTCCATCGAGATCATGGGCCACATCGGGCCCCGATACGCAGAAATCCTCACGCCGGAGGCCGTCGCGTTCCTGGCCGCCCTGCACCACCGCTTCGCCGGCCGTCGACACGATCGCCTCGCCGACCGGATGCGCCGCCGATTCGAGATCGGCAACGGGCTCGACCCGCACTTCCGCCACGACACCGCGCACATCCGGGACGACCCCGAGTGGCGCGTGGCCGGGCCCGGTCCCGGCCTGGAGGACCGCCGCGTGGAGATCACCGGGCCCACCGACCCCAAGATGACCATCAACGCCCTCAACTCCGGCGCGCGGGTGTGGCTGGCCGATCAGGAGGATGCGACCAGCCCGACGTGGCAGAACGTCATCGAGGGGCAGCTGTCGCTGTACGACGGCATCCGTGGGCAGCTCAGCTTCACCAACGACGCGGGCAAGGAGTACCGCGTGACCGCCGAGCGCACCCCCACCATCGTGATGCGTCCGCGCGGTTGGCACCTGGTCGAGGAGCACATCCGCTTCACCGACCGGCTGAGCCGGTCGATGGCGGCCTCCGGTTCGCTGGTGGACTTCGGGCTGTACTTCTTCCACAACGCGGCCGAACTGATCGCGCGTGGGCGTGGACCGTACTTCTACATCGCCAAGCTCGAATCGGCCGAGGAGGCGAAGCTGTGGGACGACATCTTCAGCTTCAGCGAGGAGTACATCGGAATCCCGCACGGCACCATCCGGGCCACCGTGCTGATCGAGACGCTGCCGGCGGCGTTCGAGATGGAGGAGATCCTGTTCGAGCTGCGCGAGCACTGCGCGGGTCTGAACGCCGGACGCTGGGACTACATCTTCTCCATCATCAAGAACTACCGCGGCCGTGGCGCCCGGTTCGTGCTGCCGGACCGGAGCGAAGTGACCATGACGGTACCGTTCATGCGGGCCTACACCGAGCTGCTGGTGAAGACCTGCCACAAGCGGGGCGCCTTCGCGATCGGCGGCATGAGCGCCTTCATCCCCAACCGGCGCGACCCGGAGATGACGGCGATGGCGATCGAGAAGGTGGCCGCGGACAAGAAGCGCGAGGCCGGCGACGGCTTCGACGGCACGTGGGTGGCCCACCCCGACCTGATCCCCACGGCGATGGCCGAGTTCGACGCGGTGCTCGGCGAGCGCCCGAACCAGGTCGAACGGCAGCGCGACGACGTGCATGTGACGGCCGCGGATCTGCTGGACCTGCAGATCGGTCGTCCGATCACCGCGAAGGGCGTGCACGACAACGTTTCGGTGGGCATCCGCTACATCGAGGCGTGGTTGCGCGGCCTCGGCGCCGTGGCGATCGACGGCCTGATGGAGGATGCGGCCACCGCCGAGATCTCGCGGAGCCAGATCTGGCAATGGATCCACCAGGACCGCACCATCGAGGACGGCACCGCGATCACCCGCGAGTACATCGAGGGTCTGATCGGGCGGGTTCTGGAGGAGGTGGATCGCTTCGACGGTGACCGCTTCGACGAAGCGGCCGGCATCTTCCGCGAGGTCGCCACCGGTGAGGAGTTCCCGGCGTTTCTGACCCTGAGTGCGTACTCCCGCTACCTGGCCGACTGACCCGGATGCGGATCCGGCAGAGCCCCCTCCCCCCGGAGGGGGCTCTGCTACGTCAGCAGGCCCCGTTCCATGGCGAGAGTGACCGCCCTGGTCCGGTCGGCGACATCGAGCTTTTCGAACACGCGCAGCAGATGCGTCTTGACGGTCGATTCCTCGATGCCCAGAGCGGCCGCGATCTGCTTGTTGCTTCGCCCCGCCGCCACGAGCCGCAGCACCTCGGTCTCGCGCACGGTGAGGGAGGCGGCCGCTTCCGGCGCCGGCTCGCGCATCCGCTGGACGAGCCGAACCGCCACCTGCGGGCTCAGCGCGGTCTGTCCGGCGGCGACCGAGCGGATGCCCGCGACGATCTCGTCCTGCGGCGCCGCCTTGAGCAGGTAGCCGCTGGCTCCGGCTTCGATGGCGGCGAGGATCTGGTCGTCCGACTCGTAGGTGGTGAGGATGAGCACGCGGGCGGCGTGCTCGGCGACCAGTCTCGCCGTCGCGGCGACCCCGTCGACGCCGGGCATCCGAAGGTCCATCAGGACGACGTCGGGCGTGGTGGCGGCGACGACCCGGACGGCGGCTTCACCGTCCGCCGCCTCCCCCACGACCTCCAGTCCCGGTTCGTCGGAGAGGAGCCCGACCAGGCCCGCGCGGACGACGGGATGATCGTCGACGATCACGAGACGGATCATGCGGTCTGCTCCTCGGGGTCGGAGACGGCTGCCGGCAGGACCACGGTCAGGGCGGTCCTCCCTTCCGTGTGCGAATCGACGGCCAGGGTGCCGCCGGCAAGCGCCACACGGTCGGTCATCCCGTCGAGACCGAATCCGGTGCGCCGCGCGTCGGGGTCGAATCCGCGACCGTCGTCGACGACCTCGAGCCGTGCCGCGTGCGGGTCGGCGGCGACCGTGACCCGGACCGCGGCCGCGTCGGCGTGCTTGCGCACGTTCGACAGCGCCTCCTGGAGGCAACGGAGCACGACCAGCTGGGTGTCGCGGCTCATGTCGGCGTCGCGGTCGAGCCCGACGGTGAGGTCGACGGCGAGGCCGGCTTCGGTACGGAACCGTTCCACGAGGCGTTCGACCGCCTCACCGAGGGCGATGTCGGCCGGAACGGCGGCGGTGCGCGCGACGAGCCCGCGCGCCTCGGCGAGCGCGTCTCGGGACAGCTGCTCGACGGTCGCGACGGTCTCCACCGCCGCGTCGACCTCCCCCCGCCCCAGCTGGCGGCGGGCGCGCTCGCTGAGGAGGGCGAGCCCGGCGAGCGTCTGCGCGAGGGTGTCGTGGATGTCGCGGCCGAGTCGCTCACGCTCCGCGGCGGCGCCACGCTCCGTGCTGAGCATCTCGATCTGCGCCTGCGCGGCGGTCAGTTCGGCGACCAGTCGTGCCCGGTCGTCGGCGTACTCGGCGATGGCACTGATCCAGAGCCCGAGGGCGACGGCGAACACGAAGGAGATGACGGCGGTGAGCAGGCCCGTCCACATCGCCCCGGACGACAAGCCGCCCCCCACGAGGAAACCGAGGAAGGTCGCGGCGGCGACCGCGGCGCTTCCTCCGATCGCCGCGCGTCTGGTGGACGTCGTGACCCAGACCAGGGGGAACGCGAGGGACTGCAACATGGCCAGGAACGGCGCAACCGCGATCCCGAACAGGATCGACGCGGCGATCACCGGGATCCCGACGGCCAGGCGCCAGGGGGCGGCGGCCCCGCGCACGATGCCCGGTCGGACCAGGGCGTACCCGAGGACGAACACGACCAGGCACACCGCGGTCCGTGTCCACCCGGAGGGCCCGGTGGCGCCGAGACCCGCCACCGAGAGAGCGGCGATGGCGGCCAGCCCCCCCCCCCCCCCCCCCCCCCCCCCCCCCCCCCCCCCCCCCCCC
>NZTV01000089.1 GCA_002703245.1 Microbacterium sp.
CTCATATCCAGTATTAGACGCCGTTTCCAGCGCTTATCCCAGAGTCCAGGGCAGGTTGCTCACGTGTTACTCACCCGTTCGCCACTGATCCACCAAGCAAGCTTGGCTTCACCGTTCGACTTGCATGTGTTAAGCACGCCGCCAGCGTTCATCCTGAGCCAGGATCAAACTCTCCGTAAAAAACAGCTGCTCAACCCGATCGGAATAAGACCAGGAAAAGCGAGTTCAATCATGACCAAACGGATGCCATTGCTGACAATCCAAAATTGATCCAAAGGAATCTCAAACCACAAAAATGTGGCCGAGGTTATTTGGCATTTGACAAGTGCACGCTGTTGAGTTCTCAAAGATCGGACGCACCAACCAGCCCACAACCAAGCAGGCCCAGAAGGGCAACTTCGCAATCATACCCCACCACGACCGGCTCCCGAACCACCCACAGCAGATCCGAAGGATCCAGGAGGATTCAGTGCCCGAAGGGCGAGATCCCCAATCCTAACGCCTCATACCGAAGTACTTCAACCGTGAGGAGTGGGGGTGGTCCGCTACTTGAGGGGGCGGGGCCTTCCGGCCGCTCCGCTCTCCCCTTTGGGGCGAACAGGAAATACATTACGTCGAATCCCCACACCCGGCAAACCCAGCCCACACCCCGGGCGTGTCGCAGGCTCGCTCCCCTGCAATCACGGGGATCGGCGCCGACGGGACACCTGGATGCCGAGGGCGAGGATCAGCGAACCGAGGCCCCACAGTGCGCATGCGGGCGGAAGCACCTCGTACGCGAGCTGCTCGACGGTGAACTCCGATGTCAGCGGTCCTGAGCCGGCGAGACCGATGTTCCAGGCCACGAGCAGCGCCGCCGGCAACGACATCCACCACAAGGTCCGCAGGGTCGCGGGCATCCTCCGATCCGGAACGACGGGAACCCTCCGGCGTAGCCAGAGGACACCGAACGCGATCAGCAAACCCAGACCGATCGCGCCCGACCCGTGCTGCATCCAGGTGTAGCCGGCCAACGGCCCCCACTGCTCCATCAGGATCGGGACCAGGTCGAGCCCCCACCTCGCCTCGTGGGTGAACGCGTCCCACAGCACGTGACTGAGCACGCCGATCGCGAGCCCCAGGATCAGCCAGAGGCTGCCGCGAAGCGAGGGGTCCCGGTCCCCCCGCGCCGAGAACGTCTCCCTCAGCGCAGCCGCGGCCCCGTCGTCCCACTCCGCGGGCAGCCGCGCGGCGATCCAGGCCGGTGAGAGCTCGCCCGCGGCGGGCCGGAGCAGGCACCGCCATGCGAGCAGGAGCACGAGCGCCGCGAGCAGGGTGACCGGCGACCCCGCGACAGTGTGCGTGATCCCGTACGACAGCGGGGTCCCCCGCACGAAGAGCGGAAAGTCGGGAGTCATCGCCCCCACCGCGACCGCTGCGGGGACGATCGGTCCTCGCAGGAACGGCAGCGCGACGACGGCGTGGCTCGGGGTGAACGGCACCCGTTCATCCCCCCGTCGTCATGTCGTGGTCAGTCGCCGACGAAAAGGCCCGCGAGCGTCTTCTTGCCGCGACGCAACACCGCCACGCCACCGGGGAGGTCGCCCGAGACGGTGGCCGCCTCGTCATCGACCTTCGCACCGTTCAGTGAGACGCCACCCTGCGCGATCGCGCGGCGCGCCTCGGAAAGGCTCGACACCAGACCGGTACCCGCCAGCGCGTCGACGACAGGACTGCCCGCGGCGACGCTCGCATGGGGCAGTTCGTGGAGGGCCTGCCGCAACACCGTCGCGTCGAGGGAGGTCAGATCACCCTTGCCGAACAGTGCGTCCGAAGCCGCGATCACCGCCTCCGTCGCCGCAACCCCGTGGACGAGCGTGGAGACCTCCAGTGCCAGTCGTCGTTGCGCCGCCCGGCGGAACGGTTCCTCCCGGACCCGCTGCTCGTACTCCGCGATCTCCGCGCTCGTGAGGAACGTGAAGACCTTCAGACGCTCGATCACGTCCGCATCATCGGTGTTGAGCCAGAACTGGTAGAACGCGTACGGGCTCGTCAACTCCGCATCGATCCAGATCGCGTTGCCTTCGCTCTTGCCGAACTTGGTGCCGTCGCTGTTCGTGATCAGCGGGGTGCCGATGGCGTGTACGGAGACGCCCTCGACACGGTGCACCAGGTCGGTGCCGCTGGTGAGGTTCCCCCACTGGTCGCTGCCGCCGGTCTGCAACATGCAGCCGTACTGCCGGTGGAGTTCGAGGAAATCCAGTCCCTGGAGGATCTGGTAGCTGAACTCCGTGTAGCTGATGCCGGCCTCGGAGTTCAGCCGCGCACTCACGGCATCCTTCTTGATCATCGTGCCGACGCGGTAGTGCTTCCCGATCTCGCGCAGGAAGTCGATGGCCGACAGCGGGGCCGTCCAATCGAGGTTGTTCACCATCCGCGCAGCGTTGTCCCCCTCGAAGCTGAGGTACCGCTGGACCTGCTCGCGGAGTCGCTCGACCCACTCCGCGACGGTCTCGCGCGTGTTCAGGGTGCGCTCCGCCGTCGGGCGGGGATCACCGATCAGACCCGTGGAGCCGCCGACGAGCCCGAGGGGCCGGTGGCCGGCGAGCTGAAGGCGCCGCATCGTGAGCAGTTGCACCAGGTGGCCCAGGTGCAGGCTCGGCGCCGTCGGGTCGAAGCCGCAGTAGAAGGTGATCGGGTCTCCACCGAGCAGTGCTCGCAACGCCTCCTGGTCGGTGGACACATGCACGAGTCCGCGCCATACGAGTTCATCCCAGACGTTCTCGAACGCCGGGTCATTGGCGGGGGCGACCGCGCTCACGACGGTTTCAGACACCGTGAAAGGCTATCAGCGGCGCCACGCGCCACCGGGCGCGCGCCATGCAGTATTTAGTCTTTACGCTAATCGCGTGCATGATTATGCCTGTGAGCTAATCTAGAGACATGTTCGTGATCACCAGCGACCAGCGCGACAGCCGCCGCGGCGAAGATCTCGTCCCGGCCGGACTCGATCTGCTCGACCGACTCGGGACCGACCGGTGGGCGGCGCAGCCGGAGCGCACCGCCGGAGACGAGATCCAGGTCGCGACCGCCGACCCCTCCCTCACGCTGACGGCGTTGCTCGCGCTGACTCGACGCGGCGACTGGAGCGTCGGGGTAGGGGTCGGTGCGGTCGAGGACCCGCTCCCCGAGAGTGTGCGGGCGGGCCGCGGCGCCGCGTTCGTCGCTGCGCGCGAGGCCGTGGAGCGCGCGAAGTCGTCGCCGTCGAGATGCGCGATCACCGGCGGTGTCGTCGCCGAGGACACCGCCGCACTGGTGGCTCTGCTGATCGATCTTCGCGACCGACGAAGCCGGGAAGGTTGGGAGGTGCACGACCTGCTCGCCCAAGGTATGACCCAGCGTGACGCCGCGGAGCGGCTGGGCATCAGCCCCGGTGCCGTAAGCCTTCGGGCCAAGGCCGCCGGCCTCCGGCTCGAAGAGGCCGCGGTACCGGCGCTCGTGCATCTGCTGGAGCACGCCGACCGCCCCCGCAGCGACGTCGACGGGCCGTGACACACTGACGGGATGATCCTCCCGGAACCGGTGACCACTCTGAGCGTGGCCCTCGCGCTCCTGCTGGGCATGTCCGTCGCGCTCGTCGCGGTGATCGTCACGACCCGTCGCGCGTCGTCACTGATCCTCACGATCGCTGCGGCGATCGCTGCGGTGATGCTGATCGTCGTGATCGTGGTCCCCGTCGATCTCCCCGTGGGCTTGGCACTCCCGGTCGCCCTGCTCGGTTCCTCCGTCGCGGTCGTGGGCGGCAATCCCCTCACCCGCGAAGTGCTGCGGCGGGCCACCAGAGGCACCGTCCGAGACGGGGAGCACGGCGGCATCCTGCTGCGCACGACCCCCGACGACGACCCCCCGGGTGTCCGGGAGGTGCTCTTGGGCGGCACCACGATCGGCTACCTCGAACGCGTCGCGACGACCCTCACGATCCTCGTCGGCTTTCCCGAGGGCCTCGCGGTGGTCGTCGCTCTCAAGGGCATCGGACGATTCTCCGAACTCGCCTCCGCCGAAGCGCGGGAACGATTCATCATCGGCACGCTCGCGAGCCTTGTATGGGCGAGCGTCATCGCCGCGACCGTCCGCCTCGCCATCTGGTGACGGGGCGCCCGGCCCGCGTCAGAGCCCGAGGGCGTGCGCGGCGGTCTGCGCGCGCTCGACGAGCTCCACGCGCTGCTCGGCCACCCGTTCCGGTGCCGTTCCCCCCACACCCGTCCGACTCGCCACCGACCCCTCGATCGTGAGGACGTCCCTGACCTCCGGTGTGAGATGCGTGGAGACGGAGGCCAGGAGCTCGTCGGATGCCTCGTGCAGCTCGAGATCGCGTTCCTCGCACGCACGCACCAGACTTCCGGAGATCTCGTGGGCCTCACGGAAGGGCACTCCCCGCTTGACCAGCCACTCCGCGACATCCGTGGCGAGGGAGAAGCCGGCCGGCGCGAGCTCGGCCATGCGCACGGTGTCGAACCGGAGGGTCGCGATCATCCCCGCGAAGGCCGGGAGCACGAGCTCCAGAGTGGCCACCGAGTCGAAGACCGGCTCCTTGTCCTCCTGCAGGTCACGGTTGTAGGCGATCGGGAGCGCCTTGAGGGTCGCCAGCAGTCCGGACAGGTTGCCGATGAGGCGTCCGGATTTCCCGCGGGCGAGCTCGGCGATGTCCGGGTTCTTCTTCTGCGGCATGATGCTCGACCCCGTCGAGTACCCGTCATCGAGGGTGACGAAGCCGAACTCCCGGGTGTTCCAGAGGATGATCTCCTCCGACAGTCGGGAAAGGTCCACTCCGATCATCGCGGCGACGAATGCGAACTCCGCCACGACGTCACGGGCGGATGTGCCGTCGAGGGAGTTCTCGGACGGACGGGCCAGCCCCAACTCCTCGGCGACGAGCTGGGGATCGAGCCCCAGCGTCGAACCGGCGAGCGCACCTCCGCCGTAGGGCGAGACGGACGCCCGCACCGACCAGTCGCGCAGACGCTCGAGATCGCGCACCAGCGGCCACGCGTGCGCCTGGAGGTGGTGGGCCAGCAGCACCGGCTGCGCGTGCTGGAGGTGCGTGCGTCCCGGCATGATGGCCTCGGGATGTGCCTCCGCCTGCGCGGTGAGCGCGTCGATGACCCGCAGGAGGTCGCGGGCGATGAGGCGGGCGTGGTCGAGGAGGTACAGACGCACGAGCGTCGCGATCTGATCGTTTCGACTGCGCCCCGCACGGAGTTTCCCGCCCAGGTGCGGCCCGACCTCGGCGATCAGCGCCGCCTCGAGCGCTCCGTGCACATCCTCGTCGTGCGGAGCGGGAAGGAGGGTTCCCTCGGCGACGCGAGCCGCCAGCGCATCCAGGCCCGCATGCATGGCCGCCTCCTCGTCGGCATCGAGGTACCCCGCCGCCGCGAGCGCCTTGGCGTGCGCGTGCGAACCGGCCAGATCATAGGGCGCCATCGCCCAGTCGAAGTGCGTCGACCGGCTGAGAGCCTCCAGCTCGGGCGACGGACCCGTCGCGAATCGCGCGCCCCACAGGGCGCCTTCGTTCGTGCCTTCGCTCTTGCTTTCACTCACCGTGTCAGCCTACCGAGGCGGACGGGTGCTCTCGGCCGCGGGACCGTCGGGGATGAGGACCCGCGTGACCGTGTCGGTCGCGGCCTCCAGGGGCCCGCGTCCGAGCAGAAGCGCCCACGCGGTCGCGGCGATCACGAGCGCGATCGTCAGCGGCCAGAAAGGATCGAGGTCGCGGAACCCCTGGAGGTACCCGGGGTCGCCGAGGACCACGGCCGCGATGATCGCCCAAGCGACCAGCTGTGCGGTGTAGGCACTGAGGGGCATCGCCCCGACCGCGCGGATCGGGAGCGCGGCCCATCCGATCGGGCTCATGCCGCCGACCCGCCCCCAGGGGGCGCACGCGAGCACGCACGCCCCTATCGTCGCCACGGCCAGGCCCCCGGAACCGATCACCTCGAGAAGACCGCTCGAGTGCGGTCGCGCGGTCCACACGGCTCCGAGATACGACGCCCATTCGTCCGCGGGTCCGAGCCCGCTCACGGCGTTCAGCCCGTACCCGACGGTGGCGAGCACGCCACCGACCAGGACCGCGCCGAGCTGAACCGTCCGACGAGAGACGTCGAGGCGTGCGAGGCCGAGACCGGTCAGGACGAAGGCGATCCACACCGGGAAGGGATACTGCCAACCGATGACGAGGGCGAGGACCTCCCCGGGCGGCGTGGACCACAGCGGAAGGTCGTCGAGCAGCACCTGCACGAACGGCATGACGACCGCGATCGCCCCGGCGGCGCCGAACAGCGCCCCCGCCGGAAGCGCCAGCACGGGCAGCGCGAGCAGGAACAGCAGCGCATAGGCGGGGAGGATCACGTAGACCGGGACCCCGGTCGCGATCAGCAGCATCCCGAGCACCCACAGGATCGCCGCACGCACGGCGATGCGCCTCCGGGCGATCCCGAGCCGCCGACCGGTCACCGGGCGGGCCGCGCCGGTGAGCAGCCCGAGCGACACACCGGCCAGCGTCGCGAACAGGATCGACGACCGACCCGCGGCGATGTTCGCCCATGTGGCGGGTTCGCCCAGCTCGACACTGTCGCCCAGCCACAACAGATGCGCGGCGAGCATCCCGATCACGGCGACACCGCGCGCCAGATCGACCCCCGCGACGCGACGGGGGCCGTTCAGCTGATCCCACCTTCGCGACAGGCCCGTGCTCGGTGTCACCCCGCCCCGCCTTCCGGTCGGCTCCGGTCCGGTTCCGCGTCGGGTCAGTCCTGGCGCAACAGCCAGACCAACAGCGCCTTCTGCGCGTGCAGCCGGTTCTCGGCCTCGTCCCACACGACGCTCTGCGGACCGTCGATCACCTCCGCGTCGACCTCGTACCCGCGATCGGCAGGAAGGCAATGGATGAAGATGGCGTCGTCCTGCGCGAGGCGCATGAGGTCGGTGGTGACCTTGTAGTCGCCGAGGTCCCGAAGACGCGCGAGCTTCTCCTCCTCCTTGCCCATGGAGACCCAGGTGTCGGTGACGATCACATCTGCTCCCGCGGCGGCCTCGTGAGGATCGGTCAACAGGGTCACCGACCCGCCCGTCTCGGCCGCACGACGGTCGGCGTCGGCGACCACGTCGTCGCGCGGCGCATAGTGCTCGGGCGAAGCGACCCGCACATGCATCCCCGCCGTCACCCCGGCGAGGATGTACGAGTGCGACATGTTGCTCCGACCGTCGCCGAAGAACGCGAGGGTGAGCCCCTCGAGGTCGCCCTTGTGCTCACGGATCGTCAACAGATCCGCCAGAAGCTGGCACGGGTGGAAGTCGTCGCTGAGCGCGTTGACGACCGGCACCCGCGTCCCGTGCGCCATCTGCTCGAGGCCGGCCTGCGCGTAGGTCCGCCACACGATCGCCGCGACCTGGCGCTCGAGCACCCGCGCGGTGTCCGCCGGGGTCTCTTTCCCACCCAGCTGACTGTTGGCGGTCGAGATCACCAACGGAGACCCTCCCAGGTCGGCGATGCCGACCGCGAAGGACACCCGGGTGCGCGTCGACGACTTGTCGAAGATCACCGCCACCGTCTGCGGCCCCTCGAGCGGCTTCAGCTTCCAGCGATCCTTCTTCAACGCCAGGGCGAGGTCGAGGATCTCGGACTGCTCGGCCGCGGTGATGTCGTCGTCGCGGAGCAGGTGGCGGGTCATGCGGATACCTCCGTCGTGGCCGATTCGTCGGCGTCCAGCAGAACGGACCCCTCCACCGTGGCCAGCGCCTTGGTGAACAGTCCGATGAAGTCATCGATCTCGACGTCGCCGATGTTCAGCGGCGGAGCCACCCGCACCGTCGACGGGTTGGCGGCGTTGACGATGAGGCCGTGCTCCTGCGCTGCGGCGACCACGGCGCCCGCGACAGGGTGCCGCAACGCGACGCCGATGAGCAGACCCCGGCCGCGCGTGCCCGCCACCAGCGGGGACCCGATCGCCGCGATGCGCTCCCGCAGCTGTGCGCCGCGTGCGGAGGCGTTCTCGACAAGATCCGCGCGCTCGATTTCGCCCAGCACCGCCAACGACACGGCGGTGCCCAGGGCGTTGCCGCCGAAGGTCGAACCGTGCGTCCCCGGGTAGAACAGATCGCTGGTGTCTCCGAAGGTGACCAGCGCGCCGATCGGGAACCCCCCACCGATGCCCTTGGCGACCGTGACCGCATCCGGGACGATCGCGGCGTGCTGGAACCCGAACCACCGGCCCGTACGCCCGGCGCCGGTCTGGATCTCGTCGACGATCAGCAGAGCCCCGTGGCGCGAGGTGAGCTCGCGTGCCGCATGCAGATACCCGTCGGGTAGGTCGACCACGCCGGCTTCCCCCTGGATCGGCTCGATGACCAGCGCGGCGACGTCCTCGCCCATGGCGGCCTCGAGCGCCTCGATGGTCGGTGCGATGTGCTCGACACCGGGCACCATCGGCAGGAACGGTTCCTGCATGGCGGGTTTGCCGGTGAGGGCGAGGGTTCCCATGGTGCGCCCGTGGAAGGCGTTCTCGAGGGTCAGGATGCGCGGTCGCGCGGCCCGCCCCTCGCGCGCTGCGCCGTGCAGACGTGCGAGCTTGAACGCGGCCTCGTTGGCCTCGGCACCCGAGTTGGCGAAGTAGACGCGGCCGCGCGGCCCCGTCCCCGCGAGCTGCTTGAGCTTCGCCGCGAGCGCCAGCTGCGGAGGCGTCGCGAAGTAGTTGGACACGTGCGCGAGGGTCGCCGCCTGCGTCGCCACCGCATCCACGAACACCGGATGCGCGTGACCGAGGGAGTTCACCGCGATGCCGGCCAGGAAGTCGAGGTAGCGGGTACCGTCCTCGTCCCACACGTAGGCGCCCTCGCCGCGCACGAACAGCGCGAAACGATCTCCCACGTTGCGGACCAGATCACGCCCGGCGTCGTCCCGCCATGTCGCGTCGCTCATCCGTTCACCACCTCGGTCCCGATTCCCTTGTTCGTGAGGATCTCCACCAGCACCGAGTGCGGCACGCGCCCGTCGATGATCGCCGCCGTCTCGACACCCCCCTGGACCGCGTGCAGACACGCGGTCATCTTGGGGATCATCCCCGACTCCAGACTCGGGAGCATCGCGGTCAATTCGCTCGCCGTCAGATGCGAGACCAGCGAATCGCGATCGGGCCAGTCGGCGTAGAGCCCGGGGACGTCGGTGAGCACCACGAGCTTCGCGGCGCCGAGCGCGACCGCGAGGGCCGAGGCCGCCGCATCCGCGTTCACGTTCAGCGAGTGCCCCTGGTTGTCCCGGTCGGGGGCGATGCTGGAGACGACCGGGATGCGGCCGGCCTCGAGCTGATCGATCACGGGCTGCGGATCGACGCTCACGACATCGCCCACGCGACCCAGGTCGTGTTCGACACCGTCGAGCACGACGCCACGCCGGCGCCCGGTGAACAGCCCGGCGTCCTCCCCCGACAGCCCCGTCGCGAGCGGACCGTGCGCGTTGATCCTGGCCACCAGCTGCGGGTTGATCTGGCCGGTGAGCACCATGCGCACCACCGAGATCGCCTCGGTGGTGGTGACGCGGTAGCCGCCCTTGAACTCGCTCGGGATCTCGAGGCGGTCCAGCATCGACGAGATCTGCGGTCCGCCGCCGTGCACCACCACCGGCTTGACCCCCACATGGCGCAGATAGGCGATATCGGCGGCGAAGGCCTCTTGGAGTTCGTCGGAGACCATGGCGTTGCCGCCGTACTTGATCACCACGATCTGGTCGCGGAAACGCTGCAGCCACGGAAGCGACTCGATCATCGCCTCCACCCTGGCGCTGGCGGCGGTCGGGTCGGTGTCCTGGATGTCGGTCATGAGGAGTATGCGCTGTTCTCGTGGACGTAGTCGTGGGTGAGGTCGTTGGTGTAGATCGTCGCCGCCGCGTCGCCGACCCGCAGGTCGATCAACACGTGCGTCGCACGCGGCGTCAGATCGACGTCCTCGCGGGGCCGGTCGGGGCCGCCCGCGGTGCACACACGCACGCCGTTCATCGACACGTCGACGTCGTACGGGTCGAACTGCGCGTCGGTGGTGCCGATGGCGGCGAGCACCCGACCCCAGTTCGGGTCGTTTCCGAAGATGGCCGCCTTGAACAAGTTGTTGCGGGCCACCGAGCGCCCCACCTCCACCGCGTCGTCCTCCGTCACAGCGCCGACGACCTCGATCGTGACGTCGTGGCTGGCGCCCTCCGCGTCCGCCTGCAGCTGCATCGCGAGATCGGTGCACACCTCGATCAGCGCGGCCCTGAAGGCGTCGGGGTCCGGGGCGACCCCGGATGCGCCGCTGGCCAGGAGGGTGACCTGGTCGTTGGTCGACATGCAACCGTCCGAGTCGAGCCGGTCGAAGCTGACGCGCGTGGCGGCGCGCAGATGGGCGTCGGCCTCGGCGGGCTCGAGCACGGCGTCGGTCGTGACGACCACGAGCATCGTGGCAAGTCCCGGGGCGAGCATCCCCGCGCCCTTGGCCATCGCGCCGATCGTCCACCCGTCACGGGTGCGTACCGAACGCTTCGGGCGCGAGTCGGTGGTCATGATCGCCAGGGACGCGTCCTCTCCCCCGTCGGTCGACAACGCCGCGATCGCCTTCTCGGTGCCCTCGAGCACCTTGCCCCGGAAGACCTCGTCTCCGGTCCCGATGAGCCCGGTCGAGCACACCACCACGTCCCCCGCACCGATCCCGAGCAGGTCCGCGGCCTTCTCCGCGGTCTGGTGGGTGGTCTGGAACCCGAAGCTGCCGGTGAAGCAGTTCGCTCCTCCGGAGTTGAGCACGATCGCCTCGACGGCACCGTCCTTCACGACCTGCTCGGACCACAGGATCGGGTTCGCTTTGGCACGGTTGGACGTGAACACCGCCGCCCCCGTCTTGCGCGGACCGCGGTTCACGACGACGGCGACGTCCGGCTTGCCGGTGGAGTTGAGACCGACGGCGACGCCGGCTGCTTCGAATCCCTGCGGTGCGGTGACGCTCACGGAGCCACTCCGTTCATGCTGAGGGCCCGGTCCTCGGGGAGTCCGAGCGCGATGTTCATGGATTGGATGGCCGCGCCCGCCGTCCCCTTGACGAGGTTGTCGACGGCGGCGACGACCACGACGCGGTTCGCCGACCGGTCGATCGCGAGGCCGAGCAGGGCCGTGTTCGCCCCCGCGACATCCGCCGTGCGCGGAAAGACCCCCTCGGGGAGCAGCTGCACAAAGGTCTCGTCCGCGTAGGCGGACTCCCACGCGTCGCGGATCTGCGCATCCGTCGTCCCGGGCACGATCGGCGCGGTGGAGGTGGCCAGGATGCCCCGCGACATCGGCACGAGCACGGGAGTGAACGAGATGCCGATGCCCTGTCCGTCGGAGAAGCGCGCTGATGTCGGAGACTTTTGGGCAGAACCTCCGACATCGGATCGATTCTCCGACATCGCTGCGGCGAGGGCCTGCCGGATCTCCGGGATATGACGGTGCGAGCCGCCGACCGCATACGGGTTCGCCGTCCCCAGGATCTCGGCGGCCAGCAGGTTCGTCTTCAGGGCCTTGCCGGCACCGGAGGGGCCGACGGCGAGCACACTGACGATGTCGGACGGGTCGATCACGCCCGCCGCGACACCCGGCGCCAGGCTCAAGCTCACCGTGGACGCGTTGCACCCCGGCGCGGCGATCCGTGTCGCGCCGGCCAGGCGCGCGCGCTGCTTGCCGCCACCGATGATGAGCTCGGGCACGCCGTAGGTCCACGGTTCGTGGAAATCACCGCCGTAGAACGCGTCCCACGCGTCTTCCGACTCGAGACGGTGGTCCGCGCCCGCGTCGATCACGAGCTCCGCGTCTCCGAGCGCATCGGTGTACTGCCCCGACTGCCCGTGCGGGAGGGCGAGGAAGACGACATCGTGTCCGGCGAGCACCTCGGGGGTGGTCTCCTGGATGGTCAGGTGCGCCAGCGAGCGCAGGTGCGGCTGGTGCTGGATGAGAGGTTGTCCGGCGGTCGAGTGCGCCGTGACGGTGCGGATCTCGATGTCGGGGTGAGCGGCGAGCAGCCGGAGGATCTCACCGCCGGCGTAGCCGGATGCGCCGGAGACGGCGACCGAATAGGTCATGGTTCCACCTTAGTTTCGAAGGAGTCGGAGCCGGGAGACGGCGACACCCGCCGGTCCGGGAGGGACCGCGTGCGAGGTCGCCTAGAGTCGGCGGCCGCGACGGAACGAACCGAGGTGGCGTCGGCGCGGCGACGCGGTGCGCGTGGGCTCCGGGCCCACGACGAGCACCGGGCCCGGGAAGGGCGCCGTCGGGACCGAGGCAGCCGGAAGCATGGGGCTGACGATAGTCGCGCCGTCGCGGGCAGGGCAAATCGCACCGCCTCATCGCGATGGGGCTCCGGCGACCAGCCCGTCGAGCGTGCGTCGGCGTTCGCGGGCGACGGCGACCCCGGTCGCGACGACCGCGAGGACGGCCCACACCCCGAGACCGATCGCCGCCGCGAGCACGGCGTGGAGGGATCCCCCCATCAGCGCCTCGCCTCCCTGCAGGGCCACGCTCAGCGGAAGCAGCGCCACGGTGGGGTCGTGCACGCCGGCGATGAGGGTGCCCGATGCCACCAGCTGCAGCCCGAGCGCGACGGCCGACAGGACGAGTCCGATGCGACCCAGCAGTGCCACGAGGGCCTGGTGGACCAGCGCGAACGAGACGGCCGCGGCGAGGGTCAGCCCGAACGCGACGAGCAGGCGCTCGGGGGGCGATCCGAGAAGGGCGATCGCGATCCAGACCAGAACCGCCTGGAGCGTGCCGACACCGACGGCGACGAGGGCGCTGTCCCGGGCGATCCGCACCGGCGACCGCGAGGTGGTCAGTTGCGACCGGGCAAAGGGTGCGACCACGATGAAGGTCGCCATGGCGCCCAGCCACAGCGCCACCGGGACGACCGCGGCCAACGTGGCGGCGAGAGCGTTCGGGGGGCCCGCGACCATGTCGATCGTCGAAGTGATCGGCTGGGCGACGACCGAGGCGATCTCCTTCTGCTGATCCTCGGTGTAGGACGGCACGGAGTCCGCGGCCCCCTCCGTCCCGGAGGCGACCTCCGCCGTGGCCGCACCGAGCTGTTCCAGACCCGACGCGAGGGCACCGGCACCCTCTGCGAGCAGAACCGCCCCGTACGCGGCTTCGTCGGTCAGCGCGGCGAGAGTCGTCAACCCCTGCGCGACGGGGCCGCTGATGAGCGCGATGCCCTCCGCCCCCACGGCGATCACGGCGGCGTCGGCGGCATCTTCGGCGAGGGCACGACTCTGCTCGGCGATACCCGCCTCGACCGACGCCGCACCGTCCTTCAACGCCGCGACGTCGTCGAGCAGACCGCCGGCCGGGGCGCTCGGGTCGGCGACGATGACCGCTTCGAGTGCGTCGAGGGCGTCGACGCCGAGGCTCTGCTCGACCGCGAGCTCCGCGAGGACGATCGACGACGCCGCGAGGGACTCGGCCAGTCGCGCCGAGGCCGCCGCGCCGTCCGCGCTCAGCGTCCCGAGGTCGGTGGCGCCGGCCGGTAGCGCGTCGATGACCCGGTCGATCTCGGCCAGCCCCTCGGCGAGCACCTGCGCGTCGTCGGTGAGTTCATCCGCCCCCGCCGCCGCCGCGTCGGTCCCCTCCTGCAGATCGTCCACGCCCTCGGCGAGTTCGGCGAGGCCGTCGTGGAGTTCGGTGAAGGCGGCGAGGGTCCCCGCGATGTACTCCTGGGTGAGCTCCTGCGAGACGTCGGCGGGCAGGCCGACGGCGACCGCCTCGGCGACCACGCCGCCGACGTAGCCGTGCTCGGTGCTGGTGTGCACCGCCAAGGTCGAGACCGAAGGATCGTCGCCGGAGATGCTGGAGACCGTCTGGGAGAAATCGCTCGGGATCGTCACGACGGCCTGGAAGCTGCCGTCAGCGAGGCCGGAGGACGCGGTGTCCGCATCCGTCAGCGTCCATGCGATGTCGTCGTCCGAGGTCACGAGGTTCTGCGTGAGGAGTTTCCCGGCGGCGACCGTAGAATCGGCATCCTGGATTGGCACATCCAGGTTCACGATCGCGGCGGGGACCGCTGCGGTACTCGTGCGCGGCGCCAATGCCAGCACCACGAGCACCGGGGCGAGGACGGCGAGCGCGATCACGATGATCATCGGCCAGCGGGCCCGTCCGACGGCGGGCGAGGGGGTCATCGGCCAGAACGTGCTCATGCGGAGACCTCCGCCCCGGTCGAGATGCGGGGCCCAGCGGCGACGCGGACGACGGTCCGGTCGGTGGCCGGTGCCGGCGCGTCGGAGGCGACGATCACCGTCGAGGCGTGCGGTACCCGTGCGATCACCACGGCCAGGAGCTGCGCCGCCGGCTCGCGTCCCGTCACGTCGACGGCGACGATCGGCCGTCCACCGGCGAGCGCGGCGGCGACATCCAGTGCCCACCGTCCGCTGTCGTCGAGGTGCGCCACCGGCGTGTCCGGGGCGATCTCCGGCGCGCCGCCGGGTCGCAGCACGTCCAGCAGCAGGTCGAGGGTCTGCGCGGCCTCGACCGCGCGCTCCTCACGGAACGGGCCCTTCGGGGTGCGGGCGCGCAACCTCTCCTCGACGCTCTCCCCCGCCGGCGGGTCGGGCGTGACGGGCACGTATGCGGCGGTTCGGGCGACGGCGGAGCGGTCGAAGGGCACGATGCGGTCGAACACGCGAAGGTCGCCGGCCGTGTCGGCCGCCCGCCCGGCCAGTGCGGCGACGACGGCGCCGGCACCACGACCGCCGACAAGAACGAGATCACCGGCATCGGCGGAGAAGGTGACCGGTTCGCTCCGACCGACGCGCAGGCCCTCGGCGTGGATCCCGCCGGCCTCCCCCGCCTGGGCCCACTCACGTTGCCGACGCATCCGCTGCACCTCCTCGCCCTCGATGTCCGCGTTCGGCAGAAGCCTGTCCAGCCAGGCGGGCAGCCACCACGCCTTGTCGCCGAGCAGCATCATCACCGCCGGCACCAGGGTCATCCGGACGATGAACGCGTCGATCAACCCCCCCACGCCGAGCGCGAGCGCGATCGGCTGGATGATGGCGGACCCGCCGGGGACGAACGAGAAGAAGACCGAGAACATGATGAGCGCGGCGGCGGTGACCACCCGTGCCGACGCGGTGAACCCGCTCAGCACGGACGCGTGCGCGTCGCGGGTCTCGGAGAACCGCTCGCGCATGCGGGAGACGAGGAACACGTGGTAGTCCATCGCGAGACCGAACAGCACCGCCATGACGAGGATGGGCATGAAGCTGACCACCGGTCCGACCTTCACGACACCGACCAGGTCCGCGCCGAACCCGTGCTCGAACACGAGGGTCGCGACGCCGAGCGCCGCACCGACGGTGAGCAGGTAGCCGACCGTCGCCGACAGCGGGACCGCGAGGGAGCGGAACATGATCGTGAGCAGCACGATGCACAGACCGACGACCACGATGGCGAACGGCGGCAGCGCCGCCCCGAGGCGGTCGGAGATGTCGATGGCCAGGGCCGTCTGCCCGGTCACCTCGTACGTGAAGCCGTTCTTCTCCTCGAAGGCCGGCGCCATGGCACGGAGGGTACTGACCAGCTCGGCGGTCTTCGTGTCGGCGGGCGCGCTGTCGGGGATGATCGTGAGCACCGCGAGGTCGAGTGCCTCGTTCGGGACGGCCTGGGTGGTCGAGGCGACGTCGGGTACCGAGGAGAACTCGTCGTCCAGCGCGGTCAGTGCGTCTTCGACGTCCAGGGTCTCGGAGATGTCGGCGGTGATGACCAGCGGGCCGTTGAAGCCCGGGCCGAACCCGCTGTCGAGCATGTCGTAGGCGGTGCGCGCCGTCGTCCCCTCGGGGTCGTATCCCGCATCGGGGAGCGTCAGGCGCAGCCCCATCGCCGGCAGGGCCACGGCGATGAGTGCGGCGAAGACGAGGACGATCGTCACCACGGGCGAGGCCGTCACCAGGCGACCCCAGAACGCGGGTCGTCGCGCAGCGGCCGGTATGGAGCGGTCCGGTGCATCGGTGTCGGGGCCGCTCTCGGCTCCCTCCGCCGTCCCCGCATCTGCGACATCGGGGTTCGAGGGCTCCTCCGCCGGCGCCTCGGTCGCCTCGTCGGCGGTGTCGCCCTCGGGGGAACGTCTGCGGGGGCGGAGTGCGCGGCCGAGCACGGCCAGGATCGCCGGCAGCAGTGTCACGGCGACGGCGAGTGCGCACAGCACCGCGGCGGCCGCGCCCACGCCCATCACCGTGAGGAACGGGATTCCGGCCACCGCCAGGCCCAGCAGAGCGATCATGACCGTCAGGCCCGCGAACACGACGGCGGTGCCCGCGGTCGCGATGGCCACGGCGACCGATTCCCGCACGGCCATGCCTTCTCGCAGCTGCGCACGGTGCCGCGAGGTGATCAGCAGCGAATAGTCGATGCCGACCGCCAGTCCGAGCATGGTCGCCAACAACGGCGCCGTGGAGGACACCGGCGCGAAGGCAGCCACGATGAGGATCGAGCTGGAAGCGACCCCGACGCCGATCAGCGCGGTGACCAGAGGGACCCCGGCGGCGATCACCGACACGAAGGTGACCGCGAGCACGAGGAACGCGATGCCGAGGCCGACGACCTCGGTCCAGTCGACCCCGGACCCGGCCGTCGCGGGAAGACCCGAGTACGCGACCTGCAGACCCGCATCGACGACCGGCTTCATCGCCGATTCGATCTGGTCTTCCAGGTCGTCGCTGATCTGCGCCGACGAGACCGTGAGGTCGGCGGTGATGTAGACCATCGACCCGTCGTCGGAGATCTGGGTGGTGTTCCCCGACGACGCCGGCGTCGCCCCCGACGCGGCCATGTCGTACGGGCACTCCACCACCGCGACGTCCTCGATCGATGCGACGTCCTCACATGCCGAGGTGATCAGGTCTTGGTCGGAGGAGATGTCGGTGCCGTCGGGTGTCGCGACGACGATGCGGGTGCTTGCGCCGCTGAGTTGGGGGAACCGTTGCTCCAGCGTGTCGAGTGCGTTCTGCGATTGCGTGCCGGGGATCTCGAACGAGCTTTGCAGCTGCCCGCCCAACGCGTTCGACAGTGCACCGCCTCCGAGCGCGAGGACGAGCCAGAAGGCGATCACCCACCATCGCCGCCGGGCCGAGAAGCGGCCGACTCGGTACAGGAACGACGACATCGGCGGCCTCTCGGATCGGTCTCAGTCGCGGATCGCGGCGCCGTGGCGCTGCTCGGCGACGGCGACACCGGCGAGGTTCGCCTCTGTCGCCTCCGCCGCGGTCAGCGTCCGGTCGGCCGCACGGAAACGCAACGCGAAGGTGAGACTCTTGGTGCCCTCCGTGATGCCCGGGCCGCGATAGTCATCGACCAGGTGGAGGTCCTCGAGCAGCTCACCCGATCCTTCGCGCACGGCCGCGGCGACTTCACCGGCCGGCACGTCCGCCGCGACGACGAGGGAGACGTCCTGCGTGGCCGCGGGATAGGTCGACAGGGAATCGGCGACCACGCGGTCCCCCGCCAGCTCGAGCACGCGGTCGAGATCGAGCTCGGCCACCACGACTCGGCCGGGCAGCGCGGCCTCGGCGGCGATCGCCGGGAGGAGTTCCCCGACGTACCCGACGATCTCCCCGCGCGCCCGGAGCGTGCCGGTACGGCCGGGGTGCAGAGCGGCCCGGGTGTCCTGGATCACGTCGATCTCGACACCCGCGGCAAGAGCGATCGTGCGCACCGCATCGAGCGCGTCGGCGACATCGGCTGCGCGGGCCGGCTCCCCCGGCTGCTTCGCGACCAGCGACCCGGTCAGCAGCACCGCGACGTGGCGTCGCTGCGGCGGGATCGCGTCATCGAGCTCGGCGAGCATGGCCGCCGACGGACGCACGGCGGGCGGCGGAACGTGGGCGGTGCCGTACGCCACGCCCGCACGCGGCAGGAAGACGGTGCCGGTCTCGAACACGGCCAGGTCGGTGAGGCCGCGGGACACGTTGCGGTGCGCGACCTGGACCAGACCCGGCACGAGGGAGCGGCGCAGGTAAGGTGACTGACCGTCGAGCGGATTGGCGAGTTTGATGCTCGGCAGGTGTTCGCCGTCGGCCGAGCCGTGCAGATCGTTCTGCTCTTCGGTGGTGAAGGGGAACGACGGGGTCTCGACGTATCCGGCGGCGGCGAGCGCGTTGGCGACGCGACGGCGCCCCCGCTGGGCCGCCGTCAGCCCCCGCCCCGAGGGCGGTAGCGGCAACTGAGACGGGATGCGGTCGTAGCCCGTGATCCGGGCGACCTCCTCCGCGAGCGTCCACGGGTCGATGAGGTCCGGGCGCCAGGTCGGCGCGACGACGGTCCATCCGCGCTCGGTCGTCGTGACGCCGCACCCGATCATCTGAAGCGACGCGACGATCTCGTCATCGGTGTACTCCACGCCGATGAGGCCGGGGACGAACCCGCGCGGAAGGTCGATGGAGGTGCGTGCGATGTCTGAGTCGAGGGCGCCGCCCACGCGGTCGTCGGTACCCCCCGCCAGCTCGACCATGAGGTCGACCACGCGCTGAGCGGCCACGTGGGGAAGCGCCGGGTCGACGCCGCGCTCGAAGCGACGCGAGGCTTCGCTGGGGAGCTTGTGCCGGCGCGCCGTGCGGGCGATCGTGACGGGCTCGAACACCGCCGCCTCGACGAGCACGTTGCGTGTCGCCTCGCCCATCTCGGTCGTGCCGCCGCCCATGACGCCGGCCAGGCCGATCGGTCCGGAATCGTCGGTGATCAACAGATCCTCGACATCGAGCTCTCGCACCTTGCCGTCGAGGGTCTGGAGCTTCTCGCCCGCGACCGCACGACGGACGGTGATGCCGCCGGTGAGTGCGTCGAGGTCGTAGCCGTGGATGGGTGTGCCCAGTTCGAGCATCACGTAGTTGGTGATGTCGATCAGGATGCCCAGCGACCGCACACCGGCGAGGGTGAGCCGCGCGACCATCCACGAAGGGGTGGGTTTGGTCGGGTCGACGTCACGGACGACGCGGGCGACGAACGCGCTCGCGCCGACGCGACCGCGTACCGGCGCATGGTCGTCGACGGTCACCGGGAACTCGCGCCGGTCGATGCGCGCATCGCCCTCGTCGCGGGCGGCGGGGTCGCGGAAGTCCGCGCCCGTGGCGTGCGAATACTCCCGCGCGACACCGCGCAGCGACAGCGCGTAGCCGCGGTCGGGCGTGACGTTGATCTCGACCGCGACGTCGTCCAGGCCCAGCAGGCCGATCGCGTCGGTGCCGGCGGGTGCGTCGAGACCCAGTTCGACCAGCCGGAGGATTCCATCACTTTCCTCGCCGAGGCCGAGTTCCTTGGCCGAAGCGATCATCCCGTCCGACACATGTCCGTAGGTCTTGCGGGCGGCGATCGGGAACGGCCCGGGCAACACCGATCCCGGGAGGGTCACGACGACCTTGTCGCCGGCGAAGAAGTTGCCGGCGCCGCACACGATCCCACGCACGCCGTCGCCGACGTCCACCTGGCACCAGCGGATGGTCTTGCCGTTCTTCTGCGGCTCCTCGGCGAACTCGAGGACCTCGCCGACCACGATCGGGCCGGTCAGCTCGAAGCGGTGGACGTCTTCTTCCTCGAACCCGACCGAGACCAGCGCCGCGAGGATGTCCTCGGGTGTGGCCTCGTCGGGGACATCGACGTACTCACGCAGCCATGACAGGGGGACGCGCATCAGACCACCATTCCGAACTGTTCGCTGAAACGGACATCGCCTTCGGCCATGTCACGCATGTCCTTCACATCGCTGCGGAACATCAGCGTCCGCTCGAAGCCCATTCCGAACGCGAAGCCCGAGTACTCCTCGGGGTCGATCCCCGCCGCGCGGAGCACGTTGGGATTGACCATTCCGCACCCGCCCCACTCGATCCACCGGGCGCCGCCCTTGAAGGTCGGGTGCCACAGGTCGAACTCGGCCGACGGCTCGGTGAACGGGAAATAGTTCGCGCGCATCCGCGTCTTCGCCTCGTCGCCGAACAACACGCGCGCGATGTGGTCGAGCGTGCCCTTCAGGTGGGCCATCGTGATGCCGCGGTCGACGACGAGCCCTTCGAACTGCGAGAACACCGGCAGGTGGGTGGCGTCGAACTCGTCGGCGCGGTACACGCGGCCGGGTGAGAGCACGTAGATCGGGATGTCGCGCTCGAGCATCGAGCGCATCTGCACCGGACTGGTGTGGGTGCGCATCACGAGGTGCCGCTCGACCGGGTCGACGTAGAAGGAATCCTGCATCTGGCGCGACGGGTGGTCGGGCGCGATGTTCAACGCGTCGAAGTTGAACCACTCGTGCTCGAGCTCGGGGCCCTCGGCGATCTCCCACCCCATACCGACGAAGACGTCGGAGATCTCTTCCTGCAGGAGGGTCAGCGGGTGCCGCGCGCCGGTGCGTGCACGGCGGGGCACGGCGGTGATGTCGACGCGCTCGGCCTCCAGACGGGCGGCGGTCTCGGCTGCGGCGATCTCCTCCTCACGCGCGGCGAGGGCCTGCGACACGCGACCGCGCCCTTGGCCGAGGAGTTTGCCGAACTCGGCCTTCTTCTCCTTCGGCACGTCGCGCATGCGCGCGTTCAGGCGCGCCAGCGTCGAACCTTCGGCGGCGTGCGCGGCGCGCACGGCCTTGAGTTCGGCGGAGTCGGATGCCTCGGCGATGGCGGACAGCGCGGCGTTCACCGCGGTCTCCACCGCCTCGGGGGTGATCTCGGGGGAAACCTCGTCGGACACGAGAGACGAGTCTACCGACGTGCGCCGCACCCACCGACCGTCCGGCCCGTCACCGACGATGCGACTGCATCGCCTTCGCCTTGGCCTCGGCGACCAGGAGCGCCTGGTCCGGGTCATCCGGAGTCGACCCGGCCTTCTTCACCTTCCCGCCCCCGGACGCGGTCCGCCGCGAGAGCCATCGCGCGAACCAAGACAGGGAGAGGTTGATCGCCAGGTAGAGCCCCAGGGTCACCACGAACAGGGAGAACATGTAGCGGTTGCCGTAGAAGCTCCCGAGGTTGTTCATCGTCGTGCGGATGAGCTCGTTGTAGCCGACGATGTACCCGAGCGAGGTGTCCTTCAGCAACACCACCAGCTGGGCGACGATGATCGGCAGCATCTGGCGGAACGCCTGGGGGAACTCCACCAGGATCTTGGACTGGAAGTATCGCATGCCCACGCTCAACGCGGCTTCGCGCTGTCCCCGCGGAAGTGCCGCCAGTCCTGCGCGCAGTGCTTCGCCGATGAGCGTGCCGTTGTAGATGATCAGGGCGATCACGACCGCCCAGAAGGCCCCGGTCGATGCGACGAGGAGGATGAACAGCATCATCAGGAGCACGGGCATGCCGCGGAAGAACTCCAACAGCCACGCGGTCGGCACCCGGACCCAGGCATACTCCGAGCTGCGCAGGAGGGAGAAGACGACGCCGAGGGCCACGGCGCCCACGGCGGCGACGGCCGCGGCCTGCAGGGTCGCCAGGACGCCTCGCCCGATGAACTGCCACACTTCGGGGTCGGCGAAGATGTCCCATCGGCTCCCGTCGAACATCCCGGGGAGGGTGATCCCGCCGGACTGACGGGGCGCGGCGAGGATCAGGTACACCCAGACGGCGAGCCCGATCAGCAGGACGGCCGCGACGATCGAGACGATCAGGGAGTTCCGGCGGGCTTTGGGCCCGGGCGCGTCGAAGAGGACACTCGATCCGCTCATCGTGCCACCACCCATCGCTTCTCGAGTTGGCCCGCGGCGAATCCGAGCGGGACCGTGATGATGAGGTACAGGGCCGCCGCGACGAGGAGGATCTGGATCACGAGGTTGCCGTTGTCGTTGGCGAGCTGACGCGTCGTGGCGAAGAGTTCGACGACGAAGAACCCGCCCGCGACGGACGTGTTCTTGGTGAGCGCGATGAAGACGTTGATCAGCGGCGGGACCGTCATCCGGAACGCCTGCGGGAGGACGACGAGCGAGACGGTCTGACGGAAGCCCAGCCCGATGCTGCGGGCGGCTTCAGCCTGACCGACCGGCACGCCGTTGATGCCGGAGCGGAGGGCTTCGGCCACGAACGGCGACGTGTAGTAGGTGAGTGCGACGAAGGCCAGCAGCAGGTATGGCGCCCGCACCCCGAGCATGGGCATGACGAACGCGGTGAAGAAGAACACGAGGGTCAACGGCGTGTTGCGTGCGATCTCGGTCCACGCCGCGGCGAAGCCGCGCAACACCGGAACGGGCGAGATCCGCATCGCCGCGATGGTGGTCCCCAGGATGAGCGCGAGCACTCCCGAGACGACCAGCAACAGCAGAGTGACCCGGAATCCCTCCCAGAACTCGGGCATCAACGACCAGAGCTGCTCCATCGGTCCTCCTGTCAGGTGATCAGGGGTGCCCCGCAGCACGGTGCGGGGCACCCCTCATCGATCTCAGTAGCGGTCGGGTGTCGGCGGCTCGACGTACGGGAGAACCGTGCCGGCGGTGTCGTTCCACGCCTGCTCGTAGCTACCGTCTGCGTACGACTCCTCCAGGACGTCGTTGATCCACATCCGGAAGTCGGTGTCGTCGAGCGCGAGCCCGATGCCGTAGGGCTCGTCGGTGAACGGTTCACCGACGACTTTGAACTCGCCCTCGTTCTGGGCGGCGAGCCCGGCGAGGATGACGTTGTCGGTCGAGACGGCCACGACCTGGCCGTTGCGCAACGGTTCCAGGCAGTTCGAGTACGTGTCGGTCAACACCGGCTCGGCCCCGATCTCCTCGAGCATCGCCGCCGGCGTGGACCCGGTGACCGAACACACCGGCTGACCGACGAGGTCCTCTTCGCCGGTGATGTCCTCGTTGTCGGCGAGCACGAGGATCGACTGACCGGCCATGTAGTACGGCCCCGCGAAGGACACGACCTCCTTGCGGGCGTCGTTGATCGTGTACGTGGCGACCACGATGTCGACCTGGCCGTTCTCGATGAACGGCTCACGGTTGGCCGACACGGTCTCCACCCACTCGATGTTCTCCTCGGAGATGCCGAGCTGCGCGGCGATGATCTTGCCGATCTCGACGTCGAAGCCTTCCGGGTCCCCGCTGGGACCGACCAGGCCGAACAACGGCTGGTCGAACTTCGTCCCGATCGTGATCGTGCCGGCCTCGTTGAGCGCCGCCATGGTGGTGCCCTCTTCGAACATCACGTCTTCGGCGGGCTCGACCGCCGCGTCGTCACCGGATGTGTCGTCTCCTCCGCCACAGGCGGTCAGCGCCAGGGCGCTGGCCGCGGCCAGCGCGATGAGAGGGAGTCTCGCTCGCTTCATGTCTCGTCCTTTGCTGTGTTCGGCCGCCGGAGCGACCTCTTCTCGATTCCCGTCCCGCGACGCGGGGCGGGCCTTTCAGTGCTCGAGGATCTTGGACAGGAAGTCCTTGGCCCTCTCGCTCTGGGGGTTCGTGAAGAACTGCTCGGGTGCGGCTTCTTCGACGATGGCTCCATCGGCCATGAACAACACGCGGTCTGCGGCCTTGCGTGCGAATCCCATCTCATGCGTGACGACGATCATGGTCATACCCTCCTGGGCCAACCCCACCATCACGTCGAGGACTTCGTTGATCATCTCGGGATCGAGCGCGCTGGTGGGCTCGTCGAGGAGGATGAGCTTGGGGTTCATCGCCAGCGAACGCGCGATCGCGACGCGCTGTTGTTGCCCGCCGGAGAGCTGGCTGGGCATCTTGGCGGCCTGATCGGCGACGCCGACGCGGTCCAGAAGTTCCGTCGCCTTCTTCACGGCGTCCTTCTTCTTCACACCGCGCACCCGCATCGGTCCCAGCGTGACGTTCTCGAGCACGGTCTTGTGGGCGAACAGGTTGAAGGACTGGAAGACCATCCCGACGTCCGCACGCAGCTTCGCCAGCGCACGGCCTTCCTCCGGGAGGGGCACGCCGTCGATGGCGATCATCCCCGAATCGATCGTCTCGAGGCGGTTCACCGCCCGACACAGGGTCGACTTGCCCGATCCCGACGGCCCGATGACCACGACGACCTCGCCGCGGTTGACGACCGTGTTGATGTCGCGGAGCACGTGCAGGTCGCCGAAGTGCTTGTCGACGTGCTCGATGACGACGAGCGGTTCACCCCGTCGAACGTTGATGTTCGACGTACGGGCCGCCGGCGAGGCATCGGATGTCGTCATGGCCTGAACATAGCCCCGCGAGCATCGACGCTCCAGGGGTTGTGCGCGACCTTAACCGAGCTGTGATCGAGCGCGACTGGTCAAATGGCTCACTTCGCGCGCTGCGCGAAGGCCGTTTCGTAGAGGCAGACGCTGGCGGCGGTGGCCAGATTGAGCGACTCCGCCTGGCCGTAGATCGGCAGACGCATCGACACATCCGCCAACGACACCGCATCCTCCCGCAGTCCGCGGGCCTCATTGCCGAACACCCACGCGGTCGGCTCGGCGAGCAGGTCGCGGCTGTCGAGGAAGTCCTCTCCCCCGACGTCGGCCGCCACGACCCTCACCCCGGCCTCGTGCGCGAGTCGGACGACGTTCTCGAGGTGCGCGCCGACGGCGATGGGAAGATGGAACAGCGATCCGGTCGTCGATCGCACGACCTTCGGGTGATACGGGTCGACGGTGTTGCCGGTGAGGATCACCGCGTCTGCACCGACGGCGTCGGCGGCGCGGATGATCGTGCCGAGGTTCCCGGGGTCCCGCACCTCCTCGCACACCGCCACCAGGCGGGGGCCGGAGGCGAAGACCTCGCGGATCGAGGTCGGCGCCTGGCGCGCGACGGCGACGATGCCCTGCGGCGTGACCGTGTCGGCCATGGCGTCCAGGACGGCATCGGTGGTCAGGATCGGATCGACCTGTGCCGCCGCGGCGGCCTCACGGATGTCGGCGTGCTTCTCGAGCGCGGCCGACGTCGCGAAGACTTCCACGAGCGTGTTCGGCTGGTGCGCGAGCGCTTCGCGTGCCGCCTGCGGCCCTTCCAGGAGGTAGAGCCCGGTCTCCCTGCGCGCACTGCGCTTGGTGAGTTTGGCCACGGCGCGCACGCGTGGCGACCGGGGGTTCTCGAGCACGCCCCCCAGTCTAGGCCCGACCACATCCCGTTCTCCGCCCCCGCACATCCAGGCGCCCGGCGAACGTCGGAGAATCACGCCGATGTCGGAGGAGTTCGGTTCGATCTTCCGACATCGGAACGGATCTCCGACGGCGGCACGCGTCCGGTGACGAACCGGGATGCCGAAAGGGCGCCCTCCCGGAGGAGGGCGCCCTTTCGGGAGACGGTACTTACGCCGACTTCTTGGCGTTGACGTTCTCAGGCAGCGCCTTCTTGGCGGTCTCGACGAGCGACGCGAACGCGTTCGGCTCGTTGACGGCCAGCTCGGCGAGCATGCGACGGTCGACCTGCACGCCCGCGAGGCCGAGGCCCTGCATGAAGCGGTTGTAGGTCATACCGTGCTGACGGCTCGCGGCGTTGATGCGCTGGATCCACAGACGACGGAAGTCGCCCTTGCGCTTGCGACGGTCGCGGTACGCGTAGACGAGCGAGTGGGTGACCTGCTCCTTCGCC
>NZTV01000090.1 GCA_002703245.1 Microbacterium sp.
ACCGAGCAGTCCATGACCATCACGGGCGGCTCGTCGCTGCCCAAGGAGGACATCGACCGCATGGTGCGCGAGGCCGAGGAGCACGCCGCCGAGGACAAGAAGCGCCGCGAGGCCGCCGAGGTGCGCAACCAGGCCGAGACCACCTCGTACTCGGTCGAGAAGCTCATCTCCGACAACGGCGACAAGCTGCCCGAAGACGTCAAGACCGAGGTCCAGGCCGACGTCGACGCCCTCAAGTCGGCGCTCGCGGGCGACGACGACGAGGCCGTGAAGACGGCGTTCGAGAAGCTGAACCAGAGCCAGCAGAAGCTCGGCGAGGCCATCTACCAGGCGTCGCAGAGTGAGCAGGCCGCCCCCGACGCCGGCGCGTCGGAGGAGCAGGCTTCGACGGAGTCCGACGAGGACGTCGTCGACGCCGAGGTCATCGACGAAGACGAAGAGAAGAAGTAACCATGCCCAAGGACTTCGACCAGGGACCTGACGAGGTCCCCGACAACGAGGTCCCCGGTGATGAGGGGTCGGAGGCTCAGGCCTCCGACCCCCAGCCGGAGGATCCGGCGCTGACCGTGGACGACATCCTCGGTGCCGAGCAGTCGGAGGATGCCGCCGAGGCGGACTCCGCCGAGGACCAGGTGTTCGCCGACCTCGAATCGCAGCTGCTGGGAGACCTCAAGCGCCTGCAGGCCGAGTACGCGAACTACCGTCGGCGCACCGAAGAGCAGCGCGAGATCGAGATCGAGCGCGCCAAGGGTTCGGTCGCGAAGGGGCTTCTGCCGGTGATCGACGACCTCGACCGCGCCGAGAAGCACGGCGACCTCAGCGAGGGCACCCCCTTCGCCGCGATCGCCGAGAAGCTGCGGGGCGTCGTCGAGCGCATGGGCATCGAGCCCTACGGTGCGGCCGGCGAGGCCTTCGACCCGCAGCACCACGAGGCGATCTTCCAGGCGCCGACCCCGGGCACCGAGTCCCCGACGATCCTCGAGGTCGTCGAGGTCGGTTACCGACTGGGATCGGTCGAACTGCGTCCGGCCAAGGTCGTGGTCGCCGTTCCGGCGGAGTAGGAGGACACGTGGCGAGTCAGGACTGGTTCGACAAGGACTTCTACAAGGTCCTCGGTGTCTCCAAAGAGGTCAGCGACGCCGACCTCAAGAAGACCTACCGCAAGCTCGCGCGCACCTACCACCCCGATTCGAACCCGGGGGACGCCAAGGCCGAGGCGAAGTTCAAGGAGATCAGCGAGGCCTACGCCGTGCTGAGCGATCCGGAGCAACGTCAGGAGTACGACCAGATCCGGGCCATGGGCTCGGGGGCGCGCTTCACCGCCGGTGGCGCAGGTCAGGGCGGCGGCTTCGAGGACGTCTTCTCGATGTTCGGTCAGGGCCGCGGCGGCGGAGGTCGCTACGACAGTGCCGACTTCGACGACATCTTCTCGATGTTCAACCAGCAGCAGGGCGGACGTGGCGCGGGCTTCGGCTCGGGTCGGTTCGGTCAGCCGACCGGTGGATTCCAGGGGTTCGGCGGTCCCACGCGCGGGGCGGATGTCACCGCGCGTACGACCATCGACTTCGTCACCGCCACCAAGGGTGAGACCATCACCTTGCAGGGCGAGGACGGCAAGCCGTTCAAGGTGAAGATCCCCGCCGGCGTGCGCGACGGGCAGAAGATCCGTCTTCGCGGCCGGGGTCGACCGTCGCCGGACGGCGGGGAGACCGGCGACATCGTCGTGCAGGTCGCCGTGCGACCGCACCCCGTCTTCACCCGCGACGGGTTGAACCTGCGGGTGACCGTTCCCGTCACCTTCACCGAAGCCGCACTCGGCTCCACCATCGAGGTGCCGACCCTCGGGGGCGACCCCGTGCGGCTGCGCGTGGCCCCCGGCACACCGTCGGGCCGCGTGCTGAGGGTCAAGGGGCGCGGCGTTCAGACGCAGAAGGGCACCGGAGACCTCCTCGCGGAGGTGCAGGTCGCTGTTCCGGCACACCTGGACGACGCGGCGCGGGAGGCGCTCGAGGCCTATCAGGCTCTCGAACCCAAGGAGAATCCGCGCGCCGACCTCATGGCGAAGGCGCGCACCTAGCGTTTCGTCTCGCTTCGCCCGCTCAACGACCGGATACTGGACGGACCGGTCCGGTCGTTGAGCGGAGCACGGAGACGAGCACGACACGGAAGACGAGGTGAGGACATGGTTGATCCCGACGAGATCGACGAGGACGCCCCGATCCTCGCCATCGCCGCCGCGGCCGAGCTGGCCGGGATGCATCCGCAGACCCTCCGGCAGTACGACCGGCTGGGCTTGGTCGTGCCCGCCCGCACGCAAGGCGGGTCCCGCCGTTACTCCCTGCGCCACGTCGCGCAGCTGCAGGAGGTCTCGCGGATGTCGGCGGAAGGCATGAGCCTGCCGGCGATCTCCCGCATCATCGAACTGGAGAATCGGGTTCGCGAACTGCATCTGCGCGTACGCGACCTCGAAGACCGCATGAAGAGCGAACTGGAACGTCGCCCCGGTGCGCGGGTGTTCGCCGCCGGCGCGACCGGTTCCGTCATCTCCCTGCGGCACGGCACGCGGGTGCGACGCGCGACCGAAGTCGTGCTGTGGCGCCCCCATCGCGCCCTGCCGCCCAGCGACGACACGGACGACACCGACCACTGACCTCCCGCGCGGTGGGCGGCATCGATAGTGTTCTGCTCGTGAGCGAATCCGCACCTGCCCCGACGCGACGATCCGAGAGACTGCGCGCCGCGGCACGCGACGAGTTCGGCGGGACGACCGAGAGGTCGATGGAGTCGCTGTCGCTGAGCGCCGGCGTCGTCGCGTTCGTCGTCGTCGCCCTGCTCACCCTTCCGGTGTTCCGCCTCGAGGCGGCCCCCATCGCCGGACCCGGCTCGATCGGCCAGTTCGTCGCGATCGCGTCGGCCGCCGTCGCCCTCGTCGCCTTCGGTGCGGGCCGCGCCATCCTGCGCATCGCCAAGCGCCGCGCGCGACTGAAGCTGCTCGACTACCTCGACGTCGCCGCCCTCGCCCTCGCACACGCGATCATCGCGCTGCTGACCTGGACGGTGCTGGCCACCATCCTGGAACGCAGCTTCATCGGCGCCGAGGTGTACCCGGTCGCGCTGATCGCGCTCGCCGGGGCCACCGCCTTCGTCACCGCCTACGTCGTCTTCTACTCGGCGACCCACATGGACCTGTCGCTGCTGGCGATCATCCTCGCGGTGTTCCTCCTTGAGGGGGTCATCACGGCGATGCTCACCGCGAGCGACCCCCAGTGGTGGAAGCTGAACCTCAGCGCCCTCGGCATGACCGACGACCTGTCCGCGTTCGCGTTCAACCTCACCCTCATCGTCGCCGGATTCATCGTGACCACCCCTCGCCCGGTACGTCACCGTGGGCATCCCGACCCCGCATCCGCACGGGGCACGCAACACCCGGATCTCCCTCATCGTCGTCGGGGTGTTCCTGACCTGTGTGGGCATCTTCCCGGTGGACGACTTCTTCGTGCTGCACACCAGTGTGGCCTCCGGGATGGCGGTCGCGTTCGGTGTGCTCGTGATCGCCCTGAAGTGGTGGATCCCCGGTATCGCGCGCGCCTTCCTGACCCTGGGGTGGGTCTTCATCGCCGTCATCGCGGTCCTGGCGATCATGTTCGCGACCGGGGTCTACACGCTTACCGCGGTCGAGCTGGTCGCCGGAGTGCTCGTCTTCGCCTGGATCATCCTGTTCATCCGCAACGCCGCGGCCCTGCAAGCCGACACCACCCCGTGAGCCGCCGCGACAGAAAGGTCCACGGCGGCGAGGCTTCGCGGCAACGACGGAAGGCGCTTCTAGGCTCGTACGCATGACGTCGGAACGGTGGCAGCAGATCACGTACTGGCCGCTCATCATCGCGTCGCTGGCGTTCATCATCGCCTATTCGTGGCAGGTCATCGCCGACCTCGGTGGCACGGGGTACACCTTCGCGCGGGTCGTGATGTTCGCCACCTGGGTCGTGTTCGCCGTCGACTACATCGTTCAGCTCTCCCTGGCCAGACCCAAGGGTGCGTGGTTCCGATCCCACCTGTTCGATCTCTCCGTCGTGGTGATCCCCGCCCTTCGGCCACTCCGCCTCCTCAAAGCCCTCACCGTCATCCACGTTCTGCAGCGCACCGCGGGGGCGGCACTCCGTGCCCGCATCGCGGTGTACGGCGCCGGGGCCGCCCTCACCCTCATCTGGGTCGCGGCCCTTACCGTGCTCGAAGCCGAGCGCGACGCGCCGGACGCGACCATCACCACCTTCGGCGACGCGCTGTGGTGGGCCTTCGTCACCATCACCACCGTCGGATACGGCGACTACACGCCGGTGACCAGCTGGGGTCGCATCATCGCGGTGCTCCTCATGACCGGTGGCATCGCCGTGGTCGGTGTCGTTTCCGCGACCTTCGCATCGTGGGTGCTCGAGAAGGCGGCCGCCGGTGCGGACGACACCGGCGAGGCGGCCACCCGCGGTCAGATCCGGGCGCTCGCCGCGCAGATCGACGATCTCGCCGTCCGCCTCGGCCGGCCCGGCGGGGACCCGCCTTCGTCAGACCGCCCGTCGACCCCCTAGCCTGGCACGGTGAAACGCTTCGCCCCCGACCCGGCGCCCGCGCCCGCGCCGACGCCGGCGCTGCCGCCGGCGCTCCGCATCGTGCTCGGGCTCGCCGCCTCGGTCGTGGTGCTGGTCGGCCTCTCGCTCGGTCGCGACCTGGTCGGCCCGCTCGTGCTCGGAGCGGTCATCGTCATCATCTGTCAGCCGGTCGGGCCGGTCCTCCGGCGCAAGGGCTGGCCGCGGTGGGCGGCGACGACCGCCGTGATCGTGCTCGGGTACGTGATCCTCGCGGTACTCGCCCTCATGCTCGCCTTCGCCGGCGTGCAATTCGGCCGGCTCGTGCAGGACTTCGCATCCGAGCTGCAGCAGTCCGCGCTCGCGCTCATCGACTGGCTGCGCGGCCTCGGGATCGACGACCAGATCGCCGCGACCACCGCATCCATCCTGTCCCCCTCGACGCTGCTGTCGGTTGCCTCGTCCGTCGGGGGGAGTGTGCTCGCGGCGCTCACGGCGTTCTTCTTCGTGCTCGCGTACGTGATCTTCATGGCCGCCGACGCGTCACGCTACTCGCGCGCCGAGGAGAGCTTCGGCGCCGGCATCCGACCGACCGTCGACCGCATCGCCGCCTACAACAGCAGCGTGCGGCGCTACTACGTCGTCAACGCCGCCTTCGGCCTCATCGTCGCCGTCATCGACGGCCTCGCCCTGTGGGCGCTGGGGATCCCGGCCCCCCTCGTGTGGGCGATCCTCGCCTTCGTGACGAACTTCGTCCCCAACATCGGGTTCGTCCTCGGGCTCGTGCCCCCCGCGATCCTCGCGTTGGTGGTCGGTGGATGGCCGATGATGCTGATCGTCGTGGCCATCTACTGCGTGGTGAATGTGACGCTGCAGGTTCTCATCCAGCCGAAGTTCGTCAGCGACGCCGTCAACCTCTCGCTGACCCTGAGCTTCTTCTCGGTGATCTTCTGGACCTTCATCATCGGCCCGCTCGGCGCGATCCTGTCGATTCCGCTCACGCTGCTCGTGCGGGCGCTCGTTCTCGACGGCGATCCGAACACGGGCTGGCTGCGGTGGCTGTCGGGGGACGTGGATGCGACGATCCCCGCCGGCGACGCACCGACGGGGATCGCGAAGAAGAAGCGTTGAGGCTCAGCCCAGCAGCTTCGTCTTGGCGGCGGCGAACTCGTCGTCGGAGAGGATCCCGGCGTCCTTGAGGGAGGCGAGTTTCTGGAGCTCGGCGACGATGTCGACACCGCCCGCGGCCGGAGCCGCGGGCGCGGCGGGGGCCGCCGGAGCGGCAGGGGCGGCAGCGGCCTGTGCCGCCTGCTGCTGGGCCACCGCATCCTGAGCGGCCTGCTGCATCGCGGCTTGCTGCTGGGCGGCCTGATACTGCTGCTGCTCGTACTCCGCCTGCTGTTTGCGCTGGCGGTTGTTCGACATGGAGCCGCTGACCGCGCTGGCGGTGCCGGCGACGACAGCGGTGCGGGCGGCGAGTCCGATGAGGCCGGGCCGGCCTCGTCTGCGGATGGGCATGATGATTCCTCTTCTCTCAGGCCTCGTCGGCCAGGTCCATGACGGCGTTGACGACGGGTGCCGGGATGCGCTCGGCGCTCAGCACGACCGCCCCGGAGGAGCTGACCCGCTCGGCCAGCTCGCGTGCGTAGACGAGCTCGAGAGCGACCAGCAGGGCCGATCCGCCCGGCGGCACCAGCTCGGCGAGTTCGGCGATGTCCTCTTCGCCGGCGATGCCGACTTCGTGCAGTTCCAGGGCGAACTCGTCGGCTTCGATCTCGGCGATGGTCACATCGCCGTCGTCCGACTTGGAGATCAGCACCAGATCGAGCAGGCGCATCAGGCCGTTCTCGAGAAGGTCGGACAGGGCGCCCATCGTGCCGGCGTCGGGGCGCTCGCCCTCGAAGCCGACGAGATAGAGCTCGACGGGGCCATAACGGAACTCGGGCATGGTGCGCCTTTCTGACGACGAAGGGTCTTCGCCGAGGCTAGCGCGCCGTCCTGCCGGCGGGTAGCCCACACCTGAACGGTTTCCCCTCCCGCCCCCGCCCCGCTCCGCATCCCCGCCGCTCCGCCGCTCCGCAGTCGGCTTCTGCGGGTCTCGGCGTGCGAAATGCGCGTGTCATGACTGCGGAGCGTTCCTTCCCCGCGCCGGTCCGACCTCGTTCGGCGTGGGCGCGGGCGCGTGCGCGCGTGGTGTTCCGCGGTCGTTTTGTGCGGGTCTCGGGGTGGGGGGATCCGCGTGTCGTGACTGCGGAGCGTATCGGGCGGGACGTTCCGCGGGGCGGGACGTCGCGCGAGGCGCAGGCGGAGTGCGCGGGGCGGCGCGGGGCGGGCGGAGTGCGCGGGGCAGGCGGAGTGCGGGCGCGGTGCGGGCGGAGTGCGCGGTGCGGCGCGGGACGGGCGGGGGCGGGTCAGGTGGGGTCGATCCGGAGGACGTCCTCGGATTCGCCCACCGTGAGGTCGTCGACCACGCGGACCGAACGCGCCAGGTCATCCAGGGAACCGATGACGGTGCCGAAGCGCTCGCGGTCGCCGCAGACCGCGGTGACCGTCACGAAGTGCGATCCGGTGTCCCACGTGTAGGTCGCGAACGGAGGTGTCCGGGGATCGGCCGGCAGCGGCATCACGAGCTTCTCGCCCACACCCAGATGCGGATTGCGGAACGACGCGGTGTCGTCGTACTCGATCGGCATCATGGCCCGCGCAGCACGTGCCTGCGAGGTCGCCTCCTGCACCTGCGCCATCGCCACCAGCAAGTCCGGGTCGCTCTTCCACACCCACACGAGCACGCGACCGTTCGCCCGCTTCATCAACAGCGGCGTGGCCTGGCTCATCACCCACGCGAGAAAACCGCTACCCGGGCGCTCTCCGGACCCGGCGGCGCGGTTGGCCTGCGTCAGCAGCATCCGGATCGCGGCCTTGCGGTGACGGCGCCCCTTGAACCCCAAAGACCCCGTCACGGGAACCCACAGGTGCTCGTCGGCATCAGCGTGCAGTCGCGGCATGCGCCCAGCGTAGAGGGCGCATCCTTCGATCTCCTGAGTGGGCGGTCCAGGACGGGGGCTGCGCTCCCGGGACCGGGCAGGGTGCTCGGGTACAGTTGACGCGCGCGCGACCGGTGCGATCCACTCCGCGCCGCCCCATCCCGCAGACAGCCGCTGCGCTTCGGCGCCGCACAGATAGGCAGCCCGCACCCCGTGACAGATCCCGCCACGCCCGATCCTCGCCGTCCCCTCACCGTCGTCATCGGCTGCGACACCTTCGCGCCCGACATCAACGGAGCCGCACGCTTCGCCGAGCGTCTCGCCGCCGGTCTCGTCGGCCGCGGGCACGATGTGCACATCGTCGCCCCCAACCAGCGGTACCGCCGCGCGCGTCCGTGCGTCGAGGTCGTCGAGGGGGCGGAGATGACGGTGCACCGCCTGCCGTCGGTGCGGTGGCTGCCGCACGACTGGCTGCGGTTCGTCTGGCCGTGGCGTGCGAAGCCGTACGCGCGGAAGGTGCTCGACGAGGTCAAGCCCGATGTCGTGCACATCCAGTCACACATCATCATCGGGCGGGGACTCGCGCACGAGGCGAACGAACGCGGCATCCCGATCGTGGCGACGAACCACGTGATGCCCGAGAACATCCTCGACTTCTCGGTGCTGCCCAAGCGGACCACCGACGCCATCATCCGATGGGCGTGGGGCGATGCCGAGCGGACGCTGTCGATGACGCGCGCCGTGACGACACCGACCCGCAAGGCCGCGGACTTCCTCGAGTCGACCATCGATGTCTCCGGCGTGATCCCGGTCAGTTGCGGCATCGACGAGAGCAACTACACCCCCGACCTGGACCCGCGTACGCAGAACCGTGTGCTGTTCGTCGGGCGCCTGACCACCGAGAAGCAGATCGACGTCATCCTCCGCGCCATCGCGACCCTCGATCCGGCCCTCCAGGTCGGGTTCGACATCGTCGGGGGCGGGGACCAGCGGAAGAACCTCGAAAACCTCGCGCGCGACCTCGGGCTCGGCGACCGGGTCGTCTTCCACGGGCACGTCAGTGACGACGAGCTTCGACGCCTGTACTCCCGCGCGAGCGTGTTCGCGATCGCATCGATCGCCGAACTACAGTCGATCGCCACCATGGAGGCGATGGCGTCGGCTCTGCCCGTCGTCGCCGCCGACGCGGTCGCCCTCCCCCACCTCGTGCACGACGGTGAGAACGGATACCTGTTCACGCCGGGCGATGTGGACGAACTCGCCGCGCGCCTCACCGACGTGCTCACCGCCGACCCCGACGATCGTCGGCGTATGCAGCAGGCCTCGCTCGACGGCGTCGCGGTGCACGACATCAACCGCACGCTCGACACCTTCGAGGCCCTGTACCGTGGCGAACCGCTGCCGGATTGAGCCCGTGCACGTCGTGATGTTCGGTGACCAGCACGTCGAGTCCCTCGGCGGTGCGCAGGTCTCGATGCGCCTGCAGCGCGAGTTCCTCGAGCGTGCGGGGCACGTCGTCACGATCGTCGCCCCCGCGATGCACCGTTCGCGCGGCACCGCACTCACCCAGGACCCCGCCTACGTCGACGTGCCGTCGATGCCGATCACCCTCGACCGGGAGTATTCGCTGTCGTGGCCGGCGGGACGCGCCGACCGGTGGATCGACGACGCGCTCGCCGGGCGTCCCGGTGTCGACGTCGTCCACGTGCAGTCCGACTTCTGGGGGGCCTTCCTCGGTCACCGCTTCGCCGTGCGTCATGACCTTCCGATCGTCCACACCATGCACAACCGGGTCGACGTGGGCATCGCCGCCACCGCGCCGGCACCCCGGACGGTGCTGCGCGCGTTGTCGGTGTGGCAGCGCCGCGCCATCGGGTCTGACACCCGCGGATCCGACGGGTGGGCGTACCTGCGTCGTTTCGCCGAACGCTCGTCCGCCGTCACGGCCCCGTCCTCGCACTTCGCGCGCCGACTCGAGGAGAACGGCGTCGTTCCCGCACGCGGCGACGCCACGGTCGACGTGATCTGGAACGGCATCCACGACGACCTGCTCGACGAGGTCCGCAACACCACGCCGGCCGGTTCCGGCAGGCGTCCGCGACTGGTGTGGCTGGGACGGATGAGTCCCGAGAAACGACTCATGCCGTTCCTCGAGGCGCTCGCCTTCGCCCGGCCCGACGCCGACGTGGAGGTCATCGGCGGGGGAGGTCAGCTGCGTACCGCGCAACGGTTCGTGATCGCGCACGGGCTGGATGCGCCCACCGGCACGAGCGTCGGGTTCGCCGGTCGCCTGCCGTACGCCGAGACCTTGCGGCGCATCCATCGTGCCGACGCCGTCGTGCAGACCTCGATCGGATTCGAGACCCAGGGGATGACGGTGTTCGAAGCCGCGAGCCTCGGCACTCCCGCCGTGGTCAGCGACCCCGACATCGCGCCCGAACTCGGTGCGGGACGCTGGGATGTCGCGGATGCATCGGTCGAGGCGCTGGGAGAGACTTTGCGGGTCGCCGTCGCGGACATCGCGGCAGGCTCCGCGCCCGTCCCGGACGAGGGGGTCGCCACGGCCTTCCGGCAGTCTTCCCGCACGTCGGCGATGCTCGAGGTCTACGCCCGCATCCTCTGAGGCGGCGCCTCGAGACGGGGCGTGGGTCGGAGATCCGATGGCGTGCCCCGTGGTCTGCCACGGGCGCGCGGGTCTCGCCGGGTGCGCAGTCGCGCCACGGGGATTGTGCGCGGGCGGTGTCATCGCGACGTGCGGCGTATATCGTGACAGGGTGACCGACTCGCCGTTCCGAGTGATCGTCGTCGAAGACGACGAGGACGTCGCGCTGTATGTGCAGACGATCCTCCGTCGACGACTGGCGTGCGATGTCAAGGTGCTCGCGAGCGCGGACGGCTACGAAACCCTCGAGGATGAATTCGATCCCGAGGTCGTCGTCACCGATTTGGAACTGCCCGGCCGCGGCGGATTCGAGTTGCTGGCCGACATCCGCGCACGCCGGTCCGATCTGCCCGTCGCGGTCATGACCGCGCATGCCGGTGCCGAGTACGCGGAACGTGCGAGACGGCAGGGGGCGGATGACTACCTCGCCAAACCGCTGTCCTCGAAGGACCTCGTCGCCGCGGTCGAACGGCTCGCCCGTCGCCGACGTGGCGAGATGCCCGTGGAAGGATCCTGAGATGACCACCCCCACTGAGGTCCTGGTGATCGACGACGTCGACGATCAGCGCGAACTGCTCCGCACGCTCTTCAGTCGGGCCGGATGCGACGTGCGGACGGCGGTGGGGACGGCCGCGGCCGAACCGTTGCTGGCGGAACAGCCGCCGGACATCGCGGTGATCGACCTGCTGCTTCGCGGTCGCGATGACGGGTGGAAGGCCATGGAGCGGGTGAAGGCGCTGGCCCCCGACTCGAAGATCGTGATCTGTTCGGTGCTCGATCCCTCCCAGTTCCCCGCGTCCGACGCCCACCTGCCCAAGCCCTTCACCGCGGCGCAGGTGCGCCGGGTCCTCGAGCAGCTCCGGCCTTCGTGATGACGGAGACGTCGACCGAGCGCACGATCGGGCGCGACCGCAGAGGTCGCACCCATCCCGCCGTGCTGCTGCTTCCGACGCTTCTGCTCGTGGTGCTGGCGTTGCCGGCACTCTTCCTCTTCGGCGCCGGCCAGATCACCGCCCCCGCGGCGATGTGGGCATCGGTCATCGGCCTCGCCGTCCTCGAGGTCGCGACGTTGTTCGTGCCGTGGCGCCGCCTGCATCGGGATTGGGTGGCGGTCATCCCGATCCTCGCGATCGTCGCGATCGGGCTGTTCCGGGTGGGTACCGGCGGCTCTTCGTCGATGTTCTCGGTGATCATCCTGTTGCCGATCGTCTGGCTCGCGACGCTCCCCGGCCGGCGGATGGTGGTCTACGGCATCGCCGCTCTGGTGGTGTCCTTCCTCGGACCGTACTTCGTGGGTCTGGAGGATTGGGGGAACGGGCAGATCGTCCGTGTCGTCTTCGTCGCCGTCGTGATCGCCGCCGTCGCCGTCGTCGTCAACGAGACCACCCACTCTGCGCGGGTGCGCCTGAAAGAGGTCGCGGCGCTGTCGCACGAGCGCGCCCGTCTCCTGGAGGTCGCGGAACGCGGTCGACGCGAGCTCGCCCAGACCGCGGAGGAGTTGAGCGAGGCGGAAGCGTTCGCCACCAGCATCTGGGAGGCGATGGACAACGAAGCCGTCATCGTCACCGATAGGCGCGGCGGGATCGTCGGCTGGGGTCCCGGTGCGGAACTGCTGCTCGGCTACGACGTGATCGACATCATCGGTGTGGACGGTGCGCACCGCGGGCAGGAATCGGTCGGTGACCTCTTCGTTCCCCGCACCGTCGGCCTGTCCGGGCTCGACGACACCATTGCGCCGACGGCCGAGATCTTGCCTCGTCTGGTCGAGGTCGGCCGTTCGGTCGGCCAGGGCGAGGGCGACCTGTTGGTGCGCTCGGTCGACGGTGTGGAGATCCCCGTCTACCTCACGTGCGCCGAGCGGCGCGTGGGCGACGAGCCGGTGGGGTACACCTTCGTCATCCGTGACGCCCGTCACCTGAAGGAGATCACACGGCTCAAGGACGAGTTCGTCGGGACCATCTCCCACGAGCTGCGCACACCGCTCAGCTCTATCCTCGGATACCTCGAGCTGGTGATGGAGGAGGAAGAGACACTCTCCGACGACCAGAAGCGTTTCATCGGCGTCGCCGAGCGCAACGCGAACCGGCTGCTCCAGCTGGTCGGTGACCTGTTGTTCATCGCCCAGGTCGAGGCGGGGAAGATCCCGCTCCAGCGCGAGACGATCGACATCTCGTCGATCGCGTCCGCGTCGGGGGAGTCGATCCTCCCCGTGGCCGAGCGTGCCGGGGTGGCCGTCCAGGTCGAGGTGCCCGAAGAGCCCGTGCGGCTGCACGCCGACGCCCGCCGCGTGGGTCAGTCCATCGACAACCTCGTCTCCAATGCCGTCAAGTTCACCCCGTCGGGCGGGTCGATCACCGTGGCCGTCGCCCAGGACGACGGGAATGCGGTCGTCACGGTGACCGATACGGGGATGGGTATCGAACCCGACGACCTCGAACAGCTCAGTGAACGGTTCTTCCGGTCGAAGATGGCCACGCGCCAGGCGATCAAGGGGATCGGTCTCGGCCTGTCGATCACGAAGGCGATCGTGACCGCGCACGAGGGCACGATGTCGGCCACGAGCACGGTCGGTGAGGGGACGCAGTTCCGCATCGCGATCCCCATCCGGCAGGGCTGACGCCGCGATCGATCCGCGCCCGGCCGGGAACCCGGTCGGACGCTGGCGCGCGCGTGCTGGCGATGCTAAAGTTGAGTCCGTAAGGCTCAACTTTAAAATCACACGTCGTCAGGAGACACCATGAACGCCACCCAGATGCCCGGGCAGGAGGAGCAACAGAGCGCCCTCGAGCAATTCGGGATCAATCTCACCGACCGCGCCCGGCAGGGGAAGCTCGACCCGGTCATCGGGCGCGACTCCGAGATCCGCCGGGTCAGCCAGGTGCTCACGCGCCGCACCAAGAACAACCCCGTCCTCATCGGCGAGCCCGGCGTCGGCAAGACCGCCGTCGTCGAAGGCCTCGCCCAGCGCATCATCGCCGGCGACGTCGCCGAGTCGCTCAAGGACAAAGAACTCATCACCCTCGACATCTCGGCCCTGGTCGCCGGGGCGATGTACCGGGGGCAGTTCGAGGAGCGCCTCAAGAGCGTGCTCAAGGAGATCACCGAATCCGACGGTCAGGTCATCACCTTCATCGACGAGCTCCATGTGCTCATGGGCGCCGGAGGCGGCGAAGGATCGGTCGCCGCGGCCAACATGCTCAAGCCCATGCTCGCGCGCGGCGAGCTGCGCCTCATCGGCGCGACCACGCTCAACGAGTACCGCGAGTTCATCGAGAAGGACGCCGCTCTCGAACGACGCTTCCAGCAGGTCTACGTCGGCGAGCCGTCGGTCGAAGACACCGTCGCCATCCTGCGTGGACTCAAGGAGCGCTACGAGGCCCACCACAAGGTCGCCATCGCCGACGGGGCGCTGGTGGCCGCCGCATCCCTGTCGCACCGCTACATCCCCAGCCGCCAACTGCCCGACAAGGCCATCGATCTGATCGACGAGGCGGCATCCCGACTGCGCATGGAGATCGACTCCGCGCCGCTGGAGATCGACGAGCTCCGTCGCCACGTCGACCGGCTCAAGCTCGAGGAACTCGCGCTGAAGAAGGAGAAGGACGACGCCGCCAAGGAACGCCTGGCCGCACTGCGCGACGACCTCGCGAAGGAGGAGGCCAAGCTCGGTGAACTGCAGGCGCGGTGGGAGCACGAGCGGGCATCACTGAACCGGGTGGGTGACCTCAAGCCCCGCCTGGACGCCGCCCGCATGGAGGCCGAGCGCGCCCAGCGCGAGGGCAACCTGGAGAAGGCCTCGCGCTTGCTCTACGCCGAGATCCCCGCACTTGAACGCGGCCTGCTCGAAGCCGAACGCGAAGAGCCCACCGGTGAGCGCATGGTCGGCGACCAGGTGACCGAGGCCGACATCGCCAGCGTCATCGCATCCTGGACCGGCATCCCCGTCGGCCGCCTGATGCAGGGCGAGACCGAGAAGCTGCTGCACCTCGAGAACGAGCTCGGCAAGCGACTCATCGGGCAGAAGGACGCGGTCAAGGCCGTCTCCGACGCCGTACGGCGCTCGCGTGCAGGCATCAGCGACCCTGACCGCCCGACCGGATCGTTCCTGTTCCTCGGCCCCACCGGGGTCGGCAAGACCGAGCTGGCCAAGGCCCTCGCCGAGTTCCTCTTCGACGACGAGCACGCCATGGTGCGCATCGACATGTCCGAGTACGGAGAGAAGCACTCCGTCTCGCGGTTGGTCGGTGCCCCTCCCGGATACATCGGCTACGAGCAGGGTGGTCAACTCACCGAAGCCGTCCGGCGGCGTCCCTACTCGGTCGTCCTGCTCGACGAGGTCGAGAAGGCGCACCCCGAGGTCTTCGACGTGCTGCTGCAGGTCATGGACGACGGGCGCCTCACCGACGGCCAGGGACGCACGGTCGACTTCAAGAACGTCATCCTGATCCTCACCTCGAACCTCGGCTCGCCCGTTCTGATCGACCCGACGTTGTCGCTCGACCAGAAGCGGGAGCAGGTGCAGGGGCTGGTGCGGCAGGCGTTCAAGCCCGAGTTCATCAACCGCCTCGACGACATCGTCATCTTCCAGGCACTCACCGAAGACGACCTCGCGCAGATCGTCGAACTCGCCGTCGACGCCCTGCAACGGCGTCTCAAGGATCGTCGCCTGGCCCTGGCCGTCACACCGGACGCGCGGGCATGGTTGGCCGAACGCGGCTACGACCCGATTTTCGGTGCGCGGCCGCTGCGCCGGCTCATCCAGTCCGAGGTGCAGGACCGGCTCGCGATGGCCCTGCTGTCGGGTCACGTGCGTGACGGTGACGTCGTGCGGGTCGACATGGCCGCCGACGGTTCGTCCCTCGTGCTCACGAGCGACGGCCCGTCCCCTGTCCCCGACGCGGGCGACACCGACGACGTGATCGAGGCCGAGATCGTCGACGACTGACGTCGCGCAGTGTCGACAACACCGGAGATTTTCGTCGATCCGCGCCGTGAGGCCCGCTTTCCGGGTCACGCGGCGCGGATCTCCGGTGTCGTTCACCGCCCGCGGGGCTGCTTCCGGCCGGTAGCGTGCACAGCATGGAGGGGATGACAGGTCGCGCGCGCGGCGGCAGAAGCGTCGCGACGGTGTTGTGGGGCGCTTCGCACCCCGGGCCGACCGTCGTCGTGACCCTCCTCGCCTTCGCGCTCGGCGTCGCCGCCGGGGTCGCCGCCCTCCATCTCACGTTGCTGACCGTCGCGGTGTTCTTCGGTCAGCTATCGGTCGGCATCTCCAACGACGTCATCGACGTCGGGCGCGACCGCTCCGTGGGACGAACCGACAAACCCCTGGTGAGCGGTCGGGTCACCCCCGGCCAGGCATGGGCGGCGGCCTACGGGTGTCTGGTGATCGCGGTCGTGCTTTCGGCGTGGATCGGGCTCGGGATGCTCGCCGCGCACGCGCTGTTCCTCGCGTCGGCGTGGGCCTACAACGCCGGCATGAAGTCGACCCCGATCTCGATCATCCCGTTCATCGTGGGCTTCGGGGCGTTCCCTTCGCTGGCCCCGCTGTCCGCCGAACCACCGGCCCCGGCTGCGCCGTGGGCGTGGATCGCCGGCGGAGCGCTGGGCGCGGCGATCCATCTGGTGAACGTCCTCCCCGACCTCGACAACGACGCGAGCACCGGCGTCCGCGGCTTCCCGCACATCGTCGGGGCACGGGCTTCCACGCTGCTCGCCATCGGCGGCCTGGCCGTCGGGATGGTGGCGACGCTGTCGGGACCGGTCCACGGCGACCTCGCAGCGGTGACGCCGCTCGCGTGGGTGTTCTTCGGGGCGGCCCTCGCCCTCGCCGGGGGAACCGTCGTCGTCGCGTTCGCGCGCCCCCGGGCCCGCGTGTTGTTCCCCCTCGTCATGGCGGCCGCGCTGCTGCTCGCGGTGCAGCTGGTGGCCACGGGTGGGGCGCTCGCCGCCTGACGGACCGAGTGCGGCCGGGCGCCGACCCGTCGCGTCGACAGGGGGCCTCCGACCGGGACCGCGGACGTGGGCGTCACGCGTCGGCGTCGAAGCCCATCGCGTAGGCGTGGGCGAAGGTGAGGGATGCGGGCGAGGCCAGCAGGGCGCGGAGGGCCCCGGTCCGGAGGCGATGGGCTCGGGGGGAGGCGGGGCGCCCGAGGGCGGTGTTCGCGGCGGCGATGGCCGCCGACAGGCGTGCCGACCGCACCCTGCGGCGTTCCCAGTAGTCGAGGTCGACCGGAGGTGAGCCCCACCGCATCCACTGCGCCAGCAGCGGCGCGAGGGTGACCGCATCGAGGAGGCCGAGGTTCATCCCCTGCCCACCGATCGGGCTGACCTCGTGGGCGGTGTCACCGATGGTGAGGATGCGGTCGCGCCGCAGCCGGGGGGCGATGACCTGGCGCACGCCGAACGCGGTCGCCGCGCCGACGCCCTCACCGGCCTGCGCTTCACCGCGCACCGCCATCGCCTCGCGCAACCGGGCGGCGCGTGTGGCGGGGGTGTCGGCCTCGTGCGGGGCGGCATCCCACGCCACGAAGCGGCGCAGGCCGTCCGGCAGCGGGAACGACTCCAGCACCCCCGCCGGGTCGAGATGCACGGCCGCGACGGAGGTGTCGGCATCGACCGCCGCGGTCGCATCCGTCATCAGGTAGCGGTCCGGATACTCGCGTCGGGCCAGCGCACGCGGCCGGTAGACGAGGTCGCGGCCGCTCGAACCGGTGGCCACCACGACGAGGCGGGCGCGCCGTTCGGTGAGCTGTCCGGAGACGGCCGCGCGCACCCGCACATGGTCGGATGCGGGCAGGACCGCCGACACCCTCGCACCGCGGATCGGTTCGGGTGCCTCGACGGCGAGGGCGGCCTCGGTCGCCGCCTGGGGGAGCGTCGCGACGAACGGGAAGCGGCGGGAGAGGCGATCGAACCGCACCACGCCGAGCACATCGCCGCGGGAACGGGCCTCGCCGCGGGCGACGCGCGCGGCCCCCGCGAGGAGACGTTCGGTGAGCCCGGAGGGCGCGAGGGCGGCGAGCACCGGCGCATGCACGCCGATCGCGCGGGTGCCGGCGCCCGGGGCGGGTCGCCGCTCGAGCACCTCCACGTCCACACCGTGCCGTGCGAGCTCGCCGGCCAGCAGCATCCCGACCGGTCCGGCCCCGACCACGATCACCTCACGCATGGCCGCGCCCTTCGGCGAGCACCCGGAACGGCGCGGGGGTCGAAACCTGCCACGAGCCGCCGGTGGCGGCCAGTGCGGTGCGCAACTCGGCGGGGGTGAAGCTGCGTCGGATGGATCGGAGGCCGTCGGTGCGGAGGAATGTGCCGGGGGTGAGCGGGGTGATCCCGACCGCGTAGAGCCCGTACGCCAGAGATCCCCGGGCGATGTCGCCGTGCAGCACGACGCCTTGCGACAGGGCGAGGGACGCGTCGACGACGGCCGGGAGCGCGTCGTCGAGGTGGTGCAGCACGTGATTGGAGACGACCGCGTCGAAGGGTTCGCCGCGCCCCACGAGGGAGGCCGCGTCGGTGCACAGGAACCTCGCGTTCCCGGGCGCGGGAGTCGCCGTCGCCACCGCGTGCGCGCGCGGGTCGGGATCGGCGCCGACCACGTCGACGTCGAGGCCGTCGCGGGCGGTCGCGGCGGCGAGCCGGCGGACCAGGTCGCCGCCGCCCGATCCGAGGTCGAGAACGCGTGCGGGCCGGCCGAGCGAGGCGAGGTGTGGGCGCAGTCGAGTGCGGTAGACGGTGCCCCATCCGGCGACGAGCCGGTTCACCAGATCGAACCGGCGCAGCGTCGCCGCGAGACGCCGCGGGTCGCAGTCGGGGTCGTCCATCAGCTCGACCAGCGTCGCATCGCGGGTGCGGAGGCTCACGCGGGGGTCCGCTTCGTGAGTCGTGCCGATTCGACGGTCAGTCCGGGGCCGAACGCCAGCGCCCCGACGGTCGCGCCATCGGCGAGGACGTCGCCGACGAGCAGGTCGCGCAGGATGAACAGCAGCGTCGCGCTCGACATGTTCCCGTGCGTACGCAGCACATGCCGCGACGCGTCGAGCGCCGCAGCGTCGAGGTCGAGGCCCGCCTCGACGCGGTCGAGCACGCTGCGTCCGCCCGGATGCACCGCCCAGGCGTCGACACCGTCGAGGACCGGACCCACCGCATCCCGGATCTCGCGCCCGATGATGCGGGGCACCTCGGCCGAGAGGATCATGTCGAAACCGCGGTCCCCGATCGTCCAGGTCATGTCGGTCTCGCCCTCGGAGGTGAGGGTGGTGGCGAAACCTTCGAGGTCGAAGCCACCCGGGCGTCCGATCTCCGCGGCGCCGGTGACGACGGCGGCGGCGGCTCCGTCACCGAACACCGACGCGGCGACGATCTGCTGCGGGTCGTCCGAGACGCGGATGTGCAGCGAGCACAGTTCCGTGCTGACGACCAGCACCACCGCATCCGGATCCGCCCGGGCGATCCGCTCGGCCGCGCGCACCGCGGGGAGTGCCGCGGCGCATCCGATGAAACCGAGGTGATAGCGCTCCACGTCGGGCCGCAGACCGAGGTCGCGCACGAGCCGGTAGTCGGGACCGGGGGCGAACAAGCCCGTGCACGAGACCGTGACGACGTGGGTGACCTCGGCCGACGTCACCCGGGCCTCCTCGAGCGCGGCGCGGGCGGACGCCGCATACAGCCCCGGGGCCGCACGGATGTAGAGGTCGTTGCGCTCGCCGGTGCTCGGCGCGTGGAGGGTTCCGGATGTATCCCGGAAGACCGCCTCGCCTGGCTCGGGGCGCCCGTCGGTGGCGAGTTGGGTGACGACGCTGTGACGTGTCTGGATGTCGGCGGCGTCGAACGCGGCGTGGACGAGCCGCTGCGTCAGCCTGCTCGTGCCCGGTTGAGTGGTGAACATGTCGCGTACGTCGGTCTGCGCGAGGCGCACCGGTGGCACGGCGGTGCCGATCGCGACGATCCGAGGGGCCATGTGCCACTCTAAGCACGCCCGGAGCGCGATCGGGGGAGGGTTGCGCGAACGGTCACCCTTCGTTCGCACCCGCGGCGCGCATCCCTCGCCCCTGTCGCACCCGCGCCCTACGGTCTGGCGATGTCGGGACGGGAGGTGTCGGGACGGGAGGTGGTGCGGCTCAGGCGTCGACGATGATCGAGGACTCGAGAGCGCGACGCGTGCGCGGGGCGCTCTCGAGTCGGCGGAGCTCGTCCGAGATGCCCGCGTAGGACCCGATGGTGCCGACGGCGATGATCGTGACCGGCTGGAGGTTCTCGGCGAGGTCGAAGGCGCGGGCGACCGCGGCATCGTCGAAGCCGCCCATCTGGTGGGTGGCGAGGCCCGAGGCGTGCGCCTGCAGGCTGAAGTAGGCGGATGCCTGGCCCGTGTCGTACTCGGCCCAGCGCTGCGGCGTGCCGTCTTCGCGTGCCGTCTGCGCGACGAACACCACCAGCGCGCCCGCTTCACGGGCCCAGGCCTTGTTGAAGCCGCCGAGGGCGTCGACGAGGGACGCGTGCGGGGCGGATCCGCGGCGGGCGGCGATGAAGCGCCACGGCTGGGAGTTGTTCGCCGACGGGGCCCAGCGGGCAGCTTCGAGTGCGCCGAGCAGCGCGGCGTCGTCCAGGGGCGTGTCGGTGTCGAACACACGGGTGCTCCACCGTTCCGCGATCACGTCGAGGACCGGGTGGTCGGTGTCGGCGGTGCGATCCTGTAGCAAGGTCATGGGGGTCTCGATTCTCCAAGGGGACTGATTCTGCCGGCGGGCACCCTCGTCCGTCGCAGGAGTGCAACAACATCCACGCGCATCCATTCCCGCCCGGCGCATCCGGTCGCGGATGGTTCGGTCGCGGGCGTGAGGTCAGCGGTAGCCTGGGCGGATGACAGCGACCGCCGATCTCTACGACGAGCGCGGAGACGCCCTCGCCTCCGTCTCCGTGCAGTTCCAGGACCTCGGCGGACGCCGGTCCTTCGAGGGGCCGATCCGCACGATCCGATGCTTCCGCGACAACGGACTGGTCAAGGATGTGCTCGCCGGCCCGGGCGACGGCGCGGTGCTCGTCGTCGACGGCGGCGGCTCCCTCGAGTCGGCGCTGATGGGGGACATCATGGCGTCGTCTGCCGTCGCCAACGGATGGGCGGGCGTGATCATCCACGGTGCGATCCGCGACCGGGACGTTCTCGCCACTCTCGACCTCGGGGTCAAGGCCCTCGGATCCAACCCGCGCAAGAGCGTCAAGGACGGTGTCGGCGACATCGATGTGCCCGTCGAGATCGGCGGCGTCACCTTCCGGCCCGGCGGGTACGTGTGGGCGGACACCGACGGGATCCTCGTCGCCTGACCTGACCTGACCTGACCACGTGACGTGGCCCGCGTCAGGTGCGCAGGCGGACCCGCGGTGGCTCAGTGCTTGAGCGGCGGGGTCGCGTGCGACGGCCACCCGTCGGGGTTGGTCGCCCCCGCCGGGTACTCGTCCAGCGGTACCTCGTCGGCGCGCCACGCGTCGACGATCGGCTGCACGATCCGCCAGCATTGCTCGGCCGCGTCGCCGCGGACGGAAAGCGCGGCGTCGCCGTCGAGGATGCTCGAGAGCACCTCGCCGTAGGCGCGCAGCGCGCCCGCGCCCAGGTCCGCCGTCAGCCCGATGCGTTCGAGCTCGAGCGGGTCGTCGGCGCCGTTGACGTTCAGTTCCAGCGAGAGCAGGTCGGGGCCGAGGGAGAAGCGCATGATCGATCCCGATGCATCGCCGGTCAGACCGGTCGGCACATGCCGGACCGGTCGGAACTGCACGACGATCTCGCGAACCGGCTCACCGAGCGCCTTGCCGGAGCGCAACGTGAAGGGGACCCCGGCCCAGCGGGCGGTGTCGACGGCGAAGGTCACTTCGGCCAGCGTCTCCGTGTGACGCGACGGGTCGACACCCGGCTCGTCGACGTACGACGGGAACGTGCGATCGCCGATGGATCCGGCGGTGTACCGGGCACGGCGGGAGGCAGTCGCGGGATCGTCGTCCCACACGTGGGTGGCGCGCAGCGCCGCACCCGTGGCGTCCCGCAGGTCGCGCTCGTCGAGTGAGGCCGGTGCATCCATCGCCAGGAACGCGAGCACCTGCAACAGGTGGCTCTGGATCATGTCGACCATCGCACCCGCCTTGTCGTAGTACCCCGCGCGGTTCTCCAGCCCGAGCGCCTCATCGAAACGCACCAGCACACTCTCGACATGCTCGGCGTTCCACACCGGCTCGATCACCCGATTGGCGAACCGCACGCCGAGGAGGTTCAACAGCGTCGAACGCCCCAGGAAGTGGTCGACACGGAAGATCTGGTTCTCGGGGACGAGCTTGTCCACGGTGAGATTCAGCGCATGGGCGCTTTCCGCATCCGTCCCGAACGGCTTCTCCAGGGCGAGGATCGTCCCCTCCGGAAGGGTCACGTCGGCGAGCGCCTCGCACGCGCGCGCGGCGATCGCCGGGGGCACGGCGAAGTAGAGGGCGAGGCGGCCCTCTACGCCGTCGACCAGGCGCTGCAGGTCAGCAGCCTCGGTGATGTCGGCGCGCTGGTACGTGGTCTGATCCACCGCCCCGAAGGCAGCGTCGGCGTCGCCGGCGGCGAAGGCCGTCTTGACGACGTCGCGCCAGTGGGTGTCGTCCCAGTCGTCCATGCCGGCGCCGCGCAGGTGGACCCGACGGGACGGTTCGCGGCTGAGGAGTTCTCCGAGGGCGGGCAGCAGCAGGCGGGAGGTGAGATCCCCCGATGCGCCGAGGATGAGCAGAGTCGTGGTCGCGGAGGTCACGGCGCCCACGATAGCGTCGAAACGCTGCCCACCACAGGCTTCCGGGAGGCCCAGAATGCCCGCACTGATTGAGGACTACGCGTTGCTCAGCGACTGCCGCACCGCGGCGCTCGTATCGCGGGAGGGCAGTATCGACTGGTTCTGCCCGCCCCGCTACGATTCGCCGTCCGTTTTTGGCGCGCTGCTCGGTGGCGAGGACCACGGCCGGTGGATGCTGCGGCCCGCCGACCCGCACGCCACGGCGACGCGACGTTACGACGGCGACACCTTCACGCTGGTGACCCGGTGGGAGAGCGTGGACGGTGTCGCCGAGGTGCACGAGTTCATGCCGATCGACGGCGATCGCACCGATATCGTGCGCCGCATCCGGGGGATCTCGGGTGAAGTCGTGTTCGACCACGAACTCGTCGTGCGTTTCGACTACGCCCGCGCCCTGCCCTGGGTGCGTCAGATCGGCGAAGAGGACAGCCCGGCGCTGCTGGCGATCGCAGGCCCCGGGGCGATGGTCGTTCGCGGTGCGCGGCTACGTGCGGTCGATCACCGCCATCGCGGCACGGTGACGGTGGCCGCCGGTGACGAGCTCGATGTGACTCTGACCTGGTTCGCCTCCCACCTTCCGACACCGGCTGCGGTCGACGTCTACGCCGAGCGTGCGTCGACGGAGGCGTTCTGGCACGACTTCGCCGAAACGATCGAACACCATGGTCCGCACCATGAGGAGGTCGTGCGTTCCCTGTTGGTGCTGCGGGCGCTGACGCACCGCGACACCGGCGGCATCGTCGCCGCCGCCACGACCTCATTGCCGGAAGACTTCGGCGGGTCGCGCAACTGGGACTACCGATACGTCTGGCTACGCGACGCATCCCTCACCCTCGAAGCCCTCCTCGAACACGGCTTCACCCGGATCGCGTTCCGGTGGCGGCGTTGGTTGCTGCGCGCCGTCGCGGGCGACCCCGCCGATGTGCAGATCATGTACGGCATCGCGGGGGAGCGGGAGCTGCCCGAGAGCGAGCTCGGCAGCCTTCCCGGGTACGAGGGTTCGGCGCCGGTGCGCCTGGGAAACGGTGCGTACACACAGTTCCAGGGCGATGTCATCGGCGAGGTGATGGTCGCCCTCGAAGCGGCCCGCGACGCCGGCGTCGACGAGTCGGATTTCTCCTGGGCCTTGCAGAAGGCCCTCCTCGACCAGGTCGTGGAGTGGTTCGATCGACCCGATTGCGGCATTTGGGAGATCCGTGGTGAGGAGACGATGTTCACCCACTCGCGCGCCATGGTGTGGGCGGCGTTGGACCGCGGGGTGCGCGCCGTCGAGGACGCCGGGCTGCCGGGCGACGCGACCGAATGGCGGCGACTGCGCGAGAAGGTGCGCGAGGAGATCGACGAGAACGGATACGACTCCGAGCGCGGGCATTTCGTGCAGCATTACGGGTCGACCGAGGTCGACGCGTCCCTTCTGTTGCTGCCGCAGGTCGGGTTCTGCGCCCACGACGACCCGCGGATGCTCGGCACGGTCGCCGAGATGGAACGCACCCTCATGCGCGACGGGTTCCTCATGCGGTACCGCACCGGTAGCGGGGTGGACGGCCTGCCCGGTGACGAGCATCCGTTCCTGGCGTGCACGTTCTGGCTCGTCGAGCAGTACGCGGTCAGCGGGCGTCTCGACGACGCGACCGTGTTGATGGATCGGGCGTGTGCCGTCGCCAACGATGTGGGCCTGCTGTCGGAGGAGTACGACGTGGGCGCCGACCGGCACGCCGGGAACACGCCCCAGGCGCTGTCGCACCTGGCGCTCGTGCGCGCCGCCGACGCGCTGGTCGGACACTCCGGCCGCGCTGCGTTGCGCACCTGACCCGCCTCCGTCCCCGCCTCGGCCGGACCCGCCGAACTGTGCCGGGCCGTCGGTGCACCAATTCAGGCTGCATGGTGAGGAAGTGGCCGATTCCGGGCCGGAAGGCGGACCTGGCCGCGCTGAGCCTGAGTTCGTGCACCCCGCGCGCCGGGTCCGGTCGGCCCAAGCGTCTCAACGGCGGGGACGGCCGGGGGCGGCCAGGGCGGCGCACACCACGTGCACCAATTCAGGCCCCGAGGGGGCAAACGGCGCCGGGACCGGGACTCACCCCGTCCCGGCGCCCGCCAGCCTGAGTACGTGCACGTGAGCCGAGGGCCCCGCCTCGGCCGGTGCGCACCCCGGGCGGCTGACACCGGCCCGGGGTGCGGCTCCCGGGATCAGCGGGAGAGGGCCTCGGAGAGCTTCACGCGGGCGCCCATGCGCAGCAGCGAGTTCTCGTAGATCTTCGCGGCCACGACGATCGCGGCGACGCAGGTCGCGATGAGGATCACCAGGGAGAGGAGCGGCTCCCACCACTGCGCCTCGCCGAGGAACATCCGCACCGGCATGCCGACGGGGGCGGAGAAGGGCACGTACGACATGACCCCGAGTACGACGGGGTTCTCCCAGAAGAAGATCACCAGGAAGTACGGCGCCATGATGAGCATCGTCAACGGGGTCGTGGTCGACCCGATGTCCTCCTGACGCGAGACCATCGAGGCGGCGGCGGCGAACAGGGTCGCCAACAGCACGAAGCCGAACAGGAAGAAGACCGCGAACCAGGCGATCGGTGCACCGAGACCCTGGAGGATCTCGGATTGGCCGGTGACGGTCAGGCCGATGACGGCGATCGCGACGAGGATGAGGATCTCGCCCACGGCGAGGATCGTGTTGCCGATGACCTTGCCCGCCAGCAGAGACCGCACCGGGATGGCCGAGATGAGCAGCTCGACGACGCGGGTCTGTTTCTCTTCGACGACCGACTGGGCGATCGTGCCGCCGAACAGCGACGCGGCCATGAGGAAGACGATGCCGAACCCGAGTGCGGCGAGGTAGCCGAGCGCGCCCGGGCCCGTCTCGGGGTCGAGGATCTCCACCGGTGGCAGCTGGGAGAGCGAGAGCAACAGGTTCGTCGGGGCGCTCGTCTCGGCGACGACGGTGAAACCGGTGGGGGAGGCGGCGTCGGCGACGATGGCGGCGTCGACCTCGCCGGCGGCGACGAGCTCGCGCGCGTCCGTGTCGGATGCGGCTTCGGTCACCTCCAGGCCGGGGACCTCTTGCACGTACTGCTGGGCGTCGGAGGTGACGGCCACGGGCGTCCCGGACGAGTCCTGCGCGGTGAAGCCACCCCAGAGCACGAGGGCGAGGGCGCCGATGAAGAGGATCGCGAAGGAGATGATGAACGCCTTGCTGCGCAGCTTCGAGCCGATCTCGCGTTCGGCGACCAGCCAGACACTCTGTGCGGTGCGGGGTTGTGCGGCGGGGAGGGTGTTCACTGGATGACCTCCTTGAAGATCTGCGACAGGGACGGATGCTGCGGAGCGAAGCCGGCGACGTCGCCCTGGGCGACGGCGCGGCGGAGCACGCGCTGGGCCGTCTGGTCGCTGTCGACGTCGAACACGGCGTAGCCGCCGTCGAATTCGATGACCTCGACGCCCGCTTCGTCGCGCAGCCAGCCGGCGTCACCGGTGGAGATGAGTTCGTACCGGCGTCGGGCGTGCGCGGCGCGGAGTTCGTCGCGGCCGCCCGTGGCACGGATGGTGCCGCCGGCGATGATGACGAGGTCGTCGCACAGCCGCTCGACGACGTCGAGCTGGTGCGAGCTGAACAGCACCGAGGCCCCCGCCTTTGCACGATCTTGCAGCACCGAGGCGACCACCTCGACCGCGAGCGGGTCGAGGCCGGAGAACGGCTCATCGAGGATGAGCACCTCGGGGTCGTGCACGAGGGCGGCGGCGATCTGTGCGCGCTGCTGGTTGCCGAGCGAGAGGGCCTCGATGTTGTCGCCGAGGCGCTCGCCGAGGCCGAGGTCTTCGAGCAGGGCCCGGGCGCGCTTCTCGGCGTCGGCCTTGCCGAATCCGTGGAGGCGGGCGAGGTAGACGATGTGCTCGAGCACTTTCATCTTCGGGTACAGGCCGCGCTCTTCGGGCATGTATCCGAAGCGGCGGCGGTCGGCCGGGGTGACGGTGTCGCCGTCGAGGGTGACGGTGCCGGCGTCGCCGGAGAGCACCCCGAGGACGATCCGCATCGTCGTGGTCTTTCCGGCGCCGTTGCCGCCGACGAAGCCGGTGAGGCGCCCGGGGGCGACGTCGAAGGTGACGTCGTCGAGCACCCGGCGGTCTCCGTAGCTCTTGGTGAGGCCGTGCAGTCGCAGCATGCCGTTCTCCTTCCGACGGGATTCTCCCGTCGTCTTCGACGCTACGGATCCGGCGGCGCGGGGACATCCCCCGGCGGGTGGGTCGTCGGCTCCCCCGCGCGGGGGAGGTTCAGGCCAGGCCGTACCGGTGGGCGAAGACGACGGCGGCAACCCGGTCGCGGGCGCCGAGCTTCTGGAGCACGTTCGACACGTGGGTCTTGACCGTCGCCTCACCGATGTACAGGCGTTGCGCGATCTCGGCGTTGCTCAGTGCCTGGGCGACCAGGCGCAGCACCTCCGCCTCGCGTTCGGTGAGATCGACGGTCGGCATGGCCGGGGTCTCGAGGGGGGATGCGGATGTCGCACCGGTCGACGGGGCGGACGCGGCGGGTTCGGTGGCCGCCTCCGACCGTGTGAACCGGGCGATCACACGTCGGGTGACCTCCGGGGCCAGGAGGGCGTCGCCCTCGGCGAGTACCCGCACGGCGTGGACGAGTTCCTCGGGCCCCGCGTTCTTCAGCACGAAGCCGCTCGCGCCGGCCGACAGTGCGCGAAAGAGGTAGTCGTCGCGGTCGAAGGTGGTCACGATCACGACGGCGGGGGCGCCGTCGACGTCGGTGACGATGCGCCGGGTGGCGTCGATGCCGTCCATGTCGGGCATCTGCACATCCATGCAGATCACGTCGGGCCGGAGGACGGTTGCGGCGGCGACCGCCTCGGCTCCGGTTCCGGCCTCGCCCACGACCTGGATCTCGCCGGTCGCCTCGAGGATCATCCGGAAGCCCGCACGCATGACCGCGTGGTCGTCGACGAGCAGCACCCGGATCATGCGGGTACCGCCGTGGTGGCGGGCACCTCGGCGCGCACGAGGAAGCCGCCGCGTTCACGGGGGGCGGCGGTGAGGTCGCCGCCGATGGCGGCGGCACGTTCGCGCATCCCGACGATGCCGAGACCGGGCCGTGGGGTGAGGGTCGCGCGGCCGGTGTTGGTGATCTCGAGCTCGACCTTCTCGGCGCCGTAGCGCACGCGCACGTCGGCGGTGGCGCCCGGGCCGGCGTGACGCCGCGCGTTGGTGAGGGCCTCCTGCGCGATGCGGTAGAGGGCGACCTCGGTCACGGCCGAGAGGGGGCGGGGCTCACCGACGATGGTGAGCGTCGCCGGGAGGCCGTGGTCGCGGGCGTGGGCGACGAGGTCGTCGAGGGCGGCGAGGGTGAGGGTCGAACCGTCGACGGGTTCGGTGTCGACGGTGGTGCGCAGCGTCTCCAGCAGCCCGCGGAGCTCACCGAGGGCGCTGCGGGCCGATTGTTCGACGCCCTCGAGGGCGGTCCGGGCGGCGGCCGGGTCGCGGTCGAGCACCGCGCGGGCGGCGCCTGCCTGCACACCCATCGCCGACACGTGGTGGGCGACGACGTCGTGGAGTTCGCGGGCGATGTGCACCCGGTCGAGGGCGACCGCCTGCGCCGCGGTGACTTCGCGTTCGCGCTCGAGGTCCCGGGTGCGTTCCTGGAGGGCGGCGTGTTGCTCCGCGGCCGCGAACGCGCGGTCACCCATGTAGTAGGCGCCGCCGAAGAACGCGGCGTTGACCAGGAATTGCAGCAGCATGTAGGCCGCGAACGGGGAGAACAGGCCCGCCTGCGACAGTGCCTCGTCGGACGGGTCGATCGCGACGCGGAACGTGTTGACGGTGAGCCACACGAACATCCCGACGATGATGCCGGCGCGGATGATCGTGGCGCGTCGGCGATCGGTGAGCCACGCGCCGACGGTGTAGAAGCTCACGAACAGGGCGATGTTGCCGACGTACACCTCCGGGACGCGGGCGGTCATCCCCACGAAGTAGGCGACGGCGACGGTGACGGCGACGGCGCCGGGGTGACGTCGCCTCACCGCCAGCGGCGCGGTGAGGGCGAGGGCGTAGACGAGTCCCCACTCGGGGCCGGGGGCGTCGTCGCCGAAGATGCCCGCGACGGAGTTCAAGGCGGTGCTGAGCACGGCGGCGACGAACAGGGCTGCGGCGAGCCAGAGATCGTTGCGGAGGGACGCGCGGGTGGCCTCGCGCACCGGGCGCGCGGCGTCGAGGGCGGACATCCCTCCACCGTACGACCGGGCGGGTGTCGCGACATCCCTCCGTCGGGGGAGATCCTCTGCAGACCTGCTGGTTGACTGGGCGCAGGAGAGGAGCCGGATGAACGAGCACCCCAACCGCCGTCGGGCCCGTCGTCGGGCGGGCACCGCGCCGCGGCACGACGGCAGGGTCGGCGTCGCGATGGTCGGTATGGCCGTGGTGGTGTGGTGGCCGGCGTTCACCCTGGGCGCCTACGGGGACCTCTTCTTCGATCAACTGATGGCCGTCTGGGCGGCGGCCACGGCGGCTTTCGTCTTCGTCCTGGTCGAGCGGCGTCCGGTGGGCACGCGGTTGCTCCGCGCATTCCTACTGCTGCTGCCGAGCGTCTGGCTGGCGTTGATGTTCTTCATCAACGACGAGGAGGAGGACATCTTCGTCTTCCTCATCGACGCCGGAGCGCTCCTTGCCGTGCTGATCGGGCTGCCGTTCACCCTGTGGCTGCTGGTGCGCATCGTGTGGCCCGAGTTCGGGGACGAGACCCGCGTGAGCACGAAGTGGCTGATCGCGGTGGTGGTCGTCGGTGTGGCGGCGGCGTCGTTCCTCCTCGGCCTCAACCACACCGCGTTCCTGACCTGCGGAGATTTCGTCGAGAGCGGGAACGCCCCGCCCGCAGGGTGCATCCCCGATCCGCCCGACGGGGAGTGATCGTCCCGACTCCGCCTCGGGGCGCCGCGGATGAGAGCTTTCTCACCCGGCCGGACAACGTCTGATCAGGGGGATTTCGTGGGCGTGCGGTGCGGAACGCGACGCATACGCGACCCGGCGACGACATCGGCGTGCGCTATACGAGAGAGGCACTCATCCCCCCTCGCCTGAACCTGAAGGATGCCTCATGCGACACCTCCGTCCCGCCCTCGCCGGCGCCGCCGTCACGGGTTGACCGTCACCCTGCTGGTGGTCACCCCGACCGCCGCCAATGCGCACGGCTACGTCTCCGGCGACGTCGTCGCGCGCGCCGCGGCCCCGCAGAACCTCGACCGGGGCGCCGTCGCCTACGAACCGCAGTCCCTGGAAGCCCCGAAGGGCTTTCCGGATGCCGGTCCCGCGGACGGCACGCTCGCTTCGGCCGGGGGGCTGTTCGGGGGGAACCTCGATGAGCAGTCCGAAGACCGGTGGTGGAAGAACCCGGTCTCGACCGGTGAGCTCACCCTCGATTGGACCTTCACGGCCCCCCACCGCACCTCGGAGTTCCGCTATTACCTCACCACGCGCGACTGGGACCCGAACGACCCGCTCGAGCGCAGCGACTTCGAACTGCTCGCGGTCGTGCCCCATGACGGTTCGGCCGCGTCGACGAACCCGAGTCACACGGTGACGATACCGGATGACTACTCGGGCTACCACGTCATCTACGCCGTGTGGGACATCGCCGACACCTCGAACGCGTTCTACAACACGATCGACCTGGACATCACCGGCGACGGCGCCCCCGTGGACCCCGATCCCGTCGACCCGGATCCGGTGGATCCCGGTCCGGTGGATCCCGGCCCGGTCGACGCGGTGGGCCACCTGCACGTGATGGCCCGCACCGACACGACCGCCCAGCTCATGTGGACGGCATCGGACGACGCCGTCTCGTACCGGATCTCGCGCACGGCGCCCGACGGCACCTTCACCTCGGCGCAGACGACCGCGACGGTGTTCGACGACACCGGACTGCAGCCCGAGACGACCTACACCTGGACGGTGTGGGCCGTCGACGCGGCCGGGGAGCTCAGCGACCCGGTCGAGGTCGTGGCGACGACCTCCGCCACGGTTGTCGACCCTGTCGACCCTGTGGACCCCGTCCCGACGGATGCCGCCGCGTGGGACCCGTCCGCGGCATACGTGCGCGGTGACCGCGTGCTCCACGAGGGCGTCGTGTACGAAGCGGTGCAGAGCCACCGTGGAGTCGGTGACCCGAACTGGATCGCGGCGCCCTCGCTCTGGACGCCCGTCGGGAGCGCGCCCGCCCCCGAGCCGACGCCCGACCCCGAGTCGACGCCCGATCCCGAGCCGACGCCCGACCCCGAGTCGACGCCCGATCCCGAGCCGACGCCCGACCCGGGTTCGGATGCGTCCGCCTGGAACCCCCGCGGGACGTACGCGGCCGGCGATGTCGTGACCTGGCAGGGAGCGACCTACGTCGCCGTGCAGGCGCACACCGGCAACGGCGACGAGGGCTGGATCACCGCGCCCTCGCTGTGGCGACGCGCCTGAGCGACCCCGCCGGCACGCCCGGCGCGCCGGCCCGACACCGCGCCGTTGCGGCGTCAGGCCGGCGCAGCACGGAGGACGAGTGCCTCGGTGACGCCGAAGACCGCGATCGCCGAGCGATCCTTCTCCGCCAGCGGCGTCGTCTCGATCGGCACGATCCGCGGGTCGACGACCGCGATCTCGTCACCGCCGACCAGCAAGGCCGCCCCCTCCGCGGCGAGCACGTTCTTCAGCCATTGGGTGCCCCGCCCGTACGGCAGGGTCACGAAGAACTCGTCGCCTTCGCGGTGCGTCGCGATCGGAGTCTCGTACTCCGTGCCCGATGTGCGGCCACGGTGCCGGATCACGCTCCAGGGCGACTCGGGCGTGCCCGCCGCGCGCAACGCGCCGGGATTGAGCACATCGCGTTGCACCACCCTCACGACCTGGAGGACCTTCGGATTCCTCGTGCGCACACCGATGACGAAGACGGCCAGCACACCGGCGAGGCCGACGAACAGGGTCGCCGTGACCGAGACGAGGATGTGCGCGAGCGAGGTCATGCGACCAGCATCCCGAGTCCCCGTCCGGGTCACAACCCCCGTGGGGCGAGGTGAGGTCAGAAGATCATCGGGCGATCGTCGTCATCCGCACCGTCCAGGTCCAGATCGACCACGACCGGCACATGGTCGCTCGGGCCCTCGCCCTTGCGTTCGTCACGGTGGATGGATGCGTCGGTCACCGCGTCGGCGAGGGTCTCCGAGCCGAGGATGAAGTCGATGCGCAGGCCCTCGTTGCGGGGGAAGCGCAGCCGCTTGTAATCCCAGTAGGTGTAGCCGGTCGGGATCAGTGGGCGCACGACGTCGACGACGCCCGCCGAGGTGAGCGACTGGAACGCCTGACGCTCGGGCGGGGAGACATGGGTGGAGAAGCCGGGCACGATCGTCGGATCGCCGTTGTCGGCGTCGGTCGGGGCGATGTTGTAGTCGCCCACCAGCGCGAGCGGCAGGTCCGGGTCGGCGGCCAACACGTCGCGGGTGTGCTCTTCGAGCGCCGCCAGCCACCGCAGCTTGTAGTCGTAGTGCGGATCGCCCAGGCCGCGTCCGTTGGGAACGTACAGGCTCCACACCCGGACGCCGCCGGTGGTCACACCGATCGCGCGCGCCTCCAGCGGCGCATCCGGCCCCTCGTGACCCTTCGCGAACCCGGGCATGCCCGGGAAGGCGGTCTCGACGTCGGTCATCGGCTCGCGGCTGGCGACCGCCACACCGTTCCACTGGGAGAAGCCGTGGGCACGCACCTCGTATCCGGCGGCCTCGAACGCCTCATACGGGAACTGCTCCTGCTTGCACTTGATCTCCTGCATCGCGAGGACGTCGATGTGCTCGCGGACGGCGAAGTCGACGATGCGGTCGACGCGGGCGCGGATCGAATTGACGTTCCAGGTGGCCAGGCGCATGGATTCCAGCCTAAGCGCGGGCGCGGACTCTCCTAGACTCGACACCATGACCGCCGCCTCCACCGCAGAGCTCGAGATCGACCGACAGAACCTGATCGCGCTGATCAAGGCCGAGGCCGTCTTCCACGGCGACTTCACCCTCTCGAGCGGCAAGAAGGCGTCGTACTACGTCGACATGCGCAAGCTCACCCTCGACCACCGCGCCGCCCCCGCGATCGGGCGCATCATGCTCGACCTCATCCGCGACATCGACGGCATCGTCGCCGTCGGAGGGTTGACCCTCGGCGCCGATCCCATCGCCAACGCCGTCATGCACGAGTCCGCACGGACCGATGCTCCGCTGGACGCGTTCGTGGTGCGCAAGGAGCCGAAGGACCACGGACGCGGCCGCCAGGTCGAGGGCGCGGATATCTCCGGAAAGCGCGTCGTGGTCGTCGAAGACACCTCCACCACCGGGCAGTCCGCACTCAAGGCCGTCGAGGCCCTCCGACGCGAGGGCGCCGAGCCGGTCGCGGTCGCCGTGATCGTCGACCGGAAGACCGGCGCACAGGCCGCCGTCGAGGCCGCGGGGCTGCAGTGGCTGGCCGCCGTTGACCTCGACGACCTCGGACTCGCCCCGCAATAGCACGCGCGTGCCCCGGGAATACGCGGGTGCCGGGGAGGCGTTGCGCCCAGCATGGACCTCTACACCCCGGCGACCTTCGGTGCCCTGTCCCTGTCGAACCGCGTCGTGATGGCGCCGCTCACACGCCTGCGCGCCGACCCCGACGGTGTGCCGAACGACCTCATGGTCGAGTACTACCGGCAGCGCGCGGGCCAGGGACTCATCATCACCGAGGGTGTGTGGCCCGTCGCGGAGGGCCGCTCGTACCCGGGCCAGCCGGGCATCGAGACCCCCGCGCAGGTCGAGGGATGGCGCCGCATCGCCGACGCCGTGCACGCCGAGGGCGGCACGATCGTCATGCAGCTCATGCACGGCGGCCGGGTCTCGCACCCCGAGATCAACGGCGCCGGACGCACCGTCGCGCCCAGCGCCGTCGCCGCACCGGGGCAGACCCACACCGCCACAGGCAAGGTCGACCTTCCGGTGCCGCACGCGCTGACCACCGACGAGGTCACTGAAGCGACCGCGCAGTTCACCGCCGCCGCCCGCAACGCGATCGCCGCCGGCCTGGACGGCGTCGAGGTGCACGGCGCGAACGGCTACCTCGTCCACGAGTTCCTCTCGCCCGTGTCCAACCTCCGTGAGGACCGCTACGGCGGCACCCCGGAGAATCGGGCCCGGTTCGCGATCGAGACCACCGGCGCCGTCGCCGAGGCGGTCGGTGCCGATCGCACCGGCATCCGGCTCTCGCCCCAGCACGGCATCCAGGGCGTGCTCGAAAACGACCCCACCGACGTCCACGCGACCTACACCGCGCTCGCCGAGGGCCTCGCACCGCTCGGGCTCGCGTTCATCGACGTACTCCACGCCGAGCCGGTCGGCGACCTCGTGCAGCACATCCGCCGGACCGCCGGTGCGCCCGCGATCCTCAACTCCGGGTTCGCCGCCCCGACCGAGCGCGACGAGGCCGAAGCTCTCGTGGCCGGCGGGTGGGCCGACGCGGTCGCCGTGGGACGACCGGTCATCGCCAACCCGGACCTCGTCCAGCGCTGGCGGGACCGCACCGAACTGAACGCACCGCGCCCCGAGTTGTTCTACGGCCGCGGCGCCGACGGCTACACGGACTACCCGGTGCTGGTCCCCGTCGCCTGACCGGCTCAGTCGTCGCGGCGTCTGATCCAGACCACGACCCATGTGATGAGCGTGCCGAGCAGGATCACGGCGGAGCTGGCCAACAGCAGCGTCTGTTCGACCTCGTTCATGAGGGGCGCCTGCCTTCCCGGGCGTCGTCGACGATCGTCGTGATGCGGGTCTCGCGCGTCGCCGGGCGCCGCGCCAGATCGACCTGGGCGATCCCGAATTTGCGTGCGGACGGCGGGAACGCGTCCCACGCCGCACGGGCGACGGGTTCCGCATCGAGCGCGGCGGCCAGGTCGTCGGGCTCGCGCAGCGCCTCGGCGTTGTCCAACACAGACCACGACCCGTTCTCCCGGGCCGCCGCGATCGCGCGCCGCCCCGCGTCGGTCATCTCCCCGGTGGCCTCGAGGTCGATCACGCGGGCCTTGTTGGTCGCGGCCCACCCGCTGCGCGGTCGGCGGGGGGAGAACCAGAGGCCGCCCTCGCGGTCGTCGAAGGACCGCATCGGTCCGTCGATCCATCCGAAGCACAGCGCCTGCCGGATGGCGTCCTCGTAGGGGACGACCACGAGATCGGACCCGGGTCGGGCACGCACCAGCCACGCCCCCGTCGAGGTGGCGTGGTTCGCGAGCAGCCAGGCGCGCCAGCCGGCCGCATCCGCGACCCGGACGCGTTCACCGTCGTCGAGTGCACCCATACCGGTCACCCTACGGGCAGGCGGGCGGTCGGGGCTCGCGCGGATCGGGCTCAGAGCCCGTGGGAGACCTCGCCCTCGGGCATCTCCGCCTCCACGGGGCCGTCGGCGAGCAGGTCGGCGACGGAGTCGAGGATCTCATCGGGGCGGAACGGGTACCGCTCGATCTCGGTGTCGTCGGAGATCCCGGTGCGCACCAGGACCGTGTGCAGGCCCGCTTCGATGCCGGCGACGATGTCGGTGTCCATCCGGTCACCGATCATGCCGGTGTTCTCGGAGTGCGCGCCGATGCGGTTCAGCGCCGAACGGAACATCATCGGGTTGGGCTTTCCGACGACATAGGGCGCCTTGTCGGTGGCCTTCGAGATGAGGGCGGAGATCGCCCCGGTCGCCGGCAGCACCCCTTCGGTCGACGGGCCGGTCGCGTCGGGGTTGGTGGCGATGAAGCGGGCACCGTCACGGATGAAGCGGATCGCCTTGGTGATCGCCTCGAACGAGTAGTTGCGCGTCTCCCCGATGACGACATAGTCGGGGGCGGTCTCGGTCATGATGAACCCGGCCTCGTGCAGCGCGGTGGTCAGCCCCGCCTCCCCGATGACGAAGGCGCTGCCGCCGGGCTTCTGTTGGCGCAGGAAGTCCGCCGTAGCCAGCGCCGATGTCCAGATCGACTGCTCGGGGACGACGAGTCCGGAGGCCCGCAGGCGCGCACTGAGGTCGCGCGGGGTGAAGATCGAGTTGTTCGTCAGCACGAGGAACGGCACACCCAGGTCGCGCCATTGTTGCAGCAACTCGGATGCCCCGGGGACGGGGGTGTTCTCATGGACGAGCACGCCGTCCATGTCGGTGAGCCAGCATTCGACCTCGTCACGGGTACGCATGGGCACAGCCTATTCCGCGCAACCGGGACCGTCCTACGCGTCGGCGGTCGCGACGCGCCCGCGTGCCCCATTCCGCTCCAGGCATGTGCGGCATAGGGTCGATGTGTGAGTGGACCCGAGTGGCATCTCCCCGACCTCACCGGCCGGACCTACCTCGTCACGGGCTCGAACGCGGGGCTCGGGTACTTCTCGTGCGAACACCTCGTGCGCGCCGGAGCCGACGTGATCATGTCGGCCCGCAACCCGGCGCGGCTCGCGGCCGCCCGTGCGGCACTGTTCCGCCGCGTACCGGAGGCCGCCGACCGGGATGCGGTCGAGTCGCTCATGCTCGACACGAGCAACTCGGGGTCGCTGCGTGCCGCCGCCGCGACGCTGCGCAGTCGTGGCGCGCTCGACGGGGTGCTGCTGAATGCCGGAATCGTCCACGCCCCCAAGCAGCGCACCCTGACGCGCGACGGCAACGAGCTCGTGTTCGCCACCAACGTGCTCGGCCACTTCGCTCTCGCCGGCGAGCTGTTGCCGGCGCTCGCCGCCGCAGGGGGGCGGATGGTGTGGGTCGGCAGCATGTCGACGTTGATGTGGAAGTACGACCTCGTCGACCCCCAGCTGTCCGAGGGTTACACCCCGTGGCGGGCGTACGTCCAGTCGAAGATCGCCACCAGCTCGCTCGGTTTCGAGGCCGACCGTCGCCTGCGCGACGCCGGGGTCGCCGTCGCCAGCATCGTCGCGCACCCGGGGTACTCGACCAGCGGCCGCACCGCGGGCATCCGAGGAGTGAACAGCCCGTCGCGGATGACCCGGTTCGCCGACAACATCCAGGCCCCCATCACGCAATCGAAGGAGTTCGGTGCGCAGCCGCTGGTCCACGCGCTCGCGGCGCCGGATGTCGACGGGGGCGAGTACTGGGGGCCGCGCGGGGTGCTGCGCGGGGAACCGCGGCGTGGCTCCGCGTCGCGCGTGACGCAGAACCGCGAGGTCGCCGCGCGCATCTGGGACGCGTGTGAGCACGCCACGGGTGTCGCGTGGCCGTTCGCGAAGGCGGCGCGGACCAAGCGCCTCCGACGCTGAACGCCCCGTGGCGGAGGGCTTCGTTTCCGGGTCAGAGGTCTCCGACCTGCGGGCCTGAGTCGGCCTGCGCGGGCAGGTCCCGCTGAAGCGACCACATGTTCCCACGCGTGCCAACGTGATGCTCGAGGTGCGACAACGCCGCTTGTGCGATCGGCAGTCCGCGACCCGCCTCGGCGTCGGCGGCCGGCATCGGGCGCGTTTCGAGGTCGATCTGAAGGGGATCGGCGTCGTCGCCCAGTCGTGCCACGAGGGAGCCCGAACGGATGCCGACCTCGACCTCGACCGTGATCGGATGATCAGCGCGAGCGTGCTCGATGATGTTCGTGGCCACCTCGGCGACCGCCAGACGGAAGAGCATCGCGTCCTCGTCGGGAAGATCGGAGCGCGCGAACAGCGTATCCAGAAGGCCGTGCACGTGGTCGAGCACCGCAGGGCCCGCGAGAGCTCGGGCGGTGAGCCTGCTGTCGATCTGCATGAGTCCTCCCGGTCGCACGGCGTTTCTGCGCGGTGGCACTCAGCGTGCCAGGTGCGGCGCCGGCCAGGGCGCGTCGGGCGAAAGAGGCCTCAGTGGGCGAACGGTGCTGTTTCGTAGACCGCACCGTGCTGGCCGGCGAGAGCGGTCGGGGCGCCGTCAACCGACTGTACAAAGCGGTGGGAGAGGTCCGTACCGGGAGGAACCTGCGCGTCAACGTCGGGATGGGTGCCGATCGATTCGTTCGACACCCACCGCACACGGCGCCCGAGGCGCTCGCCGAGCGACAGTGCGAGATCGCGGAAGGCGGCGCGTGCGTCGGCGTCGAGATACAGCAGCACGGCGCTGTGGAAGAGCACGAGGGTCGCATCCTCCGGCGCGGACGCCGCCATGGGGACGGTCGCGTCGAGCAGGTCGCCGCGGACGATGCGTGGCGGATCGAGTGCGGCGAGCGAAGCGGCACCGGTCAACCGTGCGACGCGAGCGGCATGGTCCGGTCCCGGCCAGATGAGAGTCGTCAGCCAGGCCACCGCGTCCGGATCGGCGACGTCGAGGGGCGAGAGGTCGATTCCCGCGCGCCACGTCACCCGCGGCATGCGCGCCGGCACGACGGTCGGATCATCCACCCGACACTCCAGGACGACGTCGGAGGGTCCGTCCGCGGGGTGCAGCTCGTGGGTCCCGACAGGGGAGCTGTAGCGGTATGAGTAGCGATCCGGCAGGAGGCACAGACCCGCCGCCGCTCCCACCTCGAGAAGCGCGACGGGCTCGTCGATCCGCGACAGCTCTGGCAGGAGGCTCGCGCAGCGGGCCGGCTCGTTCGTCTGCGTGGCGCGGGCCGATGCGGTCGTGACGACCGCATCCCAGTTGTCGGCGAGCCACTGCCGCCACCGGGGGTACGGGGCTTCCGGCGCCCCGACCCACCGGGCGGCGGCGAACAGGAGGTTCGCCTGATGCAGGCGCGGGGGAAGTGCCCGAATCCGTTCGAGGAGCTCGGGGTCGGCCGCGATGCCGGCGGCCCAGTCCGCATAGAGCGGTGAGGTGCCGCGCGCCCACCGCCCGGCGAAGTCGGCGTAGGCGGCCGCGAGCCGATCGGCGTTGTCGAGCGTCGGTCGAGGCGGGGCCATGGCGGCACCCTACGCCCGCGGCGGTCCGCCGTGCACGGGGGAGGTGTCGGGCTCGCGCACCAATTCAGGCTGCACGAGGCCCTTCGCCGCGAGTCCGGCCCGGGAAAGGTCTCCCCAGACCTCCCAGCCTGAGTTGGTGCACGCCGGCCGGGCTACCCTTGCGGAGTGGACGAGCCGAGTGACGTTAGCGGGGCGACCCGCGCCGACGAGCCGCACGTGACGCACGGCGTCGGACCCTGGCCCGGCGGCCCGGACGTGTGGCCGGATGATCCGCGCTACGACCGCGAACTCCTCGCCCACGGCGACCGCCGCAACGTCGTCGATGCGTACCGGTACTGGACGATGGAGGCGATCATCGACGACCTCGACGCGCGTCGCCACGCATTCCACGTCGCGATCGAGAACTGGCAGCACGACTTCAACATCGGTTCGATCGTCCGCACCGCCAACGCGTTCCTGGCCGCCGAGGTGCACATCATCGGACGGCGCCGCTGGAATCGTCGCGGCGCGATGGTCACCGATCGGTATCAGCACGTGCGTCACCACGAGGACATCGCCTCGTTCGCCGCGTGGGCGGCCGAGGCCGGTCTGCCGATCATCGCGGTGGACAACGTGGACGGGTCGCAGCCGGTCGACCGTGCCGACCTGCCGCGTGCGTGCGTGCTGTTGTTCGGGCAGGAGGGCCCGGGGCTGTCTGCGGAGGCGCTCGCCGCCGCATCCGGTGCGGTGGAGATCACGCAGTACGGTTCGACCCGCTCGATGAACGCCGGCGCCGCGGCCGCCGTGGTGATGTACGAGTGGTGCCGCCGCCACGCCGACACCTGACCCGCCCGCCGGTGGGCGGTGTCGCGGCGTAGGTCAGGCGCCGGTGGTCATCCAGTCGTGACCGCGCACGCGCCAGCCCAGCGTCGCCATGCGCGCGAGCAAGAAGACGCCGAAGAAGGCGACGGCCAGCCACGTCAGTCCGGCGGCGCCCGAGAGGGGCAGCATGCTCAGCACCACCAGTAGCGGCAGGTACGGGATGAGGTTCAGCCCTCCGGCGATGGCGAGGTAGCGGGCATCCCCGGCGCCCATCAGTACCCCGTCGAGCACGAAGACCGCGCCGGCCACCGGTTGGGCCACGGCGAGGACGATCAGTGCCGGTTGCACCAGTGCGGCCAGCTCCGCGTCGCCGGTGAAGACGAGTCCGATGACCCCGGACAGTGCGCCGATGACCAGACCCACGAGCACGCCGAACGCGACGCCCCACGCGAGGGTGCGTTGCAGGACCCGCCGCACGGTGCGTTCGTCTCCGGCCCCCAGGCCTTTGCCGATCAGGGCCTGAGCCGCGATCGCCAGCGCGTCGAGGGCGAAGGCGGCGGTGGAAAAGATCGTGAACGCGACCTGCCATCCCGCCAACTCCTCGGTGCCCAGAGTGGTCGCGACCCCGACGGTGGCCAGGAGGGCCGCCCGCAGCGCGACCGTCCGCAGGAACAACCAGCCGCCCGATCGTGCGCTGCTGGAGACGCCGTCCCGCTGGGGACGGAGCGCTGCGCCGTGTCGGCGCGCATGTCGCCCGATCACGACCACGTACGCGGCGACCATCGCCCACTGTGCCAGCACCGTGCCCACCGCCGATCCCGCGATCCCCCAGCCCAGTCCGTAGATGAAGAAGGCGTTCAGCAGGGCGTTGCCGCCGAACCCGAGTCCGGCGATCCACAGTGGCGTGACGGTGTCTTGCAGTCCTCGCAGCAACCCTGTCGCGGCGAACACGATGAGCATCGCGGGAAGGCCCCACATCGAGATGCCCAGATAGGTCTCCGCCTCGACCGTCACCGCCTCGGTCGCCCCGAACAGTCCCACCATGAACGGCGTCGTGAGGTAGCCGACCAGTGCCAGAAGCGCTCCGAGCCCGAGGGCGAGCCACATTCCGTCGATCCCCGCCGAGACGGCGCGGGAGGAGTCTCCGGCGCCGAACCGCCGCGCGACCGCGGGTGTGGTCGAGTAGGCCAGGAACACCATCAGTCCGACGATCGTCTGCAGGATCGCCGCGGCGATCCCCAGGCCCGCCAGCGGCGTCGTACCCAGGTGCCCGACCAGCGCGGAGTCGACGATGAGGAAGAGCGGCTCGGCCACGAGCGCACCGAGCGCGGGGACCGCGAGGCGCAGGATGTCCCGGTTCAGGGTGTCTCGAGCGGTCGCCACCCTCCGAGCCTAGAGTCGCCTATGGACAACGGTCGGATCTGGCCACGGACCCGCACTCGGTGCTTATCCTGGACGCATGACCGACGCCCCCGCATCCGGTCTCGCGCTCGACGAGCTCAGCGACGAGATCCGCCCGCAGGACGACCTGTTCCGCCACGTCAACGGATCGTGGATGGAGCGCACGGAGATCCCCGACGACAAGGCCCGGTGGGGTGCGTTCCATCTGCTCGCCGAACAGGCCGAGAAGCACGTGCGCGCGATCATCGAGGAAGCGCAGCAGGCCGAGCCGGGCACCGAGGCCCGGAAGATCGGCGACATGTACTCCAGCTTCATGGACGTCGACCGCGTGAACGAGCTCGGCGTCAGCCCGTTGGGTGCGCAACTGGCGATGGCCGACGAGGTCGCCTCCATCCCGGATCTGCTGCGTACCGTCGGCGTGCTCGAGCGGGACGGCGTCGGCGGGATCATCGACCTGTACGTCGAACCGGATCCGGGTGACCCGCAGCGCTACGTGCCGTTCTTCCTGCAGGGTGGGCTGTCGATGCCCGACGAGAGCTACTACCGGCTCGAGAACTTCGCCGACACGCGCACCGCGTTCCGCGGTCACATCGAGCGCATCCTCGACCTCGCCGGCGTCGCCGGCGCCGCGGACGCCGCCGAACGCGTCTTCGCGCTCGAGACCGAGATCGCCACCCACCACTGGGACAACGTGCGCAGCCGCGATGCGGTCGCGACCTACAACCTGCGCACGTGGGAGGAGACGGTCGGTCTCGCCGGGGTCGACCTCCTTCCGTGGCGGGAGGGAATCGCCCCGAACCACCCGGATGCGTTCGCCGAGATCGTCGTGTCGCAGCCGAGCTTCCTGGAGGGGCTCGCGGGACTTCTCGTGGAGGAACGACTCGACGACTGGAAGGCGTGGCTGCGGTTCAAGATCGTCCACGCCGGCGCGGCGTTCCTGCCCGACGAGTTCGTCGCCGAGAACTTCTCGTTCTACGGCACGCAGCTGACCGGGGTGCCGGTCAATCGTGAACGGTGGAAGCGCGGGGTCAGCCTCACCGAGGCCGCCCTGGGCGAGGCGATCGGCAAGGTCTACGTCGAGCGCCACTTCCCGCCGCGTGCCAAGGCCGAGATGGACGACCTCGTCGCCAACCTCGTCGAGGCGTACCGCGAGAGCATCTCGTCGCTGGAGTGGATGACGCCCGAGACGCGTGAGCGTGCCCTCGCCAAACTCGCCGCCTTCACCCCCAAGATCGGCTACCCCGAGAAGTGGAAGGACTACTCGACCCTCGAGATCGACGCGTCCGACCTCGTCGGCAACGTCCGGCGGTCGCACGTCTGGGAGCACGACCGCCAGCTGTCGAAGGTCGGTCGGCCGATCGATCGCGACGAGTGGTACATGACGCCGCAGACGGTCAACGCGTACTACAACCCGCTGATGAACGAGATCGTCTTCCCCGCCGCGATCCTGCAGTACCCCTTCTTCGACGCCGACCGGGATGCGGCGGCGAACTACGGGGGCATCGGTGCGGTCATCGGGCACGAGATCGGCCACGGCTTCGACGACCAGGGAAGCCGCTTCGACGGCGACGGATCGCTTCGCGACTGGTGGACCGACGCCGACCGTGAGGCGTTCGAGGAGCGCACCACGGCGCTGATCGAGCAGTACGACCATCTCGTCCCGAAGGGGCTCTCCGAGGAGCACACCGTCAACGGTGCGTTGACGATCGGTGAGAACATCGGTGACCTCGGCGGGCTCGGCATCGCGATCAAGGCGTACGCGCTGTCGATCGCCAGTGACGACGCCGGCCCCGAGATCGCCGACGCCGCCCCGGTCATCGACGGCTACACCGGCATCCAACGTCTGTTGCTCAGTTGGGCGCAGGTGTGGCAGCAGAAGGGCCGTGAGGCCGAGACCATCCGTCTGCTCACGATCGATCCGCACTCGCCGAACGAGTTCCGCTGCAACCAGATCGTGCGCAACATCGACGCGTTCTACGACGCGTTCGGGGTGACCGAGTCGGACGAGCTGTGGCTCGAGCCCGACAAGCGCGTCACGATCTGGTGATCGTCACGACACGAGGAGAGGACACCGTCCGTGGGCATGCCCCCTGAGCCCAGACGCGGCGCCGAAGAGTCCCTTCGGAGCTCGCGGCGGGTCAGACCCCACGACAGGCCGTTGCCGCGCCGCGCGGCAGCGGGCCGCCGTTCGTTCGCGCCGACACTCGCCGCGCTCGACGAACTCGCCGAATCGGGCGCCAAGGTCGCGGTGCGGGTCACCGACCTCGACCGCGGTGATCCGGTGCTGGTCGGCGACGACTTCATCACCCTGCCGATCGGTGGGTTGGGTGTCGTGCCGCTGCTGGTCGAGGTCGCCGCGGCGTTCGAGGACGGGCGCCTCGACCCGGCCGAGAGCGTGGACCGTGCGACCACGGCCGACGTGTCGGTCTCCGGTGTGTGGCACCACCTGTCGGCGCCGGTGTTCAGCCTCGGTGATCTGGCCGTGTTGGCCGCGGCGACCGGGGATGCGCTCGCCGCGAACGTGCTGCTGGAGCGTGTGGGCCTGGAGGCGGTCCGCAACCGCCTCGGCGATCTGGGCATGCCGCGCACCGCGCTTCTCGATGGCTTCCGCGACAGCCGCGGGCCCGATGACGCACCCCACGTCGCCCTCGGGACGGCCGCGGAGTTGTCGGAGCTGTTCTCGGCGCTGGTGAATTCGACGGCCGTGAATCCGTCGGTGAGCGCGCATGTCGCGGAGTGGTTGAGCCTGAACCACGACCTGTCGCTGGTCGCATCGGCCACGGGGCTCGACCCCTTCTCCCACGAGAACGACGAGCACGGGCTGCTGTTCATCAACAAGACCGGCCGCGGTGCCGGTATCCGCTCGGAGGCCGGCGTGCTCGCCGGTCCTCGTGCCGGGGTCTCGTACGCGCTCATCGTGTGCTTCGACGACCTGTCGATCATGCACCACATGCGCGCCCACTCCGCCTTCCGGGTGCTGGGCACCGACCTCATGGAGTACGTCTACTGACGACCCCGGCGCGGTCCCCGGCTCCGGGGCGCGCGCTACGTGTGTGAAGGAAACCGGGGATTCGCGGGCGAAGCCCGTCTGGAGCGCCGGTTGAGCCCCCCCCCGGCGGCTGGATTTCCTGTCGGCTTCACGCGCGGGACGGCGGCCGCAGACTGAGCTCCCCGGTCGGGCGGTTCAGCCGGGAGTGGGTCAGAAGACGATCGTGTGGTTGCCGTGACGGATCACGCGGTCCTGGGCGTGCCACAGTACGGCGCGGGAGAGCACCTGCCGTTCGACGTCGGCGCCGCGGCGGGCCAGTTCCAGGGAGTTGTCGGCGTGGGTCACGCGCACGGTGTCCTGCTCGATGATCGGGCCCTCGTCGAGGTCGCTCGTGACGTAGTGCGAGGTCGCCCCGATGAGCTTCACCCCACGCTCCTTGGCCTTCTTGTACGGCTCGGCGCCGATGAAGGCGGGCAGGAACGAGTGGTGGATGTTGATCACGGGCACCCCGAGCTTGTCGAGGAAGTCGGCGGACAGGATCTGCATGTACCGGGCGAGCACGACGAAATCGACGTTGTCGGCCAGCAGCTCGAGGATCTTCTCCTCCGACTCGGACTTGTCGGGCCCGGGGACCGATGGCACGTGGAAGAACGGCACGCCGAAGGTGCGGACGTCTTCCGCGGCGGTGGTGTGGTTCGACACGACCATGGGGATGGTCACCGGCAGCTCGCCGCGGCGGTGGCGCCACAGCAGGTCGAGGAGGCAGTGGTCCTGCTTCGAGGCGAGGATCGCCATGCGCTTCGGGGTGGACTGGTCGGTCAGCGACCACTGCAGGTCGAACCCGCCGCCGAGTGTCCGGGCGAGGTCGTCTTCGAGTTCAGGGATGGCGGCGGCCAGGTCGGGCCGATGGAACACGACGCGCTGGAAGTAGTCGCCCCCCGTCGGGTCGTCCGAGTACTGGTCGAACGCGACGATGTTGCCCTCGTGGCGGGTGATCAGCGCCGACACGGCGGCGACGATCCCGGGACGGTCGGTGCCGTGGACGATGAGACACGCGTGGTCGGGAAGGAGATGCGGGCTGGGAGCGGCCATACATCGATTCTGCCGTGTCCGGCGCTCCGCCGCGCGCGGGCGGCAACGCTAGCACAGCGGGATCGTCGCGGCGAGGGCGGTGCGGCGGCCATTTCCGGTGCGTATCGTCGGGGCCCGCGCCGGCTGTGACGCCTCCCTTCGGCGCCCTCGCCCGACCGAAGGAGGACGTCCATGTCCGACCCGTGGCCGCTCTGGCCGAGCATCCTCGCGCTGCTGGCCGCCGTCATCGTCGTGATCTTCGCCGGCTCGCGCCTCGCGCGCACGGCGGACGAGCTGGCCGACCGCACCGGACTGGGGGAGGCGATCGCCGGCGCCGTGTTCCTCGGTGCGGTCACCTCGCTCCCGGGGATCGTGACCACCGCGACCGGCGCCCTGCAGGGCGACGCGGCGTTCGCGCTGGCCAATCCCATCGGCGGGATCGCCCTGCAGACGGTGTGGCTGGCGATCGCCGACCTGCTGTACCGGCGTGCCAACCTCGAGCACGCGGCGGCGTCGTTGGAGAACCTGTTCCAGGCCGTCGTGCTCATCGCGTTGTTGAGCCTGCCGGTGATCGCCTTCGCGACGCCGGAGTTGATGATCGGATGGATCCACCCGGTCACACTGCTGATCCCGGTCTTCTACGTCTACGGTCTGCATCTGCAGCGGCGGATGCACGAGGCGCCGATGTGGCGGCCGATCCGCACGCGGGAGACCCGCAACGACGCGGACGAGACCGCGTCCAGCGGTCCCCTCTCCCGGCTGTGGCTCACCTTCGCTGCGCTGGGTCTCGTCGTGGGTGTGACCGGGTGGGTCATCGGCCAAGCGGGTCTGGGGGTGATCGCCGCGACCGGATGGCCGAGCGGGGTGACGGGATTCACCCTCACCACCGCGGTGACCTCGCTGCCGGAACTGATCGTGCTGATCTCGGCGATCCGCATCGGCGCCCTCACCCTCGGTGTGGCGAACATCATCGGCGGCAACGTCTTCGACGTGTTGACCCTCACCGTCGCCGATGCGTTCTTCCTCGACGGCACGATCTATGCCGCGGCCGGGCCGGAGAGTCTCGTGCTGCTCGGAGGCACGCTGCTGATCACCACGGTGCTGGCGGCCGGTTTGCTCATCAGGGACCGACGCGGGATCGGGTTCGAGGGGATCGGCATCCCCGCCATCTACGGCACGACCATCGCGCTCGCCCTCGTCGCGATCTGAGGTGCCGCGGGTGCCGGATATCGGTGCGTCACCGGGCCGGTGACGGCTCCTTCTCGATGATGGTCACCGCTCGAGTTCGGCGACGACCGCGTCCGTGAACGACTCCGTCGTCGCGTCTCCGCCGAGGTCGCCGGTGAGCGTCCCCGCCGACATCGTGGCCACCATCGCGTCGTACAGGGCCGCCGCGGGGGCGTCGAGGCCGAGATGGCTCAGCATGAGGCTGGCCGACCAGATCTGGGCGACGGGGTTCGCGACGCCGCGCCCGGCGATGTCGGGCGCCGACCCGTGCACCGGCTCGAACAGGGACGGATGGGTCCGCTCCGGGTTCAGGCTGGCGCTGGGGGCGACCCCGATCGACCCGGCGAGGGCCGCGGCGAGATCGGAGAGGATATCGCCGAACAGGTTCGAGGCGACGATCACATCGCTGGCATGGGGGTGCAGGACGAGCTCGGCGGCGAGGGCGTCGATGAGCACGCTGCGCAACCGCACATCCGGTGCGGTCTCGGCGACGGTCTCGGCGACGACCTCGTCCCAGAACGGCATGGTGTGGATGATGCCGTTGGACTTCGTCGCCGACACCAGCGTGCCCCGGCGCGAGGCGGCCAGCCGAGCAGCGTATCGCGCGACGCGCGCGGTGCCGCTTCGTGAGAAGAGCGATTCCTGCACGGCGACGGTGTCGCCGCCGGGGCGGTCGAACCTGCCACCGACCGAGGAGTATTCGCCCTCGACGTTCTCCCGCACGATCACCAGGTCCAGCTCGTCGATCCCGCGGAGGGGGCTGGTGGTGCCCGGCAGAAGTCGCACCGGACGCAGGTTGACGTACTGGTCGAACGTGCGTCGGATCGGGATGAGCAGTCCCCACAGGGTCACATCGTCGGGGATCCCGGGCTCGCCGACGGCGCCGAGCATGATCGCATCCGCGGACGCCATCGTCTCGAGCGCGTCGACGGGCATCATCCGCCCGGTACGCCGGTAGTGATCCGAACCCCAGTCGCGCTCACGCCATGTGAGGCCGATCCCGGCGGAGGCGACGGCGGCATCGACGCAGCGTCGCGCGGCGGGGACGACCTCCTGCCCGATGCCGTCGCCGGCGATGACGTCGATCGTGAAACGGGGTTCGGGCATGTCGTTCCTCCTCGGGAGACGGGACCGACCCTAGCGAAGCCCGCCCGCGGTGTGTGTCTCTGCTGATTCTGGGAGACAGGCCCACTGTCACTCTGTCCCCCGCCCTGTAACGCGCGGTGGGGTCGGGTCGTAAAAGGCGTGTAAAACCCCGTGATTTCGCGGCAATCCGCTTTGTCGAGGGCGGGTGCGGCGACGTAGCTTCGGGAACACCCGAGACACAGACGCCCCGCCGCGGCGTCACATGAGGAGCAGCATGACCGTCAACCCCGAAGAGCCACCGATCATCTCGTTCCGAGATGTCGGGATGTCGTTCGGTGCGAGCCCGGTGTTCGACGGGCTCGACCTCGACATCCGCCGGGGGGAGTTCGTCTCGATCATCGGTCCCTCCGGCTGTGGCAAGTCCACGGTGCTGCGCCTGGGCTCGGGGCTGACGGAGCCCTCGTCGGGATCGATCGACCGATCGACCGACAACGTCGGCTATGTCTTCCAGGACGCCACGCTGATGCCGTGGCGCACCGTCCGCCGGAACGTCGAGCTGCTCGGCAAGCTCGACAAGATGCCCGACGACGAGCTCACGCGACGCGTCGATGCGGCGCTGGAGACCGTCGGGCTCGCGCAGTACTCGCACCTGCTGCCACGTCAGCTCTCCGGCGGCATGCGGATGCGTGCGTCGTTGGCACGCGCCCTCGTGGTCGAGCCCGACCTGTTCTTCTTCGATGAACCGTTCGGTGCGCTCGACGAGATCACCCGCGTCCGCCTCAATCAGGAGCTGATGAGCCTGTTCGCCGAGCGCCGCTTCGCGGGACTGTTCATCACCCACTCCGTGGACGAATCGATCTTCCTGTCGACGAAGGTCCTCGTGATGGCGGCACGACCCGGGCGGGTCGTCGCGTCGTTCGACGTACCGTTCGCCTTCCCCCGCCCGGTCGACCTGAAATTCACCGCGGAGTTCGCCCACCTGGAGCAGGAAGTGGCCACCGCGTTGGGGGAGGTCTCCTGATGGCCACGCAGTTCACCGTCTCGGCAGGATCGGGCCAGGGCGCGCGGTGGAAGCGCATCGTTCCGCCCCTGGCGTTCTTCGCCCTCATCATCGCGCTGTGGTACGCCATCTCGTACCTGGTCCTCGAGCCGGGGAAGCAGTTCCTCCTGCCCCCGCCGCACGAGGTGATCATCGACGGATTCTTCGTCCCCGAGACCAGGAGTGACATCCTCTCCGCCGCGTGGGAGTCGTTCAAGGTCGCGACGGTCGGACTGGCGATCGCCTTCGTGCTGGGCGTCGGGCAGGCGATCCTCATGAGCCAGGCCAAGTGGATCGAGAACATGCTCTACCCGTACGCGGTGTTCCTGCAGACGATCCCCACGCTGGCGATCATCCCGGTGATCGGGTTCTGGTTCGGCTTCGACTTCGGGGCCCGCGTGGTCGTCTGCGTCATCATCGCGCTGTTCCCCCTCATCATCAATCCGCTGAAAGGTCTGCTCGGCGCCGACCCGGGGCTGCACGACCTGTTCACGCTGCGGCATGCGGGGCGGATGACCCGGCTGGTGCGGCTGCAGTTGCCCGCCGCGCTGCCCGACATCTTCACCGGACTGCAGACGGCCGCAGGCCTCGCCGTGGTCGGTGCGGTGGTCGGTGACTACTTCTTCGGTCGCGGAGCGATCGGGCTCGGTCTGCTGATCGCCCGATACAGCTCGCGGCTGGAGGCTGCCGAGATGCTCGCCACCGTGCTGGCGGCGTGCGGTCTCGGTGTCCTCATGTTCTGGTTCTTCGGCATGCTCGGTCGCCGAATCGTCGGACGCTGGTCGGAGGCGTGGTCGCGATGACCCCTTCGTCGGCGCCGGCGGACGCCCCACCCCCCACCCGAGCACCTACCCGGCACCACCTCTGCACGGCCGCTTCGGCGCCGTTCGATCGAAAGGACCACACCCCATGAAGAAGGCACAGCACACAGGCCTGCGCACCTTCGCGGCCATCGCCGCGGTCGGCGGCGTCGCGCTCACGGCGGGCTGCTCGAGCTCGTCCGACCCCGAGCCGACCGAAGCGGCCGCATCCGGCGTGCTCACCGACGTCTGCCCCGAGACCATCGTCATCCAGGCCGACTGGGAGCCGGAGTCCGAGCACGGCGGCATCTACGAGCTCGTCGGTGACGACTACACGATCGACACCGACAACAAGTCCGTCACGGGCACTCTGATGGACGGCGACGAGTCCGCCGGTGTCAACGTCGAAATCCGCATCGGCGGGTCGTCGGTCGGATACCAGCCGGTGCAGTCGCTGCTGTACCAGGACGACGACATCTTCATGGGATACGGACGCGTCACCGAGACGATCCCCGCGGTGGAGTCGAACCCGGTGGTGGGTGTCATGTCCACCCTCGAGGTCAGCCCCTACTCGATCTACTGGGACCCGGAGACCTATCCCGAGGTGGAGAGCATCGCCGACCTGAAGGATGAGGACGTCACGATCCTCATGGGCTCGGACCAGACCGTGTGGCAGGACTACCTCCTCGGCACCGGCGTCATCGATGAGAGCCAGGTCGACCAGTCGGACGCGCCGAAGCCCGCGAGCTTCATCGCCGCCGGCGGTTCGGTCGCGGAGGTCGGCTTCGCGTCGGCCGAGCCGTACATGTACGAGGTCGAGGCTGCGGAGGAGTGGGGCAAGCCGGTCGAGATCGGTCTGATCCACGACCTGGGCTTCGCCGAGTACTTCCAGTCGATGGTCGTGCGTCAGGCGGATGTGACCGAGCAGGCCGACTGCCTGAGCGAGCTCATCCCGATCATGCAGCGCGCCGAGGTGGCCTACATCGAGGACCCGGCGGCGACCAACGCGTTCATCGTCGAACTGGTCGACGAGTACGACACCGGCTGGATCTACACCGAGGACCTCGCGGAGTGGTCGATCGACAAGCAGAAGGAGCTCGGCCTGGTCGGCAACGGCGCGGACGGCGCCCTCGGCAGCTATGACACCGCGCGCGTGCAGGAACTCATCGACCTCGTCGGCGAGTACACCGAGTACGACGTGACCGAGATCACCCCCGACACGCTGGTCACCAACGAGTTCATCGACCCCAGCATCGGTCTGCAGGGCTGAGACCCCACGACGAAGGCCCCGCCTCAGGGCGGGGCCTTCGCCGTGCCTCCCGTAGGTGGGCCCGCGGGGGGCGGGCCGGGGGGAGGCCGCTCAGAGTGACGCTGCGTCGGCGAGCAGGCTGCGCAGCCGCTCCCCGAAAGCCGCGCCGTCGCCGGCGACGGCGACGCGGGCGTTCACGCCCTTGTCGAGGTGTCCGCGCCAGTCGGCGACGGTCTCCCCGTCGGTCATCGCCCCGCCCAGTTGCACGTCGACGACGGTCGCCCGCGTGTGGATGAGGGAGGGGTCGAGTGCAGCGCCGACCACGAACGGGTCGTGGATGTGCGCGCCGTAGAAGCCGTCGGCCGTCTCGTGGAATTCGAAATAGAAGCGCAGGCTGTCGCGCACGAGGTCGAGCAGCGGGTCCCCGAACGCCGTCGACATGATCGCGACGTCGTCGTCGGCGGCGACCGGAAGGCCGCAGGCCCGGGCGACGTCGGCGAGACCGGACGCGTCGATCCGCGAGGTCTCGGTCACATCCAGCCCCATGACCGTCAGCGGTGCGGCGCCTTCCTCCGCGCACGCGCTCCACCGGTGGAAGACGATCTTGGCCGCCTCCGGGTCGACGTGGATGTTCCACTCCACGCGCGGGGCGGCGTTGCCGGCTTCGAAGAAGGTCCCGCCCATGATGAACACGTCCCGCAGCAACAGCGGCAGGCGGGGTTCGGCGAGCACCGCGGCCGCGAGGTTCGTCAGCGGCCCCAGCGTCACCAGCGTGACCTCGCCGGGTCGGCGCCGCGCGGTCTCGACGATGAGGTCGACCGCGTGCCGGTCGGAGACGGTGGTGGTGGGTGAGACCTGCGCGTACCCGATGCCGTGGGGCCCGTGGGTCTCCGGGGTGGTCTCGAGGGGCCGGGCGACGGGGCCCGCGGCGCCCGCGGCGACCTCCACGTCGGTGCGCCCGGCGGTCTCGAGTACACCGAGCGTGTTGTGGACGACATCGTCGAGAGGCACGTTGCCGGCCACACAGGTCACGCCGGCCAGGTCGATGTCGGGGTGTGCCGCGGCGTAGATCAACGCGAGGGTGTCGTCGATGCCGGTGTCGACGTCGAGGATCATCGGCAGGCGCTCGCCGGTGCGGTCGTAGGGGATGTCGCGGACGTCGCGGAGAAGGCGCATGGAGACTCTCAGTAGGCGGTGGTCTGGGTCAGGTGGTGGGGCCGGATGCGGTCGTGGAACGCGGACCACAGGCGGAAGTCGATCTGGGGGACGATCAGCGGTGTGCCCGGACGCCGTGCGTTCAGCGCGTCGGTCAGCAGGCCGCAGGCGTACACGGTCTGCACGCGGATCTCGTTCTCCCAGGTCGATCCGGCCGGGAGCAGCACGCCCTCGTCGACCGCTTCCGCCAGGGGCGGGGAGTATCGCAGCACGCCCATCGCGCGCAACGCGGCGGGCACGATGTAGTCGGCGAACGCCGAGAGCGCGTCGATGTCGTCGAAACGGACCAGCCCGCGATGGTGCAGCATCCACATCCCCAGCTGGGCGAGCTTGTCGATCCGTACCGCGCGGCCGTGCAGCACGGACGAGTCGTCGTAGGCGGAGAACTCCCGCGTCAGGCGCTCGAGCATCCCCGCACCGTCGGCGTAGAGGCGGGGCGGACAGTCCTCGACGAAGACATGGAAGCGCCCGGCGTAGCGATCGACCAGCACGCGACCGACCGAGCGCAGCACGGCGGCACGTTCGGCGAGCATCGGGATCGGACGGGGGCCGTGGAGGATCTCGCCGAGTGCCGCCGGGGTGACCTCGGCCAGCCAGGTTCCCTCGAGGACCGGGATCCCCGCGGCGATCGCCTGCTCGAAACGGACGAACATCGCGTCGGCGTCGATCAGCTCCCGCCCGTCGACCTCGATGGACCACGGCACCCTCGTGTCGAAGTCGGTGTAGGCGAAGTTGATCGCACCGGTCACCAGCGTGAAATCGATCTGCGCCTCCCGTGTCGGGCCGCCGTCGCCGGGGGCCGGCGCGTCGGGCTCGATCGGGGGGAAGGTCTCGAACTGCATCCAGTCGGCGACCTGCGCGAGTCGGTCGACATCGAGGGTGACATCGCGGCACGTCGCGTGCGCGGCGCGTGCGTCGGCGAGGACCGGGTAGGTCCATGCTGCGGTGCGCGCGGCGTCGAGAGGGACGGTGGGCACGGGTTACTCCTCCGACCGTCGGTAGGGGACCCCGACGGCGGCGGGGGGCCGCAAGGTGTGGTGTGCGGCCATGAGCACGACGAGGGTGACCAGGTAGGGGGCGATGCTCACCAGTTCGCTGGGGACGCCGTCGCCGAACAGGTACCACAGCAGGACCGGCAGGCCGAACGCGCCGTACCAGAGGGATTCCTTCCGGCGGTTCGCGGCGAACAGCCACACGCACCGGGCCAGCAGGATCGCCGCCCCCAACAGCAGGAGGGCGTTGACCGATGCCTCCTGGCGCGTGCGGAGGGCGTCGGTGAAGCCGAACAGCAGGCTCCCGGTGAGGACGCCCCCGGGATGCCAGTTGCCGAAGATCACCGTGGCCAGGCCGATGAATCCGCGCCCGGCGATCTGACCTTCGCGGTAGAGCGAGCTGGCGACGACCACCATGTACGCGCCGCCCAGGCCCGCCAGCGCCCCGGAGATCCCCTGGGTGAGGTAGTGGATGCGGTAGGGCGAGACGCCGAGTGAGTCCGCCGCGGCCGGGTTCTCCCCCGTCGCGCGCACCCTCAGACCGAAGCGGGTCTTGGCCAGCACCCACCATGTGATCGGCACGAGCGAGAAGGCCAACAGCGTGCCGACCGACACGTCGGTGACCAAGCCCAGCATGATCGCGGCGGCGTCGGAGAGGAACAGGATCCCCTGGCCGGCGAGGGGGCCCAGCAGAAGCTCCGCCCCCGGGAGGCTCACCAGCGGCAACTGTTCCAGCGTCGGGGACTGCGTGATGCTGCCCCCGGGCTCTTCGGCGAAGGTGACCGACGACAGGAAGCGCACCAGGCCGATGGCCATCATGTTGACCACGATTCCGGAGATCGCCTGGTCCACGCCGAGGTTCTGGGTCAGCAGCGCTTGGAACACCCCCGCGAACGCGCCCCCGATGACACCTCCCAGCAGGGCCGCCCAGGGTCCGTACGACAGGGCGACCCACGCGCCGGTCCAGGAACCGATGATCATCATGCCGTCGAGGCCGATGTTGAGGGTGCCGCCGCGTTCGGCCCACAGCCCGCCCAGGCCCGCCAGGAGGATCGGGACGGTGAAGCGCAGTGTGGCCCCGGTCAGGCCCTCGGAGGTGAGGTCGGGCGTCTCGGCCAGCACGGCGACGAGGGGGACCGACATGGCGATCAGCACCACCCACACCCAGCGCGGCACGCGGCGTGTGCGGGTGGTCGGGGGTGTCAGGTCGGGGCGGGTGGATGTGACGGTCATGCCGAGACCTCCTCTCGGGCGGCGAAGCGTGCGGCCCGGCGGCGCTCGCGTGATGCGGAGTAGCGGTGCACCAATTCGTAGGAGGTCACGACGGCGAGCACCACGATGGCCTGCACGACCTGCACCACCTCTTTCGGGATGCCGATGAGATCCAGCGGCACCGAGCAGCGCTCGAGGAACGCCCACAGCAGAGCCGCGAGTGCCACGCCGATCGGATGGTTTCGCCCGACGATGGCGATGGACAGTCCGGCCCAGGCCAGTCCGGCGGGGAAACTGATGCCGTAGCGGTGCGTCGAGCCGAGCAGCTCGGGCAGGCCGCAGAGCCCCGCGATCACGCCGGAGACGACCATGGTGAGCAGGATCATCCGTTTGGGGTCGATGCCGGCTAGCAGCGAGGCGCGGGGGGCGGCGCCGACGGCCGTCAGTTGGAACCCGAACCGGGTGCGCGTGGTGACGTACCAGTACGCGACCCCGATGAGCACGGCGATGGCGGCGAAGCCGTAGACATCCCCGGCACCGGGGATGGTGATGGCCGGGAGCCATCCGCTTTCGGGGATGAGGGCGGTCTGGATGTTGTTGCTTCCCTCCTCCTGCACGCCGAGTTGGTCGGGGGAGATGAGGTAGGCGATGACCCCGGTGGCGATCGCGTTGAGCATGATCGTGCTGATCACCTCGGAGACCCCGCGGCGGGCTTTGAGGTAGCCGGCGATCGCGGCGTAGGCGCCGGCGACCGCGGCGGCGACGGCGACCATGATCGGGATGTGCAGGAACCAGGGCAGGGAAAGCCACCCGCCCACGACGGCGGCGAAGAACACGCCCAACCGGTATTGGCCGTCGATGCCGATGTTGAACAGGTACATGCGGAACCCGATCGCCGCGGCGAGGCCGGCGATGTAATAGGTCGTGCCCTTGTTCACGATCGCCACCCAGCCCTCGGGGGTCATCGCGTACTGGCCGACGACCGAGACCACGGCGGTGGGGCTGGTGCCGTACAGCGCGAGCACGACTCCCAGCAGCAGCATCGCGAACAGGAGGGACAGTGCCACGGCGACGATCTGCAGCGAGGTGGTCGCAAGGCGCGGGCCGTTGACCGCGCGATGCAGCATGTCGCGCAGGGCCCGCAGCCGACCGGTCGCGGCGCTCATGCCGCGCCCGCCGTCATGGAGCGTCCGATGGCGGCGCGGGAGGCGGTCTCGGCATCGAACTCGGCGGTGATGCGCCCGCGCGAGATGACGGCGATACGGTCGGAGAGCGTCGTCAGCTCTTCCATGTCGGTGCTGATCAGCAGGATCGCCATCCCCTCGTTCGCGGCCGCGATCAGACGCGACCAGATCTGTCTCTGCGCCCCGATGTCGACCCCGCGGGTGGGCTGGGCGGCGATCAGGAGCGTCGGTCGTGCGTCGAGCTCGCGTCCGACGATGAACTTCTGCTGGTTGCCACCCGAGAGGGCCGAGGCGAGCACGTCGATGCCGGGTGTGCGCACGTCGGAGGTCCGCACGACGTGTTCGGCGGCGGCACGGACACGTCCCACCCGCACGTGGCCGCGGCGGGCCAGCTGACGGTCGTGGGTGTGGCCGAGCAGGCGCGACATCCACAGCGGCTGGTCGACGAGCAGACCCTCCCGCTGCCGGTCCTGGGGGATACAGCCGATGCCTTCGGCGTGCCGTCGCACCGTGGCGACCCCGGCGAGGTCACGTCCGTCGAGGACGACGGATCCGCTGCTGAGGGGCAGGACGCCGAGCACTGCCTCGATCAGCTCGTCCTGCCCGTTGCCCTCCACGCCGGCCACGCCGACGATCTCGCCGCGCCTGACCACGAGGTCGACCCCGTTCAGGCGTGCGCCGGATTCGCTGGTGCCCGTCACGCCGGTCAGTTCGAGGACGTCGGCGCGCCCGTCCTGGCGTGGGCGGCGGGGGAGTTCGAGGGGGGCGGTGCCGACCATGAGGACGGCGAGGTCGGCGGCGGCGAGGTCGCCCGGGGCGACGTCGGCGACGACACGGCCCGCCCGCATGACGGTGATGTGGTCGCTCGCGGCGAGTACCTCGTCGAGGTGGTGGGAGATGAAGATGACGGTCAGCCCGGTCTCGCACATCTCCCGCAACCGCTGCAGGAGGTCTTCCGCCTCCTGCACGGTCAGCAGCGCGGTGGGCTCGTCGAGGATGAGGATGCGCGCGCCGCGGTAGAGCACTTTGATGAGTTCGATGCGCTGCCGGACCCCGACGCCGAGGTCGCGGACCATCGCGTCGGGGTCGACCTGGAGTCCGTACCGCTCCGAGATCTCCATGATCCGTCGCCGGGCGCCCGCGCGGTCGACCACGCCCCGCCGCAGGGGTTCTGCGCCGAGGATGACGTTGTCGAGCACGCTGAGGTTGTCGGCGAGCTTGAAGTGCTGGAACACCATCCCGATACCGGCGTCGATGGCGTCGGCGGGTGAGCCGAACGAGGTCG